>JBGVLD010000090.1:0-52620 GCA_045124075.1 Agathobacter sp.
AAAAGCTATTTTTTGAGCTTATATGGATCCAAAGATGGGTCACTTCCCCGCAATTTTTGCATTCCCCTTTGGATGGCATCTTTTGAGGTTTTCCAGTCAGCGTCTTTGTTCTTATAATCATATTTCTCAATGAACCAGGCAACATCTTCATAAACCCGATTTATATTTTCTTCCATCATAGGAAGTACCATGGAATAAAATTCTTTTCTTTCCTTTTCGTTTAGAAACTGATCTGCTCCCTGGCATACTACTTTAAAATGGGAGAGGCAGAAGCCCTTCGTTTCAGAAACCTGCTTGCGGAAGGCTTCGTCCTTTTTATACATATCGAAGAATGTTGCCATATATGCCTGGAAAGTCCGTTCTACGTTGGAACAGATAAAACAGGAAGATTCCCGTTTGTCGATCCATTCTACAATGGAGTTGTCTCCAGTTTCTTTCTTGAACAATCCTTTTTTGCCGCTGTTTTCCGGTTTGAAATTCTTAAATTCTTTTGTCATTTCATTCATATTGCGAAGAAGCAGGGTTTTTAAGATCCAGGCATTGCCCAGAGAATTGCCGTAATCGAACATTTTCTTGAAATGAGCACGGCAGAAGCCTTCTTTATCTGTCATATCCCGGATGTCGGCTTCCATGTAGGAAGCACCATGTCCTAACACAAAATCCATGGCGTGATTTTCGGTTCTTCGCTCAATGTAGCAGAATGGACATTCTCCTGCATTTTCCATAGCGTCATTAATGGGAATGGTATGTATTTGTTCTTTCATGATTCGTTGTCCTCCGGATTAAAGTTTGTATAAAAATCAATAAAGCTCTGTAAGGATTTGGATGGTTTGATACTTTCTTTGTAAGCAAATCCAACTTTTCGTTCATGGATTGGAATGTCCAGAGGAATTTCCACAAGACTTCCTTCTTCTAGTTCTTTTTTTACAAAATTCTCTATAACGCAGGCGACACCTACACCAATCTTGGCAAAATCAATGAGAAGATCCATATTGGAAATATCAATGGAATCAGCAACGGTAATCTGATTTTTGACCAGATAATCATCAATATACTGCCGGGTCATATTTTCTTTATCTAACAGCATGATGGTGGAGTTCTGCAAGATCTGGTCTTTTTTTACACCTCTTGCAGTCAGATTATTTAAGTATTCCTTGTTTGCGACAAAAATATCCTTAATATTGGAAAGAGAATAAAAATGGATATTTTTTACATTTTCCGGTTCGCCAATGAGACCAATATCAATCTTATTATCATCCAGCAGGCGTAACGTATCATTAGTAGATTGACAGTGAATGGAAATGCTGATATGAGGGTTACGGCGGATGAATTCTTTCAAATAAGGCAGGAGCATATATTTACAGAGGGTAGAACTGACGCCAATCTGCAAATGCCCCATTCCTAAGTCGATAGAACGTTTTAATTTATCCTCTCCAGTAGTTAAAGTCTCAAAGGCCTCTTTTACATGAGTGTATAGAAGGCTTCCTTCTTCTGTCAGGATAACGCCTCTGGAACTTCTGGAAAAAAGCCTGCAGTTTAAGCTTTCCTCTAATTTCTGGATGGACTTGCTGATAGCAGGCTGGCTGATATAAAGTTCTTTAGCGGCCTTGGAAATGTTTCCGGCGTTGGCAACTGTATAAAAAATCCAATAGGATGATAAATTCTGATTCATAAAAGACTCCCTTTGTTTGGTTATTATAAATGTATCTTACCATAAAAAAATGTTATGGTAAATATGTTTATTATGTATTTTTATTATAGAAATAGTTATGGTAGACTAAGTTCAGATAGAACACTGCAAATCTCACTCACACACCTTTTTGCAGAGGTTCAAGTAAGAATACTGTGTTGCGTTGCAACACCGTTTGCGAGCAGAAATTCTGCAAGCGCAATTTATTATTAGGAGGAAAGAATCATGGGAATGACAATGACACAAAAAATCCTTGCAGCACATGCAGGACTTCCATCTGTTAGTGCGGGTCAGCTGATTGAAGCTGATTTAGATCTTGTGCTTGGAAATGACATTACATCTCCAGTAGCAATTCACGAAATTGAGAAAATGAAAGTGGATGGAGTATTCCACAAGGATAAGATCGCACTGGTAATGGATCATTTTGTGCCAAATAAAGATATCAAATCTGCACAGCATTGCAAATGCGTTAGAGAATTTGCCTGCAAGCATGAGATTAGCAATTACTTTGATGTAGGAGAAATGGGAATCGAGCATGCCCTGCTTCCAGAAAAAGGACTGACAGTTGCTGGTGATGTAATTATTGGTGCAGATTCACATACCTGTACCTATGGAGCATTAGGTGCATTTTCTACTGGTGTAGGAAGTACCGATATGGCTGCTGGTATGGCAACTGGTAAAGCATGGTTTAAAGTACCATCTGCCATTAAATTCAATCTGGTTGGTAAACCTGCAAAATGGGTAAGTGGAAAAGACGTAATCCTTCACATCATAGGAATGATTGGTGTAGACGGAGCTTTATATAAATCTATGGAATTCGTAGGAGATGGAATTCAGTATCTTTCTATGGATGACAGACTTACGATTGCCAATATGGCAATTGAAGCTGGTGGAAAGAATGGAATCTTCCCTGTTGATGATGTAACTAGAGCTTACATGAAAGAACATTCCACAAGAGAATTTGTAGAGTATACAGCAGATGAAGATGCAATTTATGATGAAGAATATACCATTGATCTTAGTGCTTTAAGACCAACTGTTGCATTCCCTCATCTTCCAGAAAATACCCGTACCATTGATGAGGTTGGGGATGTAAAGATCGATCAGGTTGTAATTGGTTCTTGTACTAATGGTCGTATGGAAGACTTAAGAATTTCTGCTTCCATCATGAAAGGTAAGAAAGTTGCCAAAGGAGTTCGTGTGATTGTAATTCCAGCAACTCAGAAGATTTATTTAGATGCTATGGAAGAAGGGTTAATCCGCACCTTTATAGAGGCTGGTGCTATTGTAAGCACTCCAACCTGTGGTCCATGTCTTGGTGGTTACATGGGAGTTATGGCAGAAGGAGAGAGATGTGTTTCTACCACAAACCGTAACTTTGTAGGTCGTATGGGACATGTGGAATCAGAAGTTTATCTGGCAAGCCCTGCAGTAGCGGCAGCAAGTGCTATTACCGGTAAGATTTCCGGTCCAGAAGAAGTAATGTAGGAGGAAGAGAAAATGAAAGCAGCACATGGTCGTGTTTTTAAATATGGAGATAATGTAGATACAGATGTTATTATTCCTGCAAGATACTTGAACTCCTCTGATCCAAAGGAACTTGCAACTCACTGTATGGAAGATATTGATAAGGATTTTGTAAAGAATGTTGCAGAAGGGGATATCATGGTTGCTAATAAGAATTTTGGTTGTGGTTCTTCCAGAGAACATGCTCCGATTTCTATTAAGGCAGCTGGTATCAGTTGTGTTATTGCTGAGACATTTGCAAGAATTTTCTATCGCAATGCTATTAATATTGGACTTCCAATTATCGAATGTCCAGAAGCCGCAGTGGCTATTCAGGCAGGAGATGAAGTAGAAGTGGATTTTGATTCCGGTATCATTACTGATGTTACAACAGGAAAGAAATTCCAGGGACAGGCATTCCCACCATTCATGCAGAAAATTATTGATTGTGAAGGTCTGGTAAATTATATTAATCAGAAATAAAAATTAACATAATAAAAAGGGGGTTGTCGCACTCATTATTTAGTGCGAGGACCCCTAAGTTTTATTGGATAGATATTCCAGATAGTTAGCAGAAATCCGGACTTTCGTATAGATTTCTGCATATTCCTTGGCAGGAATAGAATCAATATAATTTTCAGAAAAATTTTTATAGATCCCAGCAGATTTTGCCAGGTCTACAGCTTTGTTATAGGCAATCGCAGCTTTTACTTCGGAAGAGTAGGTTCCGATGGTGTAATTTCCTTCAATGTGAATTTTTGTGCGATACTTTATCTGACCATTTTTTTCAATACGGGCAACTCCGTAATAGGGATTTATGACTTCGATATTTGAGTAACGGAAATCGGAAGAATCACCATTTACAAATACATAATCCCTGCCGCTGACTGCGTGAGCCTTGACGCCATAGCGGGACAGGATAGAAGTCTGTAGACCATAATCATTAACGAACAGGTGCCCCTTTCTGCGCATGATCTTATGACTGCTGTAATAGAACAGGTCATCAATATCAAATTTCAGTTCTTCATTTGGCGAAAAGAAATAACTGAAATAGTTTTTGTGAAGATAAATGGGATTTGCGATATACATGCCATTATCCCGGAAGTTTACCAGAGAAATCTTTTTGTCAAAAGAAAGATATTCTTTCGGAGAGATGAGAAGATCTTCTAAGGAGATATTTCCGTAGAGAAGAGACTCCGCTTCTTTGTAAGCCAGATGAGCCGCCTCTTCTGTATCAAAGCTTCCCAGACTGATATGTTTGTTGGAAAAAGTGATATTACTTCGATAATAGATGGTCTTGTCTTTTTTTTCAGCAACGTATACACCCGGTAGCATGGGAATCCTCCTTTGCAAAATATCATTATCAATTGTAACGTATTTTCCCTTTTTGGGAAAGCAGAAATTTGTTGCTTTCATCGAACTAGGTGAAACAGCGTCTTATTTTTTTTCATATTTCTCCCACGGACAAATGTGCGTAGGGGATTGACACTTTAAAAAGAATTCCATATAATGAAACCTGAATTATTTAGGAAAACATAGGAAAAACAATAGAAAGAGTTATGAGGTAAGAAAAATGGGTTTAATGTATTCCAGTACCAGAAACAGTGATGTGAAAATGACAGCTTCCCAGGCAATTTTAAAAGGATTAGCTGACGACGGCGGTTTATTTGTACCGGATAGTATTCCAGCACTTGATGTAAGTCTGGATGAACTTGCCAATATGTCTTATCAGGAGACTGCTTATGCAGTAATGAAACAGTTTCTGACAGATTTTACAGAAGAAGAGTTAAAGAATTGTATTAATAAAGCTTATGACAGCAAATTTGATACAGAAGAAATCGCTCCATTAGTACAGGCAGACGGAGCATATTATTTAGAATTGTTCCATGGTTCTACGATTGCCTTTAAGGATATGGCATTATCTATTCTGCCACATTTATTAATTACAGCAGCAAGAAAGAACGAAGTAAAAAATGACATCGTTATTTTAACTGCAACTTCCGGTGATACAGGAAAAGCCGCTCTGGCTGGTTTTGCAGATGTAGAAGGAACAAAGATTATCGTATTCTATCCTAAGAACGGTGTAAGCCCAATCCAGGAGAAACAGATGGTAACTCAGAAGGGAGATAATACCTTCGTTGTAGGAATCCACGGAAATTTCGATCAGGCCCAGACTGGTGTGAAAATGATGTTCAACGATGCAGAATTAAAAGAAGAAATGGACAAAGCAGGATATCAGTTCTCCTCTGCAAACTCCATTAACATTGGACGTCTTGTTCCACAAATTGTCTATTATGTATATTCTTATGCAAAATTATATGCAAATGGTGAAATTTCCAAGGATGAACCAATCAACGTAGTAGTTCCAACTGGTAACTTTGGAAATATCCTTGCAGCATTCTATGCAAAGAACATGGGACTTCCAATTGGAAAATTAATCTGTGCTTCTAACGAGAACAAAGTATTATTTGACTTCTTCTCTACAGGAACCTATGACAGAAACCGTGAATTTATGCTGACAAGCTCTCCATCTATGGATATTTTGATTTCTTCCAACTTGGAGCGTCTCATTTACAGAATCGCTGGAAATGATGCGGCTAAGAACGCAGATTTAATGAAAGCATTAACCAGCGCTGGAAAATACGAAATTTCTGAAGATATGAAGGCTCAGCTTTCTGATTTCTATGGAAATTACTCCAGTGAGCAGGAGACAGCAGAGGTAATCAAGAACCTGTATGATAAGACAGGATATGTTATTGATACTCATACAGCTGTAGCTGCTGGTGTTTATAACAAATACAAGGCAGACACTAAAGATACTGATACCAAGACTGTCATTGCATCAACTGCAAGCCCATTCAAGTTTACCAGAAGCGTAATGAACGCCATTGATGTAAAATACGACTCTATGTCTGATTTTGAACTGGTAGATGAATTATCCAAGATTGGTAATGTAGAAGTTCCAAACGCTATTGAAGAAATCAGAAGTGCACAGGTGCTTCATGATACTGTTTGCGAAGTAGATGAAATGCCAGCAGTAGTAAAGAAATTCTTAGGAATGTAAGATGAAGAAGACCTGGAGAAAGAAACTGGCCTGGACTATAGAATCGTAATTCTAATAGCAGGAGCGGTACTGGTTCTTGGTGTGGGAATTGGATTTGTAATAGATTTTCTTAATAGAAAGAAAAAGGAAGGAAAATAAGGCTACTGCAAAAAAAACACCGGCTCATGCCGGTGTTTTTTGCTGTGCATAATGAGTTTTAGTTCTCAGTTGAAATGATAAAGTGAATTAATCCAAAAGAATACATAACAGAGAACTGGTATGCGGTTTGTGTAAATTCCAGAATACCATTAGTGGTGGCTTCTGGAGCTGAAATGGAACATTCATCTGAAAAATCATTGGAGATATTCACCACATACAAACCATTGTGAAGATTTAAGAAATCTTCCAGAGAAGCTTCTACATATTCATCAAAATCTGGGAATGGTTCTCCTACATAGCGGGATGCAAATTCAATTGCAGTATCTGTATCCATGTTAATGTAGGTTGTAAAAGCATGGGAGCCGTTTACTTTCTGAGCAACACAGTGTGAAGCTGGGAATACGGTACAGACTTCAACAGATAATGGTGTAAAATCATCTCCGATAAAACGAATAAAATTATTGAAAAGCAGTTCTATGTACATGCGCTCGTAGTCGGAAACAGGAGTCTCTGAGATAATAAAGAAGTTATCAAAGAGACGGGAGAGTCCTTCCTGAGTCTCAATTGTCATATCAAGATCGATCATTTCATTCTTGGAACGGTAATCAATCATAATTTCTTCTAGTTGTACGTGAGATAAAATACCATCTTCTACAAGAATCTGACCAAGAAGGAGGAAATCCGGACTTTGTTCTTTTAACAGTTCAATTACTTGCTCGCTGGTCATGTAGCCAAACTGGATTGCCAGCTCTCCAAATTTCTTATCCTGATGAGTCTGTTCTATGATCACCTGGTCAACTTCCTGTGCTGTCATATATCCGGCATGAATGGCAAGAGTGCCAAGCTTCATACGAGTCTTGGATTGTTTCTGGATGGCGGAAAAAAGCTGTTCCTGAGTGATGTATCCATTAGATAGAAGGTAGTTTCCGAAAAATTGAGTGTACATGCTTATTTCTCCTCAAAATGTTTAGTTAAAATAACAGATACCTGTTTTTCATCAATTGGTTTCTGAATAAAATCTTTTGCACCTGCTTCCAGAGCAGCTTTCAACTGGGACTGAGTTCCCACAGAAGAGACAATAATGATGGTTGCAGAAGAATCAAATTCCATAATTTCATGAATTGCATCATTACCATCTTTTACAGGCATAACGATATCCAGAAATACGATATCTGGTTTTATTTTTTTGTATGTTTCAATAGCAGATTGTCCATCGGCAGCTTCGGCAAAAACTGGAGAACCAAGGGATCCAATAATATCCTTTAACTGCTTCCGTGCAAGGATTGAATCATCACAGATTAAGATTTTTGCGTTATCAAGATTCATGTTAAATACCCCTTTTCATAGAATTATATATATTTTACACGAAAACAAAGAAAAATTCAATTCAATTTCAACAATTTCAACAAATTCCATGAAAAAAATTGAGAAAAGATAAATTTTTTTGTTTTTCCAAAAAAGATTATGATATAATCACAACAATAATTATATCGGTGAAAGGGCAGAAATAATGAAGGTTTATCTCATATTAAATTGTGTAATTGCATTTGTTGGTGCTTTCTTAGTTTTACATATCAGACAAGCAGGGAAGAAGGAAGAACTCAGTGATTATCTGATTCCAAAAGAAGAAATGGGAAGATGCAAAAATAAAAAAGAATTTATCCAGAAGGTCTATCCAAAGACCATGCTTTTTGGGGCAGTGATGACAGTTATAGGAGTGATAGGAGTGTTTGTTGAGGCTAATTTTTTGAAAATTCCATACTGGCAGTACATAGAATTAGGAGTGTTTTTAGTATTTCTCGTAATCTTCTGGAAGGCTTATACAGATGGAAAAAACAAATATTTTTAAATTAGTTAATGGAAATTTCATTGTTTTTTTATGGAAAAAAGATTGACAAAAAAATAACATAGTGTATGATATTTGTGTGTATTTATTTTTAGGTACAAAGTTATTTATATATATTTAAGGAGGAATTATTTTATGGCAACAAAAGCGTATTATCCGCTGAATGAAATTGGTGCTGGAAAAGTTGGTTTTTCTAAGACACGTTCCATCATCGAAGCTGCTTTCTACGGCAACAACGTAGTAAAAGTAAACACATTAAAGGAAGCATATGAATTAGCTAAGAATTCTCCAGGAACAATTGTTACTGATATGCCTGTTAAAGATGGTGACACCTTTGGCTTAGAGAAAGATGCTAAAGTTTTATTGTTCAACGATGGTGCTGTAACCGGACGTTACGCAGCTGCTCGCCGTATTAAAGGAGAGCCTGGTGTTGATGACGCTAAGCTTGATAAAGTAGTAATGGACGCAGTTTACGAAAGTCGTTGGAAAACTCTGTATCATGCAGAATGTTTCATTGGTCTTGATCCAGAATTCATGGTAAAAGCTCATCTTCTTATTCCAGAAGGAGAAGAGAATATCCTTTACAACTGGATGTTAAACTTCCAGTATATGTCTGACGAATATGTTAAGATGTACAAGAACTCCAAAGCAATCGGCGATGGAAAAGAGCCAGATATCTATATCTTCTCTGATCCACAGTGGGCGCCACATGATGCACCAGACGTGGATTATAGCTGCTTAAGTGATCCACTTACTCTTTGCTATTTTGATACAAATCAGAACTGTGCAGCAATCCTTGGTATGAGATACTTCGGAGAGCATAAGAAAGGAACTCTTACTATGGCATGGGCTTTAGCTAACAGAAATGGTTATGCTTCCTGCCACGGTGGACAGAAAGAGTACTCTTTAGAAGGTGGACAGAAATTCGTTGCATCTGTATATGGATTATCAGGATCTGGTAAATCTACACTTACACATGCAAAACACAATGGAAAATATGATGAATTTGGTGGAATCAAAGTTCTTCATGATGACGCTTTCATCATTAACACAGATACCTGTGCATCTATCGCATTAGAGCCAACATACTTTGATAAGACAGCAGATTATCCTACAGGATGTCCGGATAATGAATATCTGTTAACTGCTCAGAACTGTTCTGCAACAATGGACAGCGAAGGCAAGATCCAGTTAGTAACAGAAGATATCCGTAATGGTAACGGACGTGCAATCAAATCTAAATTATGGTCTCCAAACCGTGTAGATAAGATCGATGCTCCGGTTAATGCAATTTTCTGGATCATGAAAGACCCTACAATTCCACCAGTAGTAAAATTAAAAGGTGCTGCATTAGCTTCCGTTATGGGTGCTACACTTGCAACTAAGACATCTACTGCAGAACGTGTTGCTGCCGGAACAGACCTTAACGCATTAAGAATCGTTCCATACGCTAACCCATTCAGAACATACCCATTAGTAAATGACTATGAGAAGTTCAAGAAGTTAGTAGAAGAGAAGAATGTAGATTGCTATATCGTTAACACTGGTGACTTCATGGGAACAAAATGTAAACCAGCTGATACTTTAGGAATTCTCGAGACAATCGTTGAAGGAAAAGCGAAATTCGAGAAATGGGGACCATTCGAAGATATCGAAATCATGTATGACTGGTCTGGAAAGACAGCTGACTTTACACCAGACTTAAATGATAAAGAGTACGTAGCCGCATTAAAGAACGCTATGGAAAACCGTGTAAACGCTGTAAAAGATTTCGCTGTTAAGAAAGAAGGATATGATAAGCTTCCAGATGAGGCTTTAAATGCACTTCAGAAATTAGTAGATGAATTAAATTAATTTAAATTAACGTAAAAATTAAAATTCCTGGAGGATTTTTCTTCCAGGATTTTTTTGTTATGATATTAAATTTTTTATTCCAATTTTACCAAAAAGTAACTGGAATTTCTCATTGCAATATGAGAAACAATAAAGTATAATAAATACATACAAAAGATAAATGCCTGAGATGTTCGAGAACTCTTGCTATTTAGAACCTACATTTACTTTAAACGGGATTCCTATATGAACTGTTGGATGTCAGGCCGCCTCGTATCAGTGGAAGGCAGAAGACAGGCTGCGGTTACCCACCTAGCATTGGCTAGGAGTCTAAATTGCAGGAAACGGCATTTTGGGTTTTTCTTTACTAAAGATTTGCATAGATACCAGGGTTCTAATGTGAAGATACTTTAAGATGAATGAATTAAAGTTCATAAGATAAAACGACTAAGATACCAAAGAATCATGAAGTACGAAAGATAATAGTTAAGAAACATTAGGATGGAATTGTTACGAAAGAAATTGAAAAGTACGTAGGATAAAGAGAAGGCTGTCTGTGGATGGCTTTCTCTATTTTTTATATTTACAAGAAAGGCTTTTTAATTATGAAAAAACGTAGACCTATGGGGATGACGGGAATGATTTTAATTATTATTGTCGTTTCTGTTATTTTAACTGGTATCATTTTAGTTTCTTATCTCGCAAAGAATGCAGTTGCAAAAAATGATGATAAGATACTGGAGAATGCTTATTTGACCGTATCAGAACCAGGGACCATAACTTTATACTGTGACGGAAGCATTTATGAATATGAAGGTATTTTGGAAGAAGATTTTACAGGGGTTGCAGATGTGGTAATCTCAAATGAAAAGATTCAGAAAATATATGCAAAACCTGATTGTATAGATGGAATTTTAATATCTTATACAGATACAGTGATAGAAGTGCAGGGATTTGGTGAACTTCCAAAAGGTGAAGATGTTCCAGTATACTCGCTGATTTCTGGAGGAGTACAGGAAGTTTCTTTTGACACCCTGGTAGTAGGAAATAGTTCTTTGACATATGTTATGGAAGAGGGACATATTTGCACAATCATACAGAAAGAGCGAACCCGATCTGAAAATATCAGGGTCTTAATTACGAAAAAAGGTAGTGCCTTTCATTCGGATATGTATGTAACAGCCAGCGCAGATTTTGTTTGTGGCAGTGAGAATAAAACCGCCGGAACCTGGATCAACATGAAAGAGGTTTTAAAAGATACTAGCAAGGCAGTAGATCTGACCTGTGAGAAGGGGATGCTGATTATCTGTAATGGGAGCAGTGCCCCAGAGTCTCTTTCTCAGGAGAAAATGCAGACAATCTGTAATGGAGATGGAAACTTTTCTACTGGAAAAGCTTATCCGGGACAAATTCGGATTAGAAAAGAAGATGAGGGCTTTGTTGTGGTAAATGAAGTGGCAATAGAAGAATATATATGCTATGTACTTCCCTCAGAAATGCCTCTTACGTTCTCTTATGAAGCATTAAAAGCCCAGGCGGTCTGTGCCAGAACTGTTGCCTATTCTCAGATGAAAAATGATGCTTATGCTTCTTATGGGGCGAATTTAGATGATACCGTTTCCTATCAGGCCTATAATTCAGCTGGGACGGGCGAGATGGCAAAAACGGTAGTGGCAGAAACAAAGGGACAAGTCCTTTCTTTTGACGGTGATTTGATGGAATGTTTCTATTTTTCCACCAGTCCAGGGTATACAGAGAATCTGGAGGTATGGGGAAAAGAAGACTCTCCCGACTATTTGACCGTGAAAAGTTCAATTACACAAAAAGACTATACACTTCCGGCGGAATTATCAACGTCAGAAGGATTTTCTGCGTTCATTCATTCTGCTCCGGCTTCCTTTGATTCTGAGTCTCCTTATTTTCGATGGAAAGCAGTAATCAGTCTGGCGGCAGGGGCAGACTCGGAGTTGGGAAAAATGACAGGAATCCAGATCACAAAACGAAGTAACAGTGGATATGCTGTGGAAATGAAGGTGAACTATGAAGAAGGCAGTCGGACTTATTCCGGAGAAGGGAAAATCCGAAATTTTTTAGGAAGATGTCTGACTACCCTTACCTTAAATGACGGTAGTGTTAGAGAAAATTTTTCTACCCTGCCAAGCTCCTGTTTTGAAGTGACTGCTACAGGAGAAAGTTCCATTACCCTTACCGGAGGGGGATTTGGTCATGGAATCGGCATGAGTCAGTATGGGGCGGATGCTATGGGAGATGCGGGATTTACCTATAATGGAATTTTATCTTTCTATTATACAGATTCTAAGATAAAATTGATTGGAGAACTGGCATACTAGAAATATACCATTTTAAATCAAATTACTTTATGATAAACTATTCTCTATAATGATCGTTCAAAAGTTTTTATGGAGCAATCGGGGGAGATAATTATGAAATACGCATTTAATAAGGAAAAACGCAAGAAATATTATCCGTTTTATTACGAGGATAATAAAGTGTACGTTTTGTGTGAAGCAGCAATCTATTTTGTGGGGATGAATAATGAAAATCTTGTTCTGGTCACAGCAGAAACGGAGCATGAACAGGAGCTGGAGATAATTGGACAGCTTTCCTGTGAGTTTCAGGAACTTTTGGTGAGAGTGGCAGAGGAGAATCAGGAATTAGAACAGCTCAGCAATGTGGTCTCGGATGAATTAAAAATGCTGCGGCGATATATTGAGAGGGTTCAGGGAGAAGATAGCATAAGGACGAAACTGGAAGATTCCGAAGATAATTATGAAGCAGAGTGTACAGAAACGATTAGAATGGGGCTTAGAAGTTTTATTGGATTATTAGAAACCGCAGAAGAGCGGAGCAAATTAAAAGTAAATCCTGCCAAAGCCATGTCTGCTTCTTTTTTTACTTTTGAGAAGTACGAAGAAGATGGTGTAGAGAAAGTAAAACTTTCCCGGTATTTGGGATCGAAAAAGAAGAACTTGAAAGTGCCTTCCCGTTATGAGTATCTTCCTGTTAGCTGCATTGGGGAAGGAGCTTTTTCTTATAGTAAGTATTTAGAGACGGTAATCCTGCCGGAATGTGTAAAAGAAATACAGGAAGATTGTTTTGTAGGAATTAATTCCATGAAGAAAATTGTCTTTGAAGAAACAGTAACAGATGTGCCACCAATTCTTTCCGTCAAGAATAAGGTTGGAGATCATTATTTATTTGGTGTCGTTTCTGGAAAATATCTGAATATGCTTTTTCCAGAGATTTCACTGGATATGGGGAGAGAAATTCCAATTTCTTTTGCAGAGAATGGAATTATCTTCGCAGAAGGATTGCAATTGATTAAAGTCGATCTATTCTCCAGAGAAAAGAGACAGTATGAAATGCCGGAAATTCTGGCAATACGTCTTGAAAAAACTCTTGTTGAGACAGGGATTAATAATAGACAATTCTTTGAAGAAAGCCGGTGGCTTTCTTTCTTCTGGAAAGAATTAAAACGTTATCAGACAGCACCGGAAGATGCCGTTTGCAATTTAGATTATATAGTAAGAGGATTAGATGACTCATTAAGTTGTAAAGGGCTGGAAGAGAGAATCTGTTTTTTTATGAACGAAAAAGAGATTAGTATTGCAGAGTTGCTGGTATTTGCAGGAGAAAATTGTACTACGAAAAAAAATGAAAAGGTACAGGCAGAATAAGTTTATAAAATATGCAGTAGAAAACCCCCCGTGAGCAGCAATAATTAATCAGAAAATCACTGGAAAGCAGGATTTTTTGCTTGAAGTTTTTATAGTGGTATGCTAAAATACAACCTATGTAAAAGGCAATGATTGTGTATAGTAGGTCATCAAACAGCCATAAGAGAGAGGAAGTCGCCGGCTGCAAGCTTCCTTTGGATATGTGATGAACTGAATTTCCCACAGGAGCTGCATAGGTGAAAAGAGAAATTTGATTAGTCTATGACGTAGAGTGCACGTTACGCAATATTGAGTGTCTGCTTAGAATAAGCAGGAATCAGGGTGGTATCGCGGAAATAGTTTCGTCCCTTTAATTTATATTAAAGGGACGTTTTTTTATTGTAAAAGCTTGAAGAAATCAGCTTTTACTAAAAGATGCCAATGAAGTTGAATGCAAAGTAAAAATATAGTACAAGGAGAGAATCATGAACGCAAATTTAGAACAGATCAAGCAGGAAATTCTTGCTGGTGCAGAAACATTGAACTCATCCAAAGAAGTTTATGAGTTCAAAAAGAAATTCTTAGATGGAAAGACTGGAAAAATTGGTCTTTTAATGAAAGAAATGAAGAACATTCCAAAGGAAGAAAAAGCAGAGTATGGAAAAGGTGTCAATGAATTAAAAGAATGGGCACTGAATTTCTTAGGCGAATTGGATGTGAAAATGAAAGCCAAAGAATTACAGGCAAGATATGAATCTGAGAAGATCGATATATCTTTACCAGCGGAAACAACAACAGAAGGTAATTTACATCCAATTACACTGGTTCGTAATGAAATTATTGATATTTTCTCTGGTATGGGATTTGAAATCTTTGAAGGACCTGAAATAGAAACTGATTACTATAATTTCACAGCATTAAATACCCCACAGGATCATCCGGCAAGAGATATGCAGGATACTTTTTACTTATCTCCAGAATTTTTACTTAGAACCCAGACTTCAGCAGGACAGATTCACGTAATGGAGAAGAAACAGCCACCAATTAAGATATTATCTCCAGGTAAGGTATTCCGTTCAGATGATGATGCAACTCATTCACCAATGTTCACCCAGATGGAAGGTCTGGTAGTAGACAAAGGCATTACTCTCTGCGATTTACAGGGAATGTTAGATGAATTTGTACGTCAGATTTATGGAGAAGGCACAAAGACTCGTCTTCGTCCTTCTTATTTCCCATTTACAGAGCCATCTGTAGAAGTTGACTGCAGCTGTTTTGAATGTGGAGGAAAAGGTTGTAAACTTTGTAAAGGAACTGGTTGGATCGAGATTCTTGGTGCTGGTGTGGTAAACAATAAAGTATTAGAGAATTGCGGAATTGATACAAACGAATACAGCGGATTTGCTTTTGGTATCGGTATTGAACGTACTGCCATGTTGAAATATGGTATTAATAACATTAAGATGTTATTTGAATCAGATATCAAAGTATTGAATCAGTTAAATGATAAATAAGCAGAATAACAAAAAGCAGGATAACGAAAAAAGAGAAAGGCTTGGTAAAAAGATATGTTAGCACCATTAAGTTGGTTAAAAGATTATGTAGATATCGATATTACACCACAGGAACTGGAAGATAAATTATTTTCCTGTGGATTTGAAGTAGAAGAATTATACGAAGTAGGAAAAGACATAAGCAAGGTTGTTGTTGGACATGTTTTGACCTGTGAGCCAATTCCAGATACTCACTTACATGTATGTCAGGTGGACTGTGGGGAACATGGAACTTTTCAGATTTGCTGTGGCGCAGATAACGTAGTAGCTGGTGGAAAATTCCCAACCGCTCTTGTAGGAGCAACGGTTTATGCTACTGCAAAAGATCATAAGACGGTAGAAGGTGTTATGACCATTGGAAAAGGAAAACTCCGTGGGGTAGAATCCTTTGGTATGCTTTGTTCCGGAGTTGAGCTTGGTGTCAGCGAAAATATGTATCCAGGAGCAGGATATAACGGACTTCTTGTTTTACCAGAAGATGTAGAAGTTGGAGCCGATGTGAAACCTATTTTAGGGTTGGATGACTGGATTTTTGATATTGCCATTACAGCAAACCGTCCAGATTGCCAGAGTATTGTAGGTATTGCAAGAGAAATTGCGGCTGTATTAGAGAAAGAGTTCAAGGCGCCAGCATTGGATTATACAGAAGATGATGTAACAATAGATGGATTTAAAGTAACTGTAGATTGTCCGGAACTTTGTCCAAGATACAGCGCACACTTTGTACATGATGTAAAAATCCAGGAATCTCCACTTTGGATGAGACGTCGTCTGGAATTGGTTGGAATCAATCCAATTTCCAATGTAGTTGATATTACTAATTACATCTTAAAAGAGCTTGGTCAGCCAATGCATGCATTTGATTACACCACATTAGAAGGGGATGCAATCAATGTCCGCCGTGCAGCAGATGGAGAGAAAATCACTACTTTAGATGAAGATGAACTGACTCTGACCACAGAGAATATGCTGATCTGTGATGGGGTCAAACCAGTTGCCTTAGCCGGTGTTATGGGTGGCTTAAATTCCGAGATCAGAGAAACCACCAATACAGTTTTATTTGAATCAGCAAAATTTGCCAGAGATAATATCCGTCGTACATCAAGAGCGGTTGGTAAATCTTCCGATTCCAGTGCCCGTTATGCAAAAGGTGTAGATGAGTATGCAACCGTTATGGCAATGAAGAGAGCCCTTCATTTAATCGAAGAATTAGAGTGCGGTAAAGTTTCCAAATTACATGTAGATGTAAACACAGGAAACAGCGTAGAATCAAAAGAATTGACTGTAAGCATTGACAGGGTAAATAAAGTACTTGGTATTACGGTTCCAAATGAAGAAATTGTTCGTATTATGACAAATCTTTGTTTTGAACCAAAGATTGATGGAGACGCACTTACCATTCAGATTCCTGCATATCGTGAAGATATGGAAACTTATCAGGACGTAGCGGAAGAAGTAATCCGTATGTATGGTTACGACCATATTACCCCTACCTTTATGCCAACTGCACAGGTAACCGTTGGCGGCGAGAATATGGTACAGAAAACAGAGATGCGTTTAAAGAAAGCGCTTTGCACCACAGGGGCTCACGAATGTATCCATTATTCTTTCTTCTCACCATCGGATCTTAATCTGCTGAAATTAGAAGAGGATGCACCAGAACGCTATGCCATCCGTATTATGAATCCAATCAGCGAAGAATTATCTCTTATGAGAACCACATTGGCTGCTTCTATGATCAATGCAGTTATGCGTAATCAGAAGAAGGGAAATCTGGAAGGAAGATTATTTGAAATTGCAAAGAAATTTATTCCAAAGGAACTTCCATTAAGGGAATACCCAGATGAGCGTCAGAGCCTTTGTGTAGCTGTATTTGGAGAAAAAGAATCCTTCTTTACCATGAAAGGTATCGCAGAGAAGATTGCAGAGACTCTGCATTTAGAGTTTACTTATGCCAATACCACCAGAACTTATTTGCATCCTTTCCAGACTGCAAGCATCAGCTGTGAAGGAGTAGAAATCGGATACTTTGGTAAACTGGCTTATGATATTGCAGATGAGTGCGACCTTCGTACCCCAATGTACTTGTTAGAGATGGACTTAGAACTGGTTTCTAAATGGTATGGAAAGAAAGCCTTATTTACTCCACTTCCTAAGTTTGCAGAGGAGCAGAGAGACCTGGCAATCGTAGTAGAAAAGAATATTACCTGTGGCGAAATCGAAGCAGCTATGAAAGAAGCCTGCAAGTATATTACTAGTATTAAATTATTTGATATTTACGAAGGCGCACAGATTGCAGAGAACCAGAAGAGTATGGCATTTACTGTTCTCTTTACTCCTAAAGAAGAAGCATTTACCACAGAATCTGTAGATGGCTTTGTAAAGAAGATTTTGAAACAGTTAAACAAAAAATTTGGAGCAGAATTAAGAAGCTAATTTGGAGAGACTATGGAACACTTGTCAACATCAGATTTTTACTATGACCTTCCGGAGGAACTGATCGCTCAGGATCCTCTGGAGGATCGTTCCAGTTCCAGACTGATGATCCTTGACCAGGAAACAGGAGAAGTAGAGCATAAAGTCTTTAAAGATATTTTAGACTACTTAAATCCGGGAGACTGTCTGGTACTGAATAATACAAAAGTAATCCCTGCCAGATTGTTTGGGGTAAAAGAAGGTACTATGGCAAAAATTGAACTTCTTTTATTAAAACGCAGGGAAAATGATATTTGGGAGACTTTGGTAAAACCAGGAAAGAAAGCAAAACCAGGCACCAAGATTATTTTCGGAGAAGGGCTTCTTACTGGAGAAATCATTGATGTGGTAGATGATGGAAACCGACTGATTCAGTTTCATTATGAAGGGATTTTTGAGGAAATTTTAGATCAGTTAGGGCAGATGCCACTTCCTCCATATATTACCCATCAGTTACAGGACAAGAACCGTTATCAGACTGTATATGCTAAATATGATGGTTCTGCGGCAGCTCCTACAGCTGGACTGCATTTTACAAAGGAACTCCTTGCAAAAGTAAAAGAAAAAGGAGTCCATATTGCTGAAGTGACTCTTCACGTGGGACTGGGAACTTTCCGTCCAGTAAAAGTAGATAATGTATTAGAACATCATATGCATTCCGAATTCTATATGATTTCCAAAGAAGCGGCTGATTTGATCAATGAGACGAAGGCTTCTGGTCATAAGGTTATTTCCGTAGGAACCACCAGCACCAGAACGGTAGAATCAGCGGCAGATGAGAACGGCCTCTTAAAAGAGACCAGTGGTTGGACAGATATTTTTATCTATCCAGGATACAAGTTCAAGGTTATTGACGAATTAATTACCAACTTCCATTTGCCAGAATCCACATTAGTGATGTTGGTTTCTGCATTGGCAGGAAGAGAGCATGTATTGGCAGCTTATGAGACAGCGGTAAAAGAAAAATATCGTTTCTTTAGTTTTGGAGATGCTATGCTCTTAAAGAAACACGAATAAGGAGGCAGGAATGATACTTTCAGACGTATATCGCGTAAAAAAAGTAACTTGCCCGCATGAGATAAAAGCACAGGTACCCGGTTCAAAAAGTATTACGAACCGGGCGCTTTTGATTGCGGCATTAGCAGAAGGAAAAAGTACTCTTTCTGGAGTGTTATACAGTGATGATTCCAGACATTTTATTCAGGCACTGATAGATTTGGGATTTGTCGTAGATTCTAACGAGGAGACAAAAGTAGTTTCTATTACAGGCTTTGGCGGTGTGATTCCTAAGAAAGAAGCTTCCATTAATGTAGGAAGTGCAGGAACTGCTGCCCGGTTCTTAACAGCTTATTTGGGGCTGGCAGGAGGACGATATACCATTAATTCCTCGGAACAGATGAAGAAACGTCCTATGAAGGAATTATTAGAAGCTTTAGAGCAGTTAGGAGCAAAAATCACTTATCTGGAAGAAGAATTTCATTTTCCATTTATCATTGAAAATGAGATTGTTTCCGGAAAGGGGGTTTTTCCGGATGAAGTAACCGTGGATGTAGATAAGAGCAGCCAGTTCTTAAGTGCGCTACTTATTGCGGGAGTATTATTTAAAAAAGATTTTAACGTCCATGTGACAGGAAGTCATGGTATGGCTTATGTGGAAATGACAATAAAAATGATGGAGCAGTTTGGAGTAAGGGTAAAACGAATCCAGGATGGATTCTGTATTCCGGCAGGAAGCCGTTACAGTGCTCTTGATTATGTCATTGAACCGGATTTATCTGCAGCATGTTATTTCTATGGCATGAGTCCCTTATTAAAAGTACCGGCTCAGATTAATGGTGTACATAAAGATTCCCTCCAGGGAGATATCCAGTTCTTAGATGTACTGATACAGATGGGATGTACTTTGGAAGAGTGCCAGGATGGAATCAAGATTTATCCACCAAAAGGAGAATTCAAAGGTGGCTGCTTTGATCTGTCTAGTTTTTCTGATCAGGCACTGACTTTGGCGGCAATTGCGCCATTTGCCAGTTCTCCAGTAGAAATCAATCATGTAGGTCATATTCGTTATCAGGAATGTGACCGGATTCATGCCATTGTTTCTAATCTAAAGAGCCTTGGAATTTCGGCAACAGAGCAGGAGGGAAATATTGTGATACAGCCGGGAGCAACAAAAGGCTGTCAGATTGAGACCTTTGATGATCATAGGGTTGCTATGGCATTTTCGTTGCCAGGACTTTTAACAGAAGGAGTGGAGGTCTTAGATCCGGGATGCTGCCGGAAGACTTTTGAGAACTATTTTGAGGTGCTGGAAGAGGTTGTATACTAAAGATAAAATAAGAAAACCGCCCTATATAAAGGTTCCTTTTTTATATGAACAATTGGGAAAGTGGATGGAGGAGGACAAGAGAGATGATTTTTGGGTAGAGAGAATGATGAAATGAAGCTGCCGCTTCACAAATTATTTGTTAAAGCGGCAGCCATATTTTATTATGGTTACTTTTTATAGAGTTTTTATCTTTCGTAAATGGTATAATTCTTTGCAGTCAGCACTTCTTTTGCCAGATTCATGGCATCCATATCGTAGAATTCCACTCGAAGAACTCCTTCTTCAAATTCCCGGTTGTTGATAATTCCAATGTTTTTAATACTGATATTTTCTTTGGCAAAAATGGTAGCAATAATAGCAATTTCACCTGCTTTATCATCCAGATCCAGATAAAGCTCGAATACAGTGCGGTGTTTTTTCGTTGGGATCGTAAAGGAATCCCGGTAATCTCTGGCCGAAGCAAAGTAATGAAGCAGAGCTTCTTTGTCCGAATCAATAATGGACTGCTTTAAAGAAGTAAGCTGCTCCACATATAAATCCATTAGTTTTAATAACTGTTCTTTATTAGAAAAACAGATATTCTGCCACATAACAGGAGAGGAAGAGGCAATTCTTGTTATATCCCGGAATCCTCCGGCAGCAATGGTCTTCATAGTCTCTTTTTCGTCATCAATTTCCTTGACCATATTTACCAGGGAAAAGGCAATCATATGAGGAAGATGACTGATAGCTCCGGTAGAATAGTCATGAACATTGCAATCCAGAACAAGAGGAATGGAACCTAAGGATTTTACAAAATTATGGAACTTTACCACATCTTCTGATGGAGTCTGGGAGGTTGGAGTGATAATATAGTAAGCATTTTCCAAAAGGGAAGAGCTTGCGTTTGTAATTCCAGTCTTTTCAGAGCCAGTCATAGGATGCCCACCGATAAAGTTCTTTTCCAGACCAAGTGCAATGACTTCTTCATGAATCTCGCTTTTGGTGCTTCCTACATCAGTAATATAGCAATCCGATTTGATAATATCCTTTAATTCTCTTAAATAGTCCAGATTTCGGGATACAGGTGCACATAGAAAAATAATGTCGCATTCGGAAAAATCTTGTAGAGCAAGGAGATGTTCGTTCTCAATGAGACCCATGCTATGAGCTTCCGCAATAGTTTCAATGTGTCCTGCTGTGGCAATAATATGTATATGCGGCTGGTTTTCTTTCATTTTCTTGGCAATGGAGCCGCCAATTAATCCCAGTCCGATAAATCCAATTTTGTTAAACTTCATGATAGTCCTCCGTGGGTGTCAATGATTCTTGCATGCCTATATTATAAACTAAAATTGACCATTCATGGGAAAAAATTTTAGAAATATATAAAATATTTGACGCACTATTTGGGGGATAAGGAGAAAACTTTGGAAATTTAGAAAAAATATATGAATTTTGCATAAAATAGTTGTAAAAGTAAAAGAAAATTAGTAAAATATATCCATATAATGTACGTGGGAGGAATTGCATATGAATGTTTACACAACCGACAAAATCAGAAATGTTGTTCTCTTAGGACATGGGGGCTGCGGTAAGACCTCTTTAGCAGAGGCTATGGCTTATCTTGCAGGAATGACAAAGAGAATGGGAGATATTGCAGGGGGCAATACGATCAGTGATTATGATAAGGAAGAACAGAAGAGACAGTTCTCTATACATACTTCATTAATTCCAATCCCTTGGGGGGATGTGAAGATCAACATTTTAGATACTCCTGGATATTTTGATTTTGTGGGAGAAGTTGAAGAAGCGGTTTCCGTAGCAGACGCTGCGATTATTGTTGTATCTGGTAAAGCCGGTATTGAGACTGGTACAAAGAAAGCCTGGGAGTTATGTGAGAAGATGAAACTACCAAGAATGATCTTTGTAACAGATATGGATATTGATAATGCCAGCTTCCGCCAGGTTGTAGAAGATCTTCAGGCACTTTATGGTAAGAAGATCGCACCGTTCCATCTGCCAATTCGTGAAGATGGACAATTCGTGGGTTATGTCAACGTAGTTCAGCAGAAAGCAAAACGCTGGAACACTTCTGGCAGCGTAGATAAATTTGATGTTCCTGATTATTCTCAGGAGAATCTTGGAATCTGCAGAGAAGCTTTATTAGAAGCAGTAGCAGAAACTAGCGAAGAGTTTATGGATCGCTATTTTGGTGGTGATACTTTCTCAGAAGATGAGATTCGTCAGGCTCTTCGTGTCAATGTATTAGATGGAACGATCGTCCCTGTTCTTATGGGCTCCAATACCCTGGCAAGAGGAATGTATACTTTGATGGCTGATATTGTAAAATATTTTCCAAGTCCAGACAAGAGAAGCTGTGCTGGTATTGATACCAAGACCAACGAAGTATTTGAAGCTGATTATGATTTTGCAAAAGCAAAATCTGCGTATATTTTCAAGACTATCGTAGACCCTTATATTGGAAAGTATTCTTTAATCAAAGTGAATTCTGGGGTATTAAAGACAGATGATGTTTTATTTAATTATCACAAAGACTGTGATGAGAAGATTGGCCGACTGTATGTGATCTGCGGTAATAAAGTGGAAGAAGTTCCAGAACTTCATGCTGGAGATATGGGTGCTTTGGCTAAATTACAGAAGAGCTGCACCACAGACTCTCTTTCTACCAGAAACCGTCCTGTAGCGTATATTCGTGCTAATATTTCTAAGCCTTACGTATCCATGCGTTATAAAGCGAAAAATAAAGGGGATGAAGATAAGATTTCCCAGGCATTACAAAAAATGCTCATGGAAGACCTGACCTTACAGCATGTGAATGATGCAGAAAATGGTCAGACTGTATTATATGGAATGGGAGATCAACACTTAGAGGTAGTAGCAAGCATTCTCTTAGAGAAATATAAAGTAGACATTGAATTAATGCGTCCAAAGGTTGCTTTCCGTGAAACATTACGAAAGAAAGCTGATGTAGAGTATAAATACAAGAAACAGTCTGGTGGACATGGGCAGTATGGTCATGTTAAGATGACTTTTGAACCATCTGATGATCAAAATGAACCTTATGTATTTGAGCAGTGTGTAGTAGGTGGTGCAGTCCCTAAGAATTACTTCCCGGCTGTGGAGAAGGGAATTGCAGAAGGGGTTAAGAAAGGTCCTTTAGCGGCATA
Organism: Agathobacter sp.; assembly: GCA_045124075.1. Taxonomy (GTDB): domain Bacteria; phylum Bacillota; class Clostridia; order Lachnospirales; family Lachnospiraceae; genus Roseburia. Next base: position 23,279 of record JBGVLD010000090.1, read on the forward strand.
TCCGGTTATCGGTGTGAAGGCTGTTTTGTATGATGGATCTTACCATCCAGTAGATTCCTCTGAAATGGCATTTAAAGTAGCTGCAACTCAGGCATTTAAGAAGGGCTTTATGGAAGCGCATCCGGTTCTTTTAGAGCCAATTGCATCTATGAAGATTGTTGTTCCGGAAGAATATACCGGAGATATTATGGGAGATCTGAATAAGAGACGCGGTCGTGTTATGGGCATGAATCCAGTAGGAAATGGCAATACAGAAATTGTTGCGGATATTCCTTATCTGGAATTATATGGATATAATACCCAACTTCGTTCTATGACCAGCGGAAGTGGTACCTTCTCCTATGAATTTGCCCGTTACGAGCAGGCACCAGAGGATGTTGCAAAGAAACAGATTGAAGAGAGGGCAAGCAAGCTTGTTGACGTGGAAGAATAGTTTATTAATTTTTCTCATATGTTTCATTTTTATCATTTTTTTAGATCCGGAGTCCGCAAAAGGGGACTCCGGGTCTTTTGCGCCTATTTTAAAAATGTTTGAAGGGGATGAAAAGGAGGATGTCTGTTATCTGATATATGAGGTAAATGGCGGACTTTTGCCTTGTGATCAGATACAGAAGTTAACAAAGGATCAGCCGGAATACAAGCTAGTAACACCTTATCGTTATGGACATCGGTTCCGGGGCTGGTATTTAAATTCAAACTTTACGGGAAAGATTACTCATATGACAGCAGAATATTTTGGAAATCGGGTGGTCTATGCAAAATGGGAGCGGATCAATGATAATCAGTATAACGTAGAGAACTATAAATATGAATCAAAAAATACGCTTAATAACAGCACCCTTCTTTTAAAAAATGTGGATTATAGTTTCTGTGATGAGATTTCTATTCCGGGAATGCCAGAGACAAAAGAAGAAGATTTCCTAAATCAGTATGTGTTCAGCCTGTCTCAAATTCCTCAGGGAATGTGTTTTACAGAGGAATTTGTGCTTATTACTTCTTATTCTACTGAGGAAGAATGTCTTGGCTCACTCATTGTCATTGAACGGGAAACGGGGGAACATTTGGTTACATTGGGAATGGATAAGAAAAGCCATTTAGGTGGCATCGCTTTTGATGGAAATAATGTATGGGTGTGCAATTCTGAAAAAAAGACTCTGGAACGGATTTCCTATGATTTTATTGAAACCATGGCCTATCAGAATAAAGGTGGCGTGGTGGATGCCACAGATGTGGTAGATACGTATCCTGTAAAAAACAGCCCTTCCTGTATTACTTATTATGGAGGAAGACTTTGGGTGGCCACCCATTCTTTGGTCTTTGAATCCAAGATGGTTGCTTATCACATGAATAGTTCCACGGATGAACTGGAGAAATTAAGTGAATATAAGATACCTTCTAAGGTTCAGGGAATTGCTTTTGATGAATCGGGGGCAGTGTATTTAAGCACTTCTTACGGAAGAAAGGCCTCTTCTTATCTGAAAAAATATGCCTCTGTTGTCTCCCTTGCTACAAGTCCGAATAAGCCGGAAGTACAGATTGAAATGCCACCATGTTCAGAAGAAGTGGATATCCGGGATGAGAATATCTATGTGTTGTTTGAGTCTGCCGGGGAGAAATATTACGAAGGCACAGATGGTCTGGGTAAAAGCGTCTCCCCGATCGACCGGATTTTGTGTATCTCTTTAGAGGAATTCTGAAAATCGCAATTATTGATTTCCTAAAAGTTTCATCATTTTATTGACTTTTTCTTTTTCCGCAGGGGGAAGATCTTTGGAAAGGATTTCGCATAAAAGAGTTACTTCCGGTTTGCTGAAAGAAATATTCTGTTTTTTGGCCTGGCTCATCTGTGCCAGGAGAAAAGGCATGGCCGCATTCATATTAGTGGGCTTTTCCATTTGTGCGAAATTCATGATAAATTCTAATTTTTCCGAATCCATATTTAGAAAAGCCGGATTGGACTTAAAGATGTCTTCTAACAAATTATTACCTCCTTTACATATTGGTAAACAGATCATAATTATCCAGAATGCAGAACAGATTTAGAAGGGTATCGATAGTTTCCTGTTCCTTCGGTGTTGCATATTTACGCATGGCATTAAGCATAGCGCTGCGACGGTCTGTTCCTTCTGGAATTTCACAGGCACTTAAAGCAGAGGGACCCGATTTTATGAGTCTGTATGTATTCTGGAATTCCAGATATTGAATCAAAAATAACATCTGCATCTGCCGGTTTCCGCTTAAATAAGGTACCATGGATTTTAGCATCATCAGTTCTCTTGTCTGAGTCATTTCTTCATAAGGAGTTACGCTTGTTTTTTCTTCCATTTGCAATCCCTTTTCAGATTCTTACTTTTATCATATGAGAAAAAATACACCATATGACAGAAAATTCATATACTGTATTATATTTCAGGAGGGGCATTTAGTTATGGGAAAACTGGTAATTGATGGTAATAGTGTATACGAAATTGATGAAGAGTGTGCCAGAAAGAAAAAACTCCCGAAAGAGTGTGGAATTTATGAACATTTATCCTGGCAGAAAGCGGATAATCGGGGGAAAAATGAAAAGAAAAAGGCTGACAAAAAATAGAGCTATCAAAAAAGCTGCCAATGGCAGCTTTTTTTAATGATTTCCGGGAACTTCAGGGAAATTCCCGGATCAAAGAAAAGATGATTAGAAGATTCCGTTTCCACATCCGTTACCGCAGCAGAGCAGTAAGAGGATGATCCAGATACAGCTGTTGTTGCCGCAATCATTGTCGCAGCCACTTCTTCCCATTCCCCAGCTATTGCCGCCGCAGCAGCTAAGCAGTAAAATAATCCAGATAATGGAATTACATCCACATCCGTTGTCATTACATCCACAATTTGTAGCAGCTAAATCACTCATAAGTGACCTCCATAAAAGTTATTTACAGTATAGATTATGAAACTGTTTTCTTTTGGTTACAAAAAAACATCAATTTCTAGAAAAATTTATTGACTTTTCCGTAGTAAAGGAATAAACTTTTGCGTAAAGGTATAATTGTATACAATTATTCAAAATGTAAATAGATACAGGAGGCTAGCGTTGAGAGAAGTTGTAATGAACGAGAAGACAAATCTGCTGCAGCTGGAAGAGCATTTCTATCAGCTGGCAGATGTAAAAGAACCAAATACATTCCGGAATCTGTTCCCATATGAAGAAATTCCCAAGATTGCATTTAATGATCGTATTGTTCCACACAATATGCCGGATGATATCTGGATTACAGATACTACATTTCGTGATGGTCAGCAGTCCAGAGCTCCATATACCACAGAGCAGATCGTGACAATCTATGATTATCTGCATAGACTGGGTGGACCGAAGGGGAAGGTTCGTCAGAGCGAATTTTTCTTATATAGTAAGAAAGACAGAGATGCGGTCTACAAATGTCTGGAAAGAGGTTATGAGTTCCCAGAAGTTACTGCATGGATTCGTGCCAGTAAGCAGGATTTCCAGTTGGTAAAGGATATTGGACTTCGTGAGACAGGGATTTTAGTAAGTTGTTCTGATTTCCATATTTTCTATAAGATGAAAATGACCCGTCAGGAAGTTATGAACTTGTATTTAAGTGTTATCCGGGAATGCCTGGAGACAGGAATCAGTCCAAGATGTCATTTAGAAGACATCACCCGTTCTGATATTTATGGGTTTGTTATTCCATTTTGTGTAGAACTGATGAAGCTTATGGAGGAATATAAGATTCCAATTAAAGTTCGTGCCTGCGACACTATGGGATATGGAGTAAACTTCCCAGGCGCAGTCATTCCACGTAGTGTACCAGGAATTATTTATGGTCTTACCACTCATGCAGGTGTTCCATCTGAGTTGATTGAATGGCATGGACATAATGACTTCTATAAAGCTGTTAATAACTCCACCACAGCCTGGTTATATGGTGCCAGCGGTGTTAACTGTTCCTTATTCGGAATCGGAGAACGTACGGGAAATACTCCATTAGAGGCAATGGTATTTGAGTATGCTCAGTTAAAGGGAACTTTAGACGGCATGGACACTACTGTTATTACAGAACTGGCAGAGTATTTTGAAAAAGAGTTAGGTTATGTTCAGCCAAGCAGAACTCCATTTGTAGGAAGTAATTTTAATGTGACCAGAGCTGGAATTCATGCAGATGGTCTGCTTAAGAATGAAGAAATCTATAATATTTTTGATACGGCAAAATTCTTAAACCGTCCACCACTGGTATCTGTTTCCAATACTTCTGGTCTTGCAGGAATTGCACACTGGATTAATACTTACTATCGTTTACCGGAAGAGCGCAAGGTGGATAAGAATTGTGAACTGGTAAAAGAAGTAAAAGGGTGGGTAGATAAAGAATATGAAGATGGACGTGTCACTGTATTAACAGATGAAGAATTAGTGGCTAAGATTACAGAAGTCTGTCTGGAAAAAGAAATTCGTTTATAAAACTTTGTAAAAACAGTTTATAAATAGAGAAGTTAGAGGTAGAATATGTCAGAGGAACATTTTTCTTTAAGCGGTCAGGTTTTTGGGCGGATTCGCGAAGGGATTCTCTCTGGTAAATATGCTGCAAACGAAGAATTGAAGGAAAAGACCCTTGGAGAGGAATTTGGTGTTAGCCGTACTCCGGTCCGGGAGGCACTGCGCCAGTTGGAGCTGGAAGGACTGGTTTCCATTATTCCAAATAAAGGGGCTTATGTAATTGGGGTATCTTTACAGGATATTAAAGAGATTTATGAGATACGCTGTCTGTTAGAAGGACTTTGTGCCAACTGGGCAGCGGAAAAGATTACCCAGGAGCAGCTTGCAGAACTGGATGAGAATATTTTTCTTATGGAATTTCATGCCACAAAAGAGAACTGGTGTCAGATGGTAGAATTGGATAACCGTTTTCATGAATTGTTATATCAGGCATCTGGAAGCAGAGAGCTGGCTCATGTATTGAGTGATTACCATCAATATGTACAAAGAGTCAGAAAAGTAAGTCTTGGCAACCCGAAAAGGGTCCAGAAATCCAAAGAAGAACATAAGGCGATTGTAGAAGCTTTAAGAAGCAGGGATCCTAATAAGGCGCAGGAACTTGCCACAGAGCATATCCGTAACACGATATCCAATATGGATCGCTTAGGTTGGGAAAATATGATGAAATAAAAGGAGATAAAACATGGAAAAAATCAAAATGACAACTCCATTAGTAGAAATGGATGGAGATGAAATGACCAGAATCCTCTGGAAGATGATCAAGGATGAACTTTTACTTCCTTTCATTGATTTAAAGACAGAATATTATGATTTGGGATTGGAAGAAAGAAACAGAACCAATGACCAGGTAACTGTAGATTCTGCAGAAGCAACTAAGAGATATAAAGTCGCTGTAAAATGTGCTACCATTACTCCGAATGCTGCCAGAATGACAGAATACAATTTAAAGGAAATGTGGAAGAGTCCAAACGGAACGATCCGTGCTATGTTAGACGGAACCGTATTCCGTGCACCAATTGTTGTAAAAGGAATTGAGCCAAATGTTAAGACCTGGGTAAAACCAATTACTATTGCTCGACATGCTTATGGCGATGTATATAAGGCAACTGAAATGAAGATTTCAGGAGCAGGAAAAGCAGAACTTGTCTTCACAGCAGAAGATGGAACAGAAACAAGAGAACTGATTCATAACTTTAAGGGAGCTGGCATCATTCAAGGACAGCACAACCTGGAAGATTCTATTGAAAGTTTCGCTCACAGCTGCTTTAAATACGCTTTAGACACCAAACAGGATTTATGGTTCGCTACCAAAGATACAATTTCTAAGAAATACGACCATACCTTTAAAGATGTATTCCAGGAAATTTTTGAGGCTGATTATAAGACAGCTTTTGAAGAAGCTGGTATTGAATATTTCTATACCCTAATTGATGATGCAGTTGCTCGTGTTATGAAATCCGAAGGAGGATTTATCTGGGCATGTAAGAACTACGATGGAGATGTTATGAGCGATATGATCAGCTCTGCATTTGGATCACTGGCTATGATGACATCTGTTTTAGTATCTCCAAACGGATACTATGAGTATGAAGCTGCTCATGGAACAGTTCAGAGACATTATTACAAGCACTTAAAAGGTGAAGAGACATCTACCAATTCTGTAGCAACTATTTTTGCATGGAGCGGTGCACTTCGTAAACGTGGTGAGTTAGATGAGAACAAAGCTCTTTCTGAGTTTGCAGATAAACTGGAAGAAGCTTGTGTTAAGACCATTGAATCTGGAAAGATGACAAAGGACCTGGCCCTTATTACTACAATCGAAAATCCAACGGTATTAAATAGTGAAGGATTCATTAAAGCAATTCGTAGTGAATTAGAAGGAATGTTGGCATAATCTTTTAAAACCCTGAAATAATTAATGTTTTTTCTATGAAAGACTTTAGAAAGTTTTCATAAATTTTGTAGTGTGTGAAAAGTTTAACACATTGACAGAGAAACAGGAAAAACATATAATTATTTTAGGGTTTTGCTTTGTTTGAAAATGACAGGCAAAAGTATGAGGAGGACAGAATGGAGCAGAAGGAAATATCACAGGCTGTTATCCGGCGGATGCCAAGATACTATCGATTTTTAGGAGAACTTTTGGATGAAGGTGTAGAGAGAATTTCATCCAATGATCTGAGTAACCGTATGCAGGTCACTGCATCCCAGATTCGTCAAGATTTAAATAATTTTGGTGGATTTGGACAGCAGGGATATGGATATAATGTACAATACTTATATGATGAGATTGGTAAGATTTTAGGATTAAATGAAAAGCATAATATTATTGTGATCGGTGCCGGAAATTTAGGGCAGGCACTGGCGAATTATATGAAATTTGAGAAACTTGGATTTTTGATTACTGCACTTTTTGATGTGAATCCCCAGTTAAAGGGAAAGAAGATCAGAGGAATAGAGATTCATATGTTAGATGAACTGGATGAGTACTGCAAAGAGAATCCCGTAGATATTGCAGCACTTACCATGCCGAAAGCAGAGGCGGATATGACAGCTCAGAGGCTTATTGGACTGGGCATTAAGGCATTTTGGAATTTTGCACATGTGGATCTTAACATTCAGGATCAGGATGTTGTTGTAGAGAATGTACATTTATCTGAAAGTTTAATGCAGTTGTCTTATAACATTGTGAAAAACAAGAACTCCTAACATAAGAGGAAGAAAAGATGGAGAACGAACAGGAATTCAAACAGGCTCTAAGAGGGAAAAAGATACCGGTACTGGTACTGGATCAAAAATGGCACAGGCTCTTTGCGATTCATGGTAAGACAGAAGAAATTACCCAGGTAGAGACCAGATTGAAAGAATTATTGGGGAAACAAGGAAAACTGAATCAGGAATTAAAGGAATTAAAACGTCTAAAAGGGAAACTGATGGATAATATCGTACAGAATATGGATGGTATTTCCCAGGAGTATCATTCCTCTCTTCAAGAACGAAAAATGGAAGAGGATAAGCGGCTCATTGACGAAATTAATGAGAAAATGGAAGCTTATGAAGACGAACTCTTAGATTTACCGAATCTGATTCGTTTGACCAATGAAGAACTGATGATTCTTAGTATGGAATATTTCTATGAAAAAATCCGGGTTAATAAGTCCGAAGCAGATGAGATTGCGGAGTGGATTGATAGTGTCCGGGTGGAACTTAAGAAGAATATTATCCGCAAACAAAACCGGGAGATCAATAACCGGGAGATTTATTCCTATCTTCATAATATCCTAGGTCCAGAAGTGCTGGATATTTTTGATATTAAATATCATGAAGAATCGGAGGAGGAAGAACAGGACGAAGCACAAAAACCACAGACGGATAATACGATACAGGAAAGTAATACGACTCAGGAAAGTAAGGCAGAGAAATGAAATATTTAGTTACCGGAAAAGAAATGAAAGTATTGGATCAGAATACTTCCGGACATTTTCATGTGCCTCAGGAAGTGCTGATGGAACAGGCTGCAATGGCATTTGCCAGGCAGCTTCTTTGCGTTGTAAAGTATGGCGCAGTAAATGGGCAGGAAACACTTGCTTCTGACGAATCCAGAATTGGCAGAGTACTTGTGGTATGCGGAATAGGAAATAACGGTGGCGATGGAATTGCAGTAGCAAGACTCTTGAATCAGATGGGGATTGAGAGTTTTGTCTATTATGTACAGGAATCCGATGGAAAAAGAGGCAGTGAACTTTATGAACTCCAGAAGAAAATTTATGCCACTTATGGCTATCCTGTGGCAGAGTCCTTGGATGGAACTTATGATGTAATTGTAGATGCCATTTTTGGAATTGGATTATCCAGACCGGTCATTGGATATATAGCTGAAATCATTAATAAGCTGAACCAGATGGAAGGATTAAAGGCAGCACTGGATATTCCTTCTGGAATTTCTGCTGAGGATGGAGAGGTATTGGGAAGTGCTTTTGATGCAGATATTACCATTACTTTTTCCTTTGCAAAAGCAGGACAGTATCTTTGGCCAGGCGCAAATTATTGTGGGAAAACATATATTGTTGATATAGGAATCACAGAAGAAAGCTGGCTGGATAAGAAACCAAGGTTGGCATATTTGGAAGAATTGGATTTGGAAAGCCTTCCAGCTAGAGAAGAAGATTCTCACAAAGGTTCCTATGGCAAACTTCTAGTCATTGCAGGCTGCAACCAGATGGCAGGAGCGGCAGTACTGGCAGCAAAAGCGGCTTATCGCATGGGAACGGGGCTTGTGAAGGTAGTGACCGCAGAAGAGAACAGAAGTATTTTACTTACTTTAGTGCCAGAGGCTTTGGTTTCGGTATATGGTAAGAATATTGATAAAAAGAAATTGATTGAAGAGTTAAAATGGGCAGACGCGGTAGTCTTAGGACCTGGGATTGGAACTTCTGCCGTAGCTGAAGAACTACTTTCTACAGTACTTATGAATATTACCGTGCCTCTAGTGCTGGATGCAGATGCATTAAATCTTCTGGCAAAAGAACCAGAACGACTTCTTCGACCACATATGGATATTGTGGTGACACCACATCTGGGAGAAATGTCAAGACTGACCAAGGATGCAGTTTCCTACATTAAGACGAAGTTGATCGACGCGGCAAGGGAGTTTGCCCAGACCTATGATGTAATATGTGTGTTGAAAGATGCCCATACCATTACGGCCGTGCCTTATGGTATGACATATCTGAATCTATCTGGAAATAACGGATTGGCAACCGGTGGAAGTGGAGATGTGCTTTCTGGAATCATTGGAGCTTTGCTGGCTCAGGGATTAAAAGCAGATATGGCAGCACCTCTTGGTGTATATATTCATGGAAGGGCTGCCGATGAAGAGGTAAAGAACACTGGCTGCCGGGGAATGATGGCACAGGATATTTTGAATGGACTAATGAATATTTGGAAGCAGGTGGAAACATAAATGGAAACAAAACGAGTAAGAGCAGAAATCAATCTGGATGCGCTTTTGCATAATATGAATGAAATGCATAAAATGCTAAACCCTGATACCCAAATGGCCGCTGTTATTAAAACAGACGCATATGGTCATGGGGCGTTGGGAATCGCAGAGGCGATTGAAAATTTACCATATCTTTGGGGATATGCGGTGGCCACTGCGGAGGAGGCTGAGAAGCTGATTTTAGATGGCAGAAAAAAACCAGTACTGATTTTGGGAATCAGTTTTGCTGACCAGTTTGAAAAGATCATAAATTATGGAATTCATCCTGCTGTTTGTGATCTGGAAACTGCCCAGAAACTTTCTGAGATTGCAGTTTCAAAAGATAAAATCTGTAAGGTTCATGTGAAAATCGATACAGGAATGAGTCGGATCGGGTTACAGGTCAATGAAGAAACTGCTCAGATTATTGAGGAAATATCAAAAATGCCAAATATAGAAGTGGAAGGCATATTTACTCATTTTGCCAGAGCAGATGAAGAAGATAAGTCTGCGGCTCAAGCTCAGATTAAACTGTTTTTGAAAATGATCGATTTGGTAGAAAAAAGGGGAATCCATATTCCAATCAAGCACTGTTCCAACAGTGCCGGAATCGTGGAATTGCCTCAGGCAAATATGAATATGGTTCGGGCTGGAATTACCATGTATGGGCTCTGGCCATCGGAAGAAGTGAATAAAAATCGGATTTCACTTATGCCGGTTATGTCCATTAAGAGCCATATTTCTTTTGTGAAGACTCTTGAACCGGGGCGCAGTATCAGTTATGGCGGAATTTATGTGACGGAAAGCGAAAAGAAAATTGCTACTGTTCCAATTGGTTACGGGGATGGTTATGCAAGAAGTCTTTCGAATAAAGGATATGTACTGATTCACGGACGAAAAGCTCCAATTTGTGGAAGAGTATGCATGGATCAGTTCATGGTAGATGTAACAGAGATTCCAGAGGTGAAAGCTGGAGATACCGTTACGATTCTTGGAAAAAATGGAGATTTAGAAATTACCATGGAAGAATTAGGGGAATTATCTGGCCGGTTCAATTATGAATTTGCCTGTCTCATTACGCCAAGAGTTCCAAGGGTATATTACAGAAATGGAAAACCAATATAAAATCATAATAAATTGAATACTCACGATAAATCTGGAGATACTTAAGAGTATACCAAGATTATGGAGTGAGAGATTATGGTAATACAACGTGGTGACATTTATTATGCAGATCTAAGACCTGTTGTGGGGTCAGAACAGGGCGGAATCCGCCCGGTACTCATTGTGCAGAATGATGTAGGGAATAGACATAGTCCAACAGTCATTTGTGCGGCAATTACTTCCCAGTTAAATAAGGCAAAGCTGCCTACGCATGTGGAATTGGACAGTGATGAGTATGCTCTTGCAAAAGATTCGGTGGTCCTATTGGAGCAACTCAGAACCATTGATAAACGCAGATTAAAAGATAAAGTTTGTCATTTGGATGAAAAGATTCTTGGAAAAATTGATAAAGCGCTGGAAATCAGCCTGGAGCTGCTTACATAACTTGACATGGAAAGCAGCTCCATGTTATCATTTTTTGGTATTACTATGAAAGAGATAAAGGAGATTTAATATGGAAGAAGGCGGGAGTCCCTATTTTTGGGCTGTTGTAGTTTTAGGAATCATTTCCGTGGTGCTTCTGGTAATGGTTATTTGTTTAGTGTTAACTTTCCGGAAGAACATTGTAAGAAAGATGAAGAAAAAGGTTCATGGAGAATTGCCAGGTGACTTTGATGATGTAACAGAAGAAGAAATTATATCCATGGTAAAAGAAGGACACGAACAGGGTGTTCTTTTGGCATCGGAAGCAGAAATGATACATAACATTTTTGAATTTGATGACAAAGAAGCAAAGGATATTATGACTCATAGAATGAACATGACGGCTTTAGATGGAGAGCTGTCTTTTGTGGATGCTGTTTCTTTTATGATTGAAAATTCCAAGTCCCGGTATCCGGTTTATCTGGAAGAGATTGATAATATTATCGGTGTTCTTCACATCAAAGATGCTTTTGCCTTTGTGCAGAAGAATGAACTTTTTCGGACATCTATTAAAGATATTCCAAAACTGATCCGTGAAGTGGAGTTTATTCCAGAAACAATGAAGATCAATACCTTGTTCAAGACCATGCAGAATCAAAAAAGTCATATGGTCATTGTAGTGGATGAGTATGGTCAGACCTCTGGTCTGGTGGCTATGGAGGATATCCTAGAAGAAATCGTTGGTAATATTGAGGACGAGCATGATGAAGAAGAGAATATGATCTCGTTGCAAGCAGACGGAAATTATCTTATGGATGGTATGACTGCAATGGAAGATGTGGTGGGCACCTTACATATTCCAGTGGAAGAGGATTCTTTTGATACTTTAAATGGACTTTTGATTTCTCTATTGGAGAAGATTCCGAAGGATGGAGAGACAGAGACTATTTATGCATATGGCTATGAATTTTCCATTACCAAAGTGGAAAATAACATTATCCGGGAAGTTCATGTGAGAAAACAGGATGAAATACCTGGAGATGATCAGGTGGTTTCCGAGGATTCTCTTGCTTAATAAAGGAAAAAATGATAAAATTAATCTGATTGATTAAGATAAAAGATGGAAATAAAAAGAAAAGAGGAACTAGATTTATGTCAGGACATTCTAAGTTTGCGAATATCAAACATAAGAAAGAAAAAAATGACGCAGCCAAAGGAAAAATTTTTACAATTATCGGAAGAGAAATTGCAGTTGCAGTTAAGGAAGGTGGTCCAGATCCAGCGAATAACTATAAGCTGGCTCAGGTAATTGCCAAAGCAAAATCCAATAACATGCCAAATGATACTATTGAACGTGGTATTAAAAAAGCTGCAGGAGATGGTAATTCTGTAAATTACGAATATACTACATATGAAGGATATGGACCATGCGGAACTGCAATTATCGTTAAGTGTCTTACTGATAATAAGAACCGTACTGCAGCCAATGTACGTAATGCCTTTACCAAAGGGCAGGGAAGCATTGGAACTCAGGGCTGTGTATCTTATATGTTTGATGAGAAGGGACAGATTATCATCGATAAAGAAGCCTGTGATATGGATGCTGACGAGTTGATGATGATGGCACTGGATGCAGGAGCCGAAGACTTTGCAGAAGAAGAGGATAGCTTTGAAATTTTAACTGCACCAGAAGATTTTGACGCAGTTCATAAGGCTTTAGAAGAGGCTGGAATTGAGATGGTATCTGCAGAAGTGAGCATGATTCCACAGAATTATGTAGCTTTAACAGAAGAGGCAGATATCACTAATATTGGACGTATTTTAGATCTGTTAGATGCAGAAGATGACGTTCAGGAAGTATATCACAACTGGGAAGAATAATTATAAATAAAATGTGATTCCATATGGGGAGGGTAATTTCATGAAAAGAATTTTATTTGCAGCATCAGAATGTGTGCCATTTATTAAAACTGGAGGACTTGCTGATGTATGTGGCGCGTTACCAAAGGAATTTGATAAGAATTACTGGGATGTAAGAGTCGTAATCCCGAATTATAGCTGTATTCCAGAACATTTCCGTAATCAATTTGAGTATGTTACTCATTTTTACATGGGAACAGGAAACTATATTCCGAATAAATACGTAGGTGTACTACAGTATAAACAGGATGGAATTACATATTATTTCATTGATAACCAGGAGTATTTTAACTGCTTTACACCATATGGAGATATCCGTTTTGATATTGAGAAATTCTGTTTCTTTGATAAGGCAGTTCTTTCCATGTTGCCACTCATTGGATTCCGTCCTGACATTATTCATTGTCATGACTGGGAGACTGGACTTATTCCTGTATATCTTAAGAATGAGTTTTCAGCAGATTCTTTCTTCTGGGGAATTCGTTCTATTATGACCATCCATAACCTGAAATTCCAGGGCGTTTGGGATATTAAGACTATGAAGGGGCTTACAGGTTTCCCGGCAGACCTTTTTACACCAGATAAACTGGAGTTCAACAAAGATGCCAATATGTTAAAGGGCGGTCTGGTGTATGCAGATTATATCACAACAGTAAGCGATACTTATGCCAATGAGATTCAGAGTGATTACTATGGTGAAGGTTTAAATGGACTTTTATCTGCCAGACATTTTGATATGCAGGGTATCGTAAACGGTATCGATTATGGGGTATATAATCCAGAGACAGATCCGAAGATTTACGAGCATTATAATGCAGAAAGCTTCCGTCAGAAGAAAGCAGTGAACAAAGAAAGATTACAGCAGGATCTTGGACTTGCAGTAGATCAGAAGAAATATATGATTGGTCTGATTTCAAGATTGACAGATCAGAAAGGTCTGGATCTGATCAATTATGTAATGGATCGTTTAGTAGATGAGCATACACAGTTGGTTGTAATCGGAACTGGTGAACCGCAGTATGAGAATATGTTCCGTCACTATGCATGGAAATATCCAGATCGTGTTTCTGCTAATATTTGTTATTCTGATGATCTGGCTCATAAGCTTTATGCAGCAGCGGATGCATTCTTAATGCCATCCCGTTTCGAGCCATGCGGATTAACCCAGATGATCTCTTATCGTTATGGAACGGTTCCAATTGTAAGAGAGACTGGTGGATTAAAAGATACCGTACAGCCATTTAATGAATATGATAATACAGGGGATGGATTCTCCTTTACCAATTATAATGGAGAAGAAATGCTTTCTGTTATCAACTATTCGAAACATATTTTCTATGACCGCAAACGTCAGTGGAATCAGATGGTAGACCGTGGAATGGCAAAAGACTTCTCATGGAATGCGTCTAAGTTCCGTTATGAAGGGCTTTACAATTACCTCTTAGGAGAATAAGAATAATTGAATTACACATACTTAATGCAGGTGCTTTTGCACCTGCATTTTTTGATACAGAAAGGAGAAAGTATGTGTATTTACGAGTATGAATATTTAAAATCTAAAAATTCAATTGATAGAAGTTCATCAGAGGCGGATATGTCAAATGACGGCTCTGAGAATTCGGATGAAAATGTATCAGTAAATGATTCTGGAACCCAGGAAGAAAAAGGCGAGGCTCAAGATCGGCGGGAGCAGATGATCATTGATTCCGGGCAGGCTTTTTTAGGGGGAAATGAGTATCGGATCTATTTGTTGTCGGTGATTGGGGAGATTGAGGGGCATGACTGTTTGCCGCCAAACACCAAGACTACAAAGTATGAGCATGTGTTACCGAAACTTGCCTGCATTGAGGATGATAAAGAAGTGGATGGAGTGCTTCTTTTGTTAAATACGGTGGGAGGAGATGTGGAAAGTGGTCTGGCAATTGCTGAAATGGTGGCTTCCTTAAGCAAACCAACGGTTTCTTTGGTGCTGGGGGGAAGTCATTCTATTGGGGTTCCTCTTGCGGTATCTACAGATTATTCTCTGATTGTTCCAAGCGGAACGATGGTCATTCATCCAGTGAGGTTAAATGGAACTGTGATTGGAGCACAGCCTACCTATGATTACTTCAAGCAGATGCAGGATCGAATCACAGGTTTTATTTCCAAACATTGTCATGTGAGACAGGAGCGGATAGAGGAATTAATGACGAATAAGCAAATGTTGACAAAAGATTTAGGAACAATCTTAGTAGGTGCCCAAGCAGTAGAGGAAGGAATTATAGATGCGGTAGGAGGAATATCTGACGCATTCAAAAAATTATATGAGCTTATTTCTGAAAATATTCGGAAAGAATCCTGAAAACATGGAAAAGTATACTAATGACAAAAACTCCAAAATATGCTATTATGGGTAAGATTGGACAAAGTCCAGAGTTTACAAGTTTTTGGAGGTTTATTTATGGCAACGAGGAAATCATCCTCGACAAAGCGTCGATCAAATACATCAGAAAAATCAAAGAGCAGTACTTCCGGTAAGGGAAGAAGAAGTCAGGCTGCAATAGAACGGGAAAAAGCAGAAAATTTCCGTATGGAAGTGATTTTATGGATTGTAGTTGCAGTCTGTCTTTTACTATTTATTAGTAATTTTGGAGTAGGTGGAACAGTTGGAAATGCAGTCAGTGGTTTCATTTTTGGGCTCTTTGGTGTAATCGCATATGTGTTTCCAATCGTTCTTTTAGTGGGAACTTTTTTTGGTGTTTCCAATAAAGGAAATAACTTTGCAGTAGTAAAAATTGTGGCAGGTGTACTTTTTGTGGCATTTTTCTGCATGTTCATGGCACTTGTGGTCTCAGGAGAAGATGTTCATACCCCTATGGAAGCTTTTTCCTATAGTAAGGAGAAAAAAGCAGGAGGCGGCATTTTGGGAGGAGGTCTTGCCTATTTGATTTCAAATGCTTTTGGAAAGATAGGGGCATATATCATTGATGTTATTGTCCTGATTATTTCACTGGTTTTGATTACAGAACGATCTGCTATGAAGAGTGTGCAGAAGGGAAGCCGAAAGGTTTATGAATCTGCTATGGAATCCCATGAATATTATAAGCAGGAACGGGAAAAAAGAAGAATGGATCGAAAGATTGCTGGGGTTTCTACAGATACACGTATTTTTGAAGAAACAGAAGAACAGTCTGACGAAATTAGCGAGTTAAAACCAGATCCTGCCCTGGAACTGCCATCGGTAGCCGATGCTCAGAAAGTGGAACTGCAATCAGAAAAAATGCCAGGAAAAGCAGCAAAGATATCATCTGTAGAATTGCAGGAAGAAGTGGATACTTATTCTGCTTATGCGGCGATTGACGATTCTATTATTCAGGGAGATTTCTCTTCTGATGATGTGATACATAAGATTGAAGAAGCGTTAAAAGAAGAAGGAAAAGTATTAGATGAGCCACCAGTGGTGTCGAAAGAACGTCATGTGACCATGTCGGAAGGAGAGTTATTCTCTACTGCTGATTCTTTTTCGATACAGGAAACTAAGCCTGTACTAGAAGAAGCACCCGTACAGGAAGTAATGCCAGTTCAAAAAGCAAAGTCAGTGAAGGAAACTCCCGGTGAAGTGGAGGAAGATAGTCTATCCATTCAGGAAGAAATTCAGATGGTACAGGAAGAACTTCCAAGAGAGTATGTATTCCCAACCATTGATTTGTTAAAAGCAGGCAGTGGAAAGCGCAGCGGAAATACTCAGCAGGAATTAAAAGAAACTGCAGTAAAACTCCAGCAGACCTTGCAGACTTTTGGTGTAAATGTTACAGTAACAAATATCAGCTGTGGTCCAGCGGTAACCCGTTATGAGATTCAGCCAGAAATGGGTGTGAAAGTCAGTAAGATTGTAAATCTGGCAGATGATATCAAGTTAAATCTGGCGGCGGCAGATATTCGAATTGAAGCACCAATTCCAGGAAAAGCTGCGGTAGGGATTGAAGTACCAAATAAGGAAAATGTTACGGTGCCTTTCCGGGAATTGATTGAATCAAAGGAATTTGAAGAAGCAAAATCCAAGATTAGTTTTGCAGTAGGAAAAGATATTGCAGGAAAAGTTACAGTAACAGATATTGCAAAAATGCCTCATGTATTGATTGCAGGTGCTACTGGTTCTGGTAAATCAGTTTGTATTAATACTATTATTATGAGTATTTTATATAAGGCTGATCCGAAGGACGTAAAACTGATCATGATTGATCCAAAAGTGGTAGAATTAAGTGTTTATAATGGAATTCCACACCTGATGATCCCTGTTGTTACCGATCCAAAGAAAGCTGCCGGAGCACTGAATTGGGCAGTACAGGAAATGACTGACCGCTACAACAAGTTCGCAGAGTCAGGGGTACGTAAGATTGATGAATACAATGCAAAAGTTGAAAATCTTACTCCTGTAGAAGGTGCAGAAATGCCTAAGAAAATGCCACAGATTGTAATTATCGTAGATGAGTTGGCAGATCTTATGATGGTTGCCTCTCATGAGGTTGAAGATGCAATTTGCCGTTTGGCACAGCTGGCGCGAGCAGCGGGAATCCATTTGGTCATTGCAACTCAGAGACCTTCTGTCAATGTCATTACTGGTCTGATTAAAGCTAATATGCCAAGCCGTATTGCCTTTGCAGTAACTTCTGGAGTAGATTCCAGAACCATTTTGGATATGAATGGTGCAGAAAAACTTCTTGGAAAAGGAGATATGCTTTTCAGTCCGCAAAGTGCACCAAAGCCAATTCGTATTCAGGGAGCATTTATTTCTGATCAGGAAGTATCAGATGTGGTGAACTTTATCAAAGAAAATAACGGAATGGCACAGTATAATAGTGATGTACAGAAGAAGATGGAGAACCTGGAATCCTCAGGAAACCAGACGGTTTCTATTTCTGATGCAGAGACAGAAGATGATGGAAGAGATGCTTACTTTATGGAGGCGGCAAAGATTATCGTTGATAAAGAAAAAGCTTCTATTGGAATGCTTCAGCGATACTTAAAAATAGGATTTAACCGTGCTGCAAGAATCATGGATCAGATGGAAGAAGCAGGTATTGTTGGACCGGAAGAGGGTACCAAACCAAGAAAGGTATTAATGACTCCAGAGGAATTTGAACAGTTTTCTGCTGGAGAAATGTAAACTATAATAAATGATTTATTTATAGGAGGATGTTAGAATGAAAACAGATATTCAGATTGCACAGGAAGCGGTCATGGAACCAATCTCAAAAGTGGCAGCAAGTATTGGAATTCCAGAAGAAGATCTGGAATTTTATGGAAAGTATAAAGCAAAACTCTCTGATGAGTTAATGGAGAAGACAAAGAACAATCCAGATGGAAAACTGATTCTGGTCACAGCTATTAATCCAACACCAGCAGGAGAAGGAAAGACAACTACCAGTGTGGGATTAGGTCAGGCTTTTGGAAAATTAGGAAAGAAAGCATTAATTGCTCTTCGTGAGCCATCCTTAGGACCTTGTTTTGGAATTAAAGGTGGTGCAGCCGGAGGTGGATATGCTCAAGTTGTTCCAATGGAAGATTTAAATCTGCATTTTACAGGAGATTTCCATGCCATTACTTCTGCAAACAACTTACTTGCGGCTTTACTGGATAACCACATTCAGCAGGGAAATGAACTGGGAATCGATCCAAGACAGATCGTATGGAAACGTTGTCTGGATATGAATGATCGTGTACTTCGTAATATCGTAGTAGGTCTTGGAAATAAAATGGATGGAATGGTAAGGGAAGATCATTTTGTTATTACTGTAGCTTCTGAAATCATGGCAATTCTTTGTCTGGCAGATGATATGGAAGATTTAAAGAAACGTCTTGGCAGAATCATTGTTGCCTATAACTTTGAAGGAAAACCAGTGACTGCTGATGATTTACAAGCAACTGGTGCTATGGCGGCGCTCTTAAAAGATGCTTTAAAACCAAATCTGATCCAGACCTTAGAACATACACCTGCAATTGTTCATGGTGGACCTTTTGCAAATATTGCTCATGGCTGTAACAGTGTCCGTGCTACAAAAACAGCTTTAAAATTAGCTGATTATGTGATTACAGAAGCAGGATTCGGGGCAGATTTAGGAGCAGAGAAATTCTTTGATATCAAATGTAGAAAAGCCGGACTAAAACCAGACGCAGTTGTATTGGTTGCAACTATCCGTGCATTAAAATACAATGGTGGAATTGCCAAAGAAGATCTTTCTAGTGAGAATTTGGAAGCTTTAAAGAAAGGTATCGTAAACTTAGAGAAACATATTGAAAACCTTCAGAAATATGGTGTTCCTGTAGTGGTAACTTTGAACTCTTTTGTAACGGATACGAAAGCAGAAACAGACTTTGTAGAGAATTTCTGTAAAGAAAGAAACTGCGAATTTGCCCTTTCCGAAGTGTGGGAGAAAGGCGGCGAAGGCGGGGTGGCCTTAGCTGAAAAAGTATTAGAGACTTTAGAGACGAAAGAAAGTAATTTCAAAGTATTATATGAGGATGAACTTTCATTAAAAGAAAAGATCGAAACTGTTGCAAAAGAAATCTATGGTGCAGACGGAGTTACCTATACTCCAGCGGCAGAGAAGGAATTAAAGAGAATTACCGATCTTGGTATGGGAAATCTTCCAGTATGTATGGCTAAGACCCAGTATTCCTTGTCTGATGATCCTAAGAAATTAGGTAGACCTTCTGGATTTACGATTCAGGTTCGTGAGGTCTATGTTTCTGCGGGAGCAGGTTTCGTGGTTGCTATTAATGGAGCAATTATGACCATGCCTGGACTTCCAAAGAAACCAGCAGCGTTTGGCATTGATGTAGATGAAGATGGTGTAATTACAGGATTGTTCTAAGGAGAAATTATGGCAGCAATTATAGATGGAAAACAGATTTCAAAAGATATTAAAGAAGAATTAAAAAATGAAGTAGCGGAGTTAAAAGAAGCAGGAAAGAACTGTGCTCTGGCAGTAATTCAGGTGGGAAATGACCCAGCTTCCAGTGTTTATGTTGGAAATAAGAAAAAAGCTTGTGAGTATATTGGCATTGAATCTGTAGCTTACGAACTTCCAGAAGAGACTACTCAGGAAGAATTACTGGGAATTATTGATAAACTGAACAACGATGCAGCAATTCATGGTATTTTATGTCAGCTTCCTCTTCCAAGACATTTAAACGAAGATGAAGTAATCAAGGCAATTTCACCTAAGAAAGATGTAGATGGATTCCATCCACAGAATGTAGGTGCTTTAGTGATCGGACAGCCAGGATTTGTATCCTGTACACCAGCGGGAATCATCCAGTTGTTAAAGAGAAGCAATATTGAAATTGCAGGAAAGAACTGTGTTGTGATCGGAAGAAGCAACATTGTAGGAAAACCAATGGCCCTTTTAATGCTTCGGGAAAATGCAACGGTAACAATTTGCCATTCTAAAACTGCAAACCTAAAGGAAGTCTGCAAGCAGGCCGACATTTTGATTGTAGCCATTGGAAGACCGCAGATGATTGGTGCTGATTATGTAAAAGAAGGCGCAGTTGTCATAGATGTAGGAATTCACAGAGACAGTGAGAATAAACTTTGTGGCGATGTAAAATATGATGAAGTTTTCCCAATTGCTTCTGCAATTACACCAGTTCCAGGCGGGGTTGGTCCTATGACCATTGCCATGCTTATGAATAATTGTGTGGAAGCAATGAAGATGTATTCATAAAAATATTATATGCAATATAAGGGGAGATAAAATGAAGTGTGCTAATTGTGGCAGTGAGCTTTGGGATGGTTGTCTGTATTGCTCAAATTGTGGAAAAGAGGCACAGATCGTTCCAGATTATAACGTGTTCGAAGATGAGTATTTAAAAACAATTCTAGAACTGGAAAATCAGAAAAAGGAAACGGCTTCTGTGAGTCGGAAAACTTACCAGACACAAAAGGGCAAAAAGACTTCCGGGAAAAGAAAAAAAGCAGCATTGATTGGAATGATTACAGTTGTGTTGATTTTAATTGCAGCGTTGATTGCAATTATTTATGTTCAGACTCGGACAAAACAGAATAACTCTTTTGATTATCAGGTATCTCAGGCAGAAGCGGCTATGGCAGAAAAAGATATTGAAACAGCTATTTCGTATTATGAAAAGGCTTTATCTTTAGAACCACAAGATATTGAAATTCGTCAGATACTGGTAGAGATTTATATGGATAGAAAAGACTATGATTCGGCTTTCATTCTTTGCCAGGAAATCATTGATCTTGATAATAAGAATGAAAAGGCCTACGAGACTTTGATTCAGATTTATGACAGGGAAGAAGATTATGACAGTATTTTGGCTTTAAAAGAAGGAATAGAAGATAAACAGATTCTAAAACTCTTTGAAGCTTATCAAGTGGCCACACCGAGATTCAGTATGGCTGGGGGAGAGTATCAGGAATATATTACGGTAGAGTTATCTTCTGCTGCAGGTCATCATATTTATTATACGGTAAACGGAAAAGATCCTATTGAAAATGGAAGTTTATATAGTGAACCAATTTCTTTAGATGAAATGGGAGAATATACCATTCAGGCAGTATGTAAGAATGAAAAGGGACTATATAGTAATGTCATTACTCTGACTTATACCATTGATATTCCTGCACCAGATAAGCCGCAGGTTTCTCCTGCAGGGGGAACCTATAATGAAGAAACAATGGTTACCATTACAGTTCCGAGAGGCTGCGTGGCATATTATACATGGGATGGAACAGAACCAAATGTGACAAGCACTCAGTATACGGAATCTTTTGCGGTGCCGGAAGGGAATCATGTACTTTCTGTTATTTTAATTGATCAGGAGACAGAGAAGATCAGTGAAATGTATCAGGAAATTTATATCTATTATCCGCAGTAGATTATTTGCATAAGATAAGGATTTAGATTGTACTGTACAACATAAAAAAGCTATGAACAAATTTATTTTATTTGCTCATAGCTTTTTTGTTTCTTTGAGAGGGGAATTTAGTCCTCAATTTTTCCAGGATGGAATGGAGTAAGAGTGCCAGGATTTGAGGTTGATGTATAATAGAATTCACCTGTCTTATAATCCATAAAATAAATATAGTAGGAAGTTACGTGGATATTGGTGAAAGTTCCCTGGGCTAAAACAGAAGCTTTAGTTCCGTCATTTTTGACCATGCAAAGTGCCGGTGAAGTTTCGGAAAATCTCTGATAGTAGATATAGCTTCCATAGATGTTATAGCAATCTACGCTGTCTGTTGTGATAGTGGTTGTTTTTTCATACTGGGCATTAGTATGAACTAAAGCGTTGTTCTGGTCTACATCCATATAATAAATATCGTTTTTTCCGGTAATAATTGGCTTGTAGCTATTACATTTATAAAAAAGGGAAATATTTCCGGTTGTAGTGTCATATTGATAGATATTTCCGTCGCTTTGGGTACCATTGTAATAAAAATATTTATCCTGACTGCTGCAGGTAAAAACATAATAATTTTGAAGCTGCTTTAAGTTCTTTCCGTCAATATCGACTTTATATAGAGTCGTGGCGTCTGATTCATCATAGTGAAGATAGAAAATAGAATTTCCAATCAGAGAAGCGTACAGGCAAGGAGCTTCATCTAAAATTACCATGTTTCCACCTTTTCTGGATATACGGCAGAGACTATCAGCATTGATATAGAAGATATCGGCTTCTTTATGGTGACTGTCTCTTACATAATAAATATAATAGTCATCTACATTAATATAAGAAACGGAATCATCACTTAATTTTTTTAAATTGTTTCCATTGGAATCCATGGAATAGAGTTTGTAATCATCATCTGGATTCGCAAAATAGACAGTTCCATCTTTTTCACAGAAAAGACCACCATTGTAAAGATTACCTGCAGAGTTACCATTCACATAATCTGTATTGTAGTGTACTTTCGTCTGAAAGCGGTAAAATGCAAAAACACCAACACCTGCTAAGATTAGCAGAAGAATGATTATTATAATAGGCCATTTTCTTTTCATATTTTACTCCTTTTTTACAATTTATTTACCATAAATTTTCTTGCACAGAATTGAGTTATGCAATACACTAAAATTATACAGTTTTCCCTATAAACTTGCAAGGCAGACTTGCCTTTCCAAAAGGATTGTACTATTATTTTATTGTAAAACTACAGTAAAGAGGAGTGCATATGAAAGACCTTTTAGAACTTCGTAAGGATATTGATAGAATAGATCATGAAATCGTTCGTTTATATGAAGAACGCATGGGAATTTCCAAACAGGTGGCAGAATATAAAATTGCCAATGGAAAACCTGTATTTGATAAGCAAAGAGAAGTAGAGAAACTGGCAGATCTGTCATCTTTAGGTTCTTCTGAATTTAACAGTAATGGAATTCGGGAATTATTTGACCAGATTATGACCATAAGCAGAAAGAAACAGTATCAGCTATTAACAGAGAATGGAATAAAAGAAGATGTAGGATTTGTTCAGACCGATATGCCGGATTATTCTTCTGCGAAAATTGTATTTCAGGGAGTAGAAGGTGCGTACAGCCAACTGGCTATGAAGGAATTTTTCGGGGCAGACTGCAATGGACATCCGGTAGATACATGGAAGGATGCTATGGAAGCAATTAAGAATGGGGACGCAGATTTTGCTGTACTTCCAATTGAAAATTCTTCTGCAGGAATTGTTTCTGAGAATTATGATTTGTTGGTGGAATATGATAATTATATCGTAGGAGAGCAGATCTTAAAGATTGATCATGCTCTATTAGGATTGGATGAGGCATCTTTAGAGGATATTTCCTGTGTATATTCCCATGCACAGGCACTGATGCAGTGCAGTGATTTTTTGGAGGAACATGGAAGCTGGGAGAAGCTTAGCTTTCCAAATACTGCTATGGCGGCCAAGAAAGTAAAAGATGAAGGCTTAAAAAATCAAGCAGCTATTGCCAGTAGTATTACAGCGGATATTTATGGACTGAAAGTGCTGGAAAATGCCATTCAGAATAATAAAAATAATTGTACCCGGTTTATTATTGTGACAGGTAGGAAAGTATATACAAAAGAGGCTTCCAGAATCAGTATCTGTTTTGAAATTCCTCATGAAAGCGGATCTTTGTACCATATGCTTTCTCATTTTATCTATAATCATTTAAATATGACTAACATTCAGTCCAGACCAATTCAGAACAGAAATTGGGAATATCGGTTCTTTATTGATTTTGAAGGAAGATTCGAGGATACAGCAGTGCAGAATGCTCTGCGTGGACTGAGAGAAGAAACCACATCTATTCAAATTTTAGGTACATATTAGAAATTTGTTGAAAAGACAAGGAGAGAAACCATGGCAGTTGAGATGTTTGCATCCATTTATATTGGTTCTTATGAAGTAAGCCTTAAAATATTTGAAATTTCCCAGAAGAAGGGAATGAGAGAAGTTGAGCATATTCGAAGCCGTATTGACCTGGGAAAGGATACTTTTGAAAATGGAAGTATCGGTTACGAGCTGGTGGAAAAATTATGTGATACTTTATCTGAATTTTCGGCAATTATTAAGACTTATCGGGTAGAACATTATGAAGTGTATGCAGCGGCGGTATTAAGAGAAGCGGAAAATGAGATTTTTGTATTGGATCAGATTGGTCTGCGTACAGGTTTTGATGTAAAAGTAATCAGTAACTCAGAATATCGGTTTTTAAGTTACCGCTCTTTGGCTGGCCGGGAAAAATTTGAGAAAATGATTCAGGGGTCAGCCGCCGTGTTAGATGTAGGTGGTGCTGGAATCCAGATTACCTTGTTCCAGACAGGGGAATTGATTACCACCCGGCATATTGAAGTGGGGAGTATGCGCCTTCGTTCTCTGCTTGAAGACGGAATCAGTTTTTCCAGAGAACATTATCTGCAACAGATTGAAGAATTTATCAGCAAACGTCTGGAAGAATTTAAACTGTTTTATCTGGGAAGTGGCGTAGACAGCCTGATCTTAATGAGTGATTATTGTCAGGAACTGGTAAAATACATTAACAAAGATGAAGGAAAACAGCATCTGGTAAAAACAGATCGTTTTATAAAATACATTGATAAACTTCTAAAGAAACCAGTAGAGGTTATTTCCAAAGATTTAAATCTTTCAAATGAAAAAGATCCTCTGATTGTTCCGTCTCTGCTTATTTTTAAACAGCTTGCGGAAATTATGGAATCAAAAGAAGTATGGGTTCCAGAAACCAATGTAAATGATGGAATTGCCAGTGCCTATGTACAGGATAAACGTCTGCTTAAGATTTCTCATGATTTTGATGCAGATGTGCTTTCAGCAGCCAAAAATCTGTCCAGACATTTTAACAGCTATTCCAAGCATGTAGAAGCATTAGTGGTGATTTCGGATAAAATTTTTGATGCCATGAAGAAAGTTCATGGATTGTCCAGGAGGCACCGCCTTTTGTTAGAAGTAGCTTGTTTATTGCATGACTGCGGAAAATATGTCAGCCTTTCCAATGCTCCTACCTGTGCTTATAACATCATTATGTCCTCAGAAATTTTGGGATTGTCACATTTGGAGAGGGAAATTATTGCACTGACCGTATTATATAACACTCTTCCATTGGAGAATTACGAGGAATTGGCAGAGCAGATCGATAAAGAAAGTTATCTGGTAGTTGCAAAACTTTCGGCAATACTTCGAGTGGCGAACGCTTTAGATCAAAGCCATAAACAGAAATTTAAGAATATCCGGGTCTCTATGAAAGAAAGAGAACTGATCATTACAGTAGAAGCCTTTGAAAATATTGCACTAGAGCAGACCTTATTTGAGAATAAGACCTCTTATTTTGAAAATGTATTCAGTATGAAGCCGGTCTTAAGAGAAAAACGAATTTATGAATTATAAAGAAAGGGAAGAGAAGCTATGGATACAAACACGAATTACGAGAATCCTCTATATTATGAGAATAGAGAACTAAGCTGGATTAAATTTGATCATAGAGTATTAGAGGAAGCAAAAGATAAATCCATTCCTCTTTTGGAGAGGCTGAAATTTGTCAGTATAACTTCTTCTAACCTGGATGAGTTTTTTATGGTGCGTGTTGCCTCTTTGAAAGATATGGTTCATGCCAACTATAAGAAGAAAGATATTGCAGGGATGACTGCCACAGAACAGCTGACCGCCATCAATCAGGCCACCAGAGAACTGGTAAACAGTCAGTATCAGACCTTTAACCGATCCCTGATGCCTCTTTTGAATAAAGAGGGGATTTATCTGATTAATGAATATGAGGAATTAAATGAAGAACAAGCAGCTTTTGTGGATCGTTATTTTATGGAGCAGGTATATCCAGTACTTACTCCAATGGCAGTAGATGCTTCACGTCCATTTCCACTGATTCGGAATAAATCCTTAAATATTGCGGTATTACTGCAGAGCAAAAAAGAAAAAGAAGAAACGGTATTTGCAACAGTTCAGGTACCAGGGGGACTTTCCCGATTGGTTCAGATTCCAGGAACAGAAGCAGGTCAGGTGTGCTTTATTTTGTTAGAGCAGATGATTGAACGGAATATCCAGAAGCTCTATTCGAATTATAAAGTGTTATGCGCTTATCCATACCGAATTATGCGAAATGCAGATCTGACCATTGATGAAGATGAAGCGTCTGATTTGTTAAAAGAAATTCAGAATAAATTAAAAATGCGTCAGTGGGGAGAAGTTATCCGGCTGGAAGTAGAAGATAAAATAGATAAAAGAATTCTTCGTTTCCTGCGCACTGAATTAAAAGTAGCAGAAGAAGATATTTTCCACATTAATGGTCCAATTGATCTGACAGTTCTTATGAAAATGTATGGAATTGATGGATTTGATCATTTGCGTTATTCTTCCTATGTGCCTCAGAGGGTACCAGAAATTGAGCCGGGAAGCAACATTTTTGATGCCATAAGAGAAGGAGATATTTTCCTGCACCATCCATATGAGACTTTTGATCCGGTGGTAGATTTTATCCGTCAGGCAGCCAAAGATAAAGATGTACTGGCAATTAAGCAGACGCTTTACCGTGTCAGTGGGAATTCTCCAATTATCAGTTCATTGGCAGAAGCCGCAGAAAACGGCAAACAGGTTACGGTACTGGTTGAATTAAAGGCTCGTTTTGATGAAGAGCACAACATTGTCTGGGCGAAGAAACTGGAGAAAGCTGGCTGTCATGTTATATATGGTCTGGTAGGATTAAAGACTCATAGCAAGATTGCCTTGGTTGTAAGAAAAGAAGAAGATGGAATACGCCGTTATGTTCATTTGGGAACTGGTAACTATAACGATTCCACCGCAAAATTATATACCGACTGCGGTATTTTTACTTGCAAGGATTCCATTGGAGAAGATGCTACCGCAGCATTTAATATGCTGTCCGGTTATTCCGAACCGCTTTCCTGGAATGAACTGATTTTGGCTCCATATTGGTTAAGAAATAAATTCGTGTCCTTTATTCAGAGAGAAACAAAGAATGCCAGAGAGGGAAAAGAAGCAAGAATCATTGCCAAAATGAATTCCTTATGTGATCCTGGAATTATTGCAGCTTTATATGAAGCTTCTGCTGCAGGCGTAAAAATTGATTTAATCGTTCGAGGAATCTGCTGTTTGAAAGTGGGAATTTCGGAAGTTAGTGAGAACATTACTGTTCGTTCTATAGTAGGCAATTTCTTGGAACACAGCCGTATATTCTACTTTTATAATAACGGTCAGACCGAGATTTATATGGGAAGTGCAGACTGGATGCCTCGTAATCTGGATCGTCGTGTGGAAATTATTTTCCCACTGTTAGAAGAGGATATCAAAGCCAAGGCATATCACATCTTAGATATGGAACTGCAGGATACCGTTAAGGCACGAGTCCTTGGGGCGGATGGACAGTATACAAGGGTTGATAAGAGAGGAAAAGCAATCATTAACTCTCAGGAACTGTTCTGTGAAGAAGCAAAAGAATCTGTACCAAAGCCAATTCATATTGCTGGGGGAGAGCGTGTATTTATTCCGGCAGAACCGGTGGAATAAAAAGATAAAAAACTCTTGACATTGGAATAAGAGTGTGCTAATTTATAATAGTTGTTAGAAAACAAGTAGAGTATCCACTCTCACCTAAGCGCAATAGGGCGACTTAGAGTTTATATTTTTAACATATCGTTATGAGTGTGTGTTAGAGATGTTTATAGTGGATAGTCTGCCTATCCACTATTTTATTTTGGAGGTGTACGACCATTAGCGAATTAATGATTAATGAACAAATCAGAGACAAGGAGGTTCGTCTTATTGGAGCAGACGGCGAGCAGATCGGAATCGTTTCTTCTAAGGAAGCGCAGAAGATTGCAGATGATGCAGGACTTGATCTGGTAAAGATTGCTCCGAATGCGAAACCACCAGTATGTAGGGTGATTGATTACGGTAAGTACCGTTATGAACTTGCCCGTAAAGAAAAGGATGCAAAGAAAAAGCAGAAGACTGTTGAACTGAAAGAAATCCGTCTTTCACCAAACATTGAAGCTAACGATTTAAATACCAAAATGAACGCCGCAAGAAAGTTCATCAGCAAGGGCGATAAAGTTAAGATTACCCTGCGTTTCAGAGGTCGTGAAATGGCTCATATGAATAACAGCAAGCATATTTTAGATGACTTCGCGGAGAATCTTGCAGATGTAGCAGTAGTGGAGAAAGCACCGAAAATCGAAGGCAGAAGCATCGGAATGGTGCTGGCAGAGAAGAAATAACATTTTAAGGAGGAAAACACAATGCCAAAGCAGAAGACAAGCAGAGCAGCTGCAAAACGTTTCAAATTAACAGGAACAGGAAAATTAAAAAGAAGCAAAGCTTATAAGAGACATATCTTAACAAAGAAAACAACTAAAACTAAGAGAAATCTTAGAAAAGCTGTTATGACAGATCAGACAAATGTTAAGAATATGAAGAAAATTTTACCATACATGTAAGAATGAGTTAAGGAGGAAATAGTAATGGCAAGAGTAAAAGGCGGCTTAGGCGCTAAAAAAAGACATAATAGAGTTTTAAAATTAGCAAAAGGCTACAGAGGCGCTAGATCTAAACAGTATAGAGTAGCAAAACAGTCCGTTATGAGAGCCTTAACAAGTTCTTATGCTGGACGTAAAGAAAGAAAGAGACAGTTCCGTCAGTTATGGATTGCACGTATCAATGCTGCAGCACGTATCAATGGTGTGTCTTACAGCCAGTTCATGCACGGATTAAAATTAGCTAACGTTGATCTTAACCGTAAAGTATTAGCTGATATGGCAGTAACAGATGCAGAAGGATTTGCTAAATTAGCAGAACTTGCAAAATCTAAATTAAACTAATAATGAAGAATCCCATGCGATGTAAGGCATTGCATGGGATTTTTGTTTCCAAGCTTTTGATTAATGCATCTGATTCCGATATTC
>JBGVLD010000091.1:0-7535 GCA_045124075.1 Agathobacter sp.
CGGGAAGTCATGGATAGGGTAGGCCTTTTAAAGCGAATGAACCATATGGCAGGGCAGTTATCCGGTGGCGAACAGCAGCGAGTAGCCATTGCCAGAGCGGTGGCTCATCATCCGGCAGTGCTTTTTGCAGATGAACCTACAGGAGCACTGGACACCGCCAGCGGTCTGGCAGTTATGGAGCTGTTTCGGGAGCTGGTAGAAAAAGAAGGAACCACAATAGTGATGACGACCCATGACCCAAACCTGATGGGGCTGGGAGATAAAGTATTTGAAATTCAGGATGGACAGATTCTGTGACGGGAGGGATGCGTGATGAAGATAAAACAAAAAACAAAGATTGCAGAATTTGTGGTGTCAGAATCTATGAGAGAAGAGTCTATGGAGCATGAAGCCATGATCTGCTGCGACGAACTGGTGAAAATCTATCAGACAGATCAGGTAAAAGTCATGGCTCTTCAGGGACTGGATCTGGAAATCAAAGAAGGGGAAATGGTTGCCATCATTGGTAAATCCGGCAGTGGAAAATCTACCCTTTTAAATATGATCGGTGGTCTGGAAACCCCTTCTGCAGGACGTCTGTTGATTAATGGGAAGGATTTAGGCAGTAATGCATGGAAGAATAAAGATTTCTACCGCAAGAATACCATAGGCTTTGTATGGCAGAAGCCTTCCCGGAATCTGTTTCCCTATCTGACGGTATTGGATAATGTAAAAGCTCCGATGCTATTTGCAGGAAAAAAGAAAAAGGAATCCAGGGAAAAGGCTATGGAACTTCTAAGGCAGGTGGGAATGGATCATTATGCCAACAAGCTTCCGGAACATTTGTCAGGTGGAGAACAGCAGAGGGTGGCAATTGCCACAGCCCTTGCTAATGAACCAAAGATTCTTTTGGCAGATGAACCTACCGGGGCGGTAGATACCAGGACTGCTAACCAGATTTTTACTTTATTGCAGAAGCTCAATCGGGAAATAGGACTGACTATTTTGATTGTAACCCATGATATGAGTATTGCAGACAAAGTTTCCAGAACAGTTATGATTTCTGATGGAAAGATTAGTACAGAAAAAATTCGCCGTGGGCAAAAGGAGGAGCAGGCAGAAGAATACGGGAATTTTACATGGGAAGAAAAGGCAGAAGAGTATTCCGTGCTGGATAAGGCACGTCGTGTACAGTTGACGGAAGATATTTTGGAAGCCGCAGGTATTAATTCCAATAAAGTAAAAGTAGAAGTGATCGGTGGAAAAGTAATCATTACCGGAGAGAAGCAGGGATGAACTTTTTACAAAGGTTTTACCATTTGCTGGTTTCAGATTTTATATTACACCTCTAAAATAGCCATATCCCAAGCGGATAGAAAACTGATTTTAGAGGAGAAAAACATGAAAAGAAAGATTGCGGCATTTTTAATGTCAGGATTAGTATTAGCAAATTTTGCTGCTTGTTCTACTCAGGAAACAGGAACCAGTCAGCAGGCAGGCAATGCATCTGAAAGCGAAGTTGCAAAAGATGACAGTGTAGCAGAAAACACAGAGGTAAAGGCACCAAAATATGTATTTATGTTCATCGGTGACGGAATGAGTTATCCACAGATCCAGTCTACCTCTGATTATCTGGGAGCTTTAAATGATGATGACTATTTCCAGGCTCAGCCAAGCTTAGAAGACAATGGTGGAGCAACCTTAGATGGACCTGAATATTTGAATTTCATGAATTTTGAGACTGCAGGTTCTGCTGTAACATACGATAGCAACTCCTTTGCACCAGACTCAGCTTCTACTGCAACTTCATTATCCACAGGTCACAAGACATACTCTGGAACCATCAACATGGACGAGACTGGAACAACCAGTTACGAGACAATTACAGAAAAAGTTCATGAGCAGCTTGGAATGAAAGTTGGTATCATTTCATCTGTAAACTTAAATCATGCTACACCAGCCGCATACTATGCACATCAGGCAAGCAGAAGCAGCTACTATGATATCGGTGTAGAACTTTGTGAATCTAATTTTGAATATTTCGCAGGTGGCGGATTATTAAAACCAGACGGACATGATGCTGAAAACCCAGATAAGAACCTTTATGAACTGGCAACAGAAAGTGGATACAAAGTAGTACAGACTCAGGCAGAAGCAGAGCAGGTTTCTTCTTCTGACGAAAAAGTGATCATCATTGATGAAAATCTTGCAGATGCCAGCTCTATGGCTTACGAACTTGATCGTACAGAAGATATGTGGTCCTTAGCTGATTATGTAGAAAAAGGAATCGAAGTTTTAGATAACGACAACGGATTTTTCATGATGTGTGAAGGTGGAAAAATTGACTGGGCATGTCATGCAAATGATGCTGCTTCTACCATTCATGATACAGACGCATTATCAGACGCTGTTCAGGTAGCAATTGACTTCGCAAAAGAACATGCAGATGAGACTCTGATCATCGTAACTGGTGACCATGAGACTGGTGGTCTTACAATCGGATTTGCAGGAACTGATTACGATACATACCTTACACTTCTTGAGAACCAGACAATCTCTTTCGCTAAATATGACAGCGATTATGTAGCTGCATACAAAGAGAACAAAACTTCTTTTGAAGATGTATTAAAAGATATTGAGACTTTATTTGGATTAAAGACATCCGGTGAAGAAGGCGACAAGTTAGTATTAACTGAATATGAAAAAGAGCAGTTAAAGACAGCATATGAAAAGAGTATCAATGAAACAGAAACCGGTTTAGATACTCAGGCAGAATATGTATTGTATGGTACCTATGAACCACTTACTGTAACTATTACACATATCTTAAATAATAAATCTGGTATTTCCTTTACCTCTTACAGCCATACAGGACTTCCAGTTGCTGTATTTGCAGATGGAGTAAATGCAGAAGTATTTGATGGATATTATGATAATACAGAAATTTACAATAAACTTGCAGACATGTTAAAGGTACAGTAATGAACCGAAAAAAGTGGATTATTTACAATGCACCTCTTATTGTTTGTGTTCTTGCCATTATTGTGTTGATCATCATTCCTACCGGATATGAAGATCGGGTTCAGTATCAGGAAGCTGACCGCTGTGTAGCTGAGGTGGTGGAAGTAGATAATTCTTCCATTGTAGATACTGGTCTGGTAAGATCCGGAGAGCAGAGATGTAAAATTCGTTTTGAGAATGGAAACTTTGAAGGTAAAGAAGCTACTGGTGTAAATATGCTTCAGGGTTCCTTGGAACAGGATAAGCTTTTTGAAGCAGGAGACCGGGCATTAGTAGTAGTCAGCCACGCTGGAGATGAGATCATAAAAGTAACCATGATTGATCATTATCGTGTGAACTGGCAGCTGGTAATGGGCATTGGGTTTGTAGTGTTTCTCATATTATTTGCAGGAAAGACAGGACTGCGGGCAATCATTTCCTTTGTATTGACCATACTGACTCTTTGGAAAGTATTAGTGCCGCTTTATCTGAACGGATGGAATCCAATCTGGATTGGTCTGCTTATTACGCTGTTTTTAACCACCATTATAATTTCCCTGGTATATGGTTTTGACCGGCGAAGCGCTTCTGCTATTGCAGGTTCTTTCCTAGGCATCCTGGTGACCTGTATTCTTGGCATTTTCTTTACAGATGCCTTTAAGATCCATGGAGCAGTCATGTCCTATTCCGAAAGTCTGCTGTACTCTGGATATCAGTCCTTGAATCTGACCCAGATTTTCATGGCTTCTGTTTTTATTGGAGCCTCCGGAGCAATCATGGATCTGTCTGTGGATATTACTTCTGCTGTGAAAGAAGTTGTGGATAAGAAGCCGGATATTTCCTGTATCGAAGCTATCAAATCAGGAATGAACGTAGGCCGGGCTGCCATGGGAACTATGACAACAACGTTACTTTTAGCATACTCGGGCGGTTATGTAGCCCTGCTTATGGTATTTATGGCCCAGGGAACACCGGTATCACACATTTTAAATTACAAATATGTCTCAGCAGAAATGATACATACGGTAATAGGTTCGTTTGGACTGGTAACAGTAGCTCCATTTACTGCAATCTGCGCAGGCTACCTGCTTACCAGGAACAAAAATGAAAATCCTGTAGAGACAGCGAATATTTCTGATTAAAAAGACGCGTTTCGCGTCTTTTTTGATTTGTGGATTGACTAATGCTGTATATGGTACTAGAATTTTTCTTATCAAAAGAATATTCTTTTCTACTTGGTCATTGGCGGATCGCCAGATAATCCCAGGTACAGTAATTAAATAAATAGGGATAGTTCATTGAGCACGAGATTTATATGTTTGACGCGCAGATTATATTCATAATATAGATAGGTGCGCCATATAGGGGCTTTTTGCGCTCTTTGAACAAGCGTTATAGGTGATTGCGAAAGGAGAATTTGTCTATGGCAGAAAAAATTATGGGGCAACCAGTAGTAAGTCAATCAATAACTATTTCCGATATTTTGGGGAATCCCTTATCCAAAGAGGAGGCCTTGGCTCTCATTGAATCAAATTCCAGAGCCAGGAAGCTATATTTGGATTTCCCTGAAAAAGTACGAGAAAATCTGCTTTCCTTCATTCAGGGAAGCAGAGGTCTTCCGATTTTATATGACACATTTTTTAAACACATTATGGATCCAATCTATCATCCACATCGATTAGAGCATTTCCTTTCGGCAATCCTCAATCAAAAAGTACATATTAAGCAGGTGCTTCCAAAGGAAGGAATTAAGCTATCAGAGAACGGCAGCCTTGTCATTATGGATATAGTAGTCGAGTTGGAAGATGGTAGTATTATAGATGTGGAGATGCAGAAAGTAGGGTATCAGTTTTCTGGACAGCGAAGCAGCTGTTATGCTTCAGATTTGGTTATGAGGCAGTATAATCGAATCAAGAATCAGAAAAAGGATGAATTTTCTTTTAAAGATATGAAGCCAGTCTATTTGATTATTCTTATGGAGCATAGTGCCAGAGAATTTTTGAAAGTTGCGCCAGCCTATATTCATAAAGGATACCATCAATTTGATAGTGGAGCACAAATGGAGCTTTTAACAAATATTTGTTACATATCTCTTGACACTTTTCATAACGTCGTACACAATATAAATAGTAGTCAGGATGCGTGGCTTACATTTTTAAGTTCGGATAAGCCGGAGGATATTCTTCGGTTAGTAAAAGCTTATCCAGAATTTATGGAATGTTATCACGATATTGCAGAGTTTCGGAGAAAACCAGAGGAGTTGATGAGTATGTTCACTGATGCATTTATAGTTGCTGAGAGAAATACCGTAAAGTATATGTGCGAAGAACAGCAAAAGGAAATCAAAGAGCAGCAGAAGACAATCGAGATCCAGAAAGAAGAGATCGAAAAAAATAAGCAGAAATTGTCGGAGCAGGATACTATGCTTTCTGAGCAGATGCAGGAAAATGCCCAACTTCGTGCCAGGCTCCAGGAGTTTCAACAAAAGCAGGACGAACTTCAAAAGCAGATAGAACTTTTAAAAAATCCGAATATGTTATAATACGTGTATAAAAAAGGCTGTCCAACCCATTTGTGGTTGGACAGCCGATTGTGTATATTGTTTATGAGTTCTAAGCCTAACTATGTATGAATTAGAAATCTGTTAAGTTAGCTGCTCTCTTCTCTAAGAAAGCGCCCATTCCTTCTTTCTTATCGTGAGTGTCATTGGTAACACCGAATAAGTTAGCTTCCATTTCAACTGCATTTTTGATATCCATATCATATCCGTTGTTGATCGCTGCTTTAGCAATAGATACAGCGTAGCTTCCTTTGGAGATGATCTTTGCAGCCATAGCTTTTGCAGTTGCCATTAATTCTTCTTTGGCAACAACTTTGTTAACAAGTCCGATACGATAAGCTTCGTTAGCATCAATGTTATCACAGGTAAAGATCATTTCTTTTGCACGTCCCATTCCTACAAGACGAGCAAGTCTCTGGGTTCCACCAAATCCTGGAATGATTCCAAGACCTGTCTCAGGCTGTCCGAAAATTGCGTTGTCAGAAGCAATACGAATATCACAAGCCATAGCGATTTCGCATCCGCCACCTAAAGCAAATCCGTTAACAGCAGCGATAGTAACCTGACGCATATTGTTTAATTTAAAGAATGGTTCAGAAGCTTTGATTCCGAAAGCTCTTGCTTCTGGAGCTGTGAAATTAACCATTTCAGAAATATCAGCACCAGCTACGAATGATTTGAATTCGTTACCTTTCTTATCTGGACCACCTGTCAAGATAACAACCTTAACATCATCTCTTGCTTCGATTTCGCTTAAGCAAACGTTTAATTCATCAAGAGTCTCGCTGTTTAAAGCGTTTAAAGCAGCTGGTCTTGAGATAGAAAGAACTGCGATTTCATCAGCAACTTCTAACTGTAAGTTCTTAAATTCACTCATGGTAAATAATCCTCCTATATTCGAGACAAATTGATATATTCATCCTAGCACTTTGACAAAAAATTGTCAATCTGAATATGGTGGAATATGGCAGAGAAAGCCAAAGGAGTTTTATTGAATTTTTAATAGGGCTGTGCCATAATGAGAGCAATAATTTTATTGGAAAGAAACAGGTGTAAAATGATAGATGACTTTAACTTGAGAGAATTGATCCTTCCCCTTCAGGAATGGTTCTTAAAAAATGCCCGGGTATTGCCCTGGAGAGAAGAGGCCACGCCTTATCATGTATGGGTATCAGAGATCATGTTGCAGCAGACCAGGGTGGAGGCAGTAAAACCATATTTTGCAAGGTTTACCAAGGAATTGCCGGATGTAGCCGCCCTTGCCGCCTGCCCGGAGGATAAGCTGTTAAAACTATGGGAAGGCCTTGGTTATTATAACCGGGTCAGAAATATGCAGGAAGCAGCAAGGCAGATCATGGAGGATTTTGCAGGAGAGATCCCTTCGGATTATGAAACCCTTCTCACTTTAAAGGGAATCGGAAATTACACGGCAGGGGCAATCTCATCTATTGCATATGGAAAGAAAGCACCTGCGGTAGACGGAAATGTGCTCCGGGTCATTTCCAGAGTTACGGGAGATGATTCCGATATTATGAAACAATCTGTAAGAAAGAACATGGAGCAGAGATTGTTTTCCCTGATGGAAAATGCAGAAGAACTGATCCCTGGTGTATTTAATCAAGGATTGATGGAATTAGGAGCCATGGTCTGTGTGCCAAATGGAAAACCTCATTGCGAAAGTTGCCCTTGGGAAGCCATGTGTGTGGCAAGGCGACAGGATCTTATCGATGTCCTTCCGGTAAAAAATACCCAGAAAAAAAGAAGGATAGAAGAAATGACAGTGCTTCTCATCCGGGACGGTGAGAAGATCGTTTTACACAAAAGACCAAAGAAGGGACTTTTGGCAGGGCTGTATGAACTGCCTAATCTATCAGGTTACCAAGAAAAAGAAGCAATTCTTTCTTACGTAGAGTCTCTTGGTTTTCTACCTCTTCGGATCAAACCGGTAGGCGAAGCAAAGCACATTTTTTCCCATGTGGAATGGCACATGAAAGGA
>JBGVLD010000092.1:0-9294 GCA_045124075.1 Agathobacter sp.
GTTTAGTATCTTTTTGATTTGACACCTTAATTTTACTACAAAACAGGAAAGGATTCCTTATATTTTGGGCATTTTTTGAAAGTTGTTTATGGTGATTCCCATGAAAATGGGGGTCTGTGGATAAAACTGCGGAAACTCAAGCAAGTATCTATAATTGCCTTTTTTTATCGTATATGGTACAATATTGTTAAATTTATACGCGTCAAAGTGTGCATAATGAATGGATACTTAATACATGGAAGGATTAAGTAACAGGGGGATAGGGTCATGGATGAGAAAAAAATAAAAAGAGTGAAACAGAAAATTATTGTTGCTGCAATATTTGTGACTTTAGCGATTATCGCTGAAATCTTTATTGCTATGAAAGTATCCTTTTATCCGCTTGTTTTTACTATTCTAATAGCTATACTGGCAGTCATTGCAATGTATCTTTTTATTAGTGGACTTCTGGAATTTCTGGAGATTAAGAATCGGAAGAGGGATGAGCAGTTTGAAGATACCATGAAATCTCAGAAAGCTTCATATATTTTACATAAGAAATACTTTGAGTCTCTGGAAGAGAGAATGAATACTTTAGAAAAAACAGCAACTCTTCCGACAGAAGAAATTGTAACTGCCCAGAAGGGGATTGCAAAAGTTATAATTAGCCGAAGCCGCGAGAATACGGAGGCAACCTTAAGTTCTCATGAACAGATCATTGAGATGTTAAATGAATTTGAGAAACAGTTGAACCAGACAAATGCAGATCTCGTAGATCAGTTACATGAGAATAATGCAGGTTTGGTAGAGCAAATAAATGAAAATAATGCAGGACTGGCACAACAGATTAATGCAAATAACGTAGATTTGGCAGAGCGGATAAGTGGAAATAACCCTAGACAGTCAGAAAATGCAGTGACGGCAGAATCCATTCAGCAGTTGATTGATAAGCAGCAGGAAATCCTTATGAACCTAAAGGATATGGAGATTCGTATGAATGATGCGATTCTTCAGAACAAGCAGGTGGTAGTAGAATCTGTTTCAGCATATGAAACTCCTGTAGTTCAGGGAGCAGCTATTCCAGAAGAGCCAGTAATCCTGGAAGAAGAAATACTTCCAGAGGACCCAGTGATCCCGGAAGAAGAAATCATTCCAGAAGAGCCCGTGATGATGGAAGAGATAGTGGAGGAAGAAAAGCCACCAATGCCAGATTTATCGGATCCAAATAAGAAGATGAGTGCAGATGAGATAGCAGCGCTTTTTGCAAATTTGGCATAGAAACTGAATAGAAAATGTAAATGGAGTGTTTCAAATCAAGGATTTTGAAACGCTCTATTTTTGTGAACAGGATATAGTACATCTTATTTAGTAAGTTGGGCATATGTGTATTTTTTATATATCTAGAATACAAAAAATGGTAATCTCTTTGGGATAAAAGAGGTTTTATATAAGAAATTTTCAATATACAAAAAAACATAGCTCAAATATACAGGATTTTGGGAAATATATGGACATTTAAGAAGGATTTTTTTCTATATTGAAAATTACATTTAATTTCATTGAAGAAAAGGGGATTTTTTATGGAAAAGGAATAATTTTTGGACAGAGGAAAAGAAAAAATTTTTATATAAACAAAATTTGATAAGAAAACCTGATTAAAGCTCATGAAAAAATTAGTCTAGTTCTACGAAAATACAGCATACCGAAGTTTTCCAGAAGCCGAAAAAGTAGGAAGAGTGTCATTCATCAGGCAAGTGAAGTGCACAGAAATCCTGAGAAGGCGTGCGATTAATCAGAAAATTCGGAACAAGTATTGTCTTGCTCCGAATTATGAGTAATTATAGGAAATAATGGTTTATGAGTGTTTCTACTATTGCTGAATCTAGTGGCTGTTCTTTAGTTTCGTAGGTAGTGATCAATTGCATAGAAGGATAAATCTTGTTGGAAGTATAGAGCTGTAATTTGGAAAAAGCATTCTGGGAATATACAGAGTTGTCCATCATTCCGAAATGTTCCCAGTAAAAGATTTGACCAGTTTGCGGATGACGCAGGGTAAAGTCAGGATAAATGACAGTATCTCCTAATTCTAGAGCACATTCATAGCGAAAAGGAATTTTGTGAATGTGCAAAAGCATGGCAATGATTGCTTCTGATTTTGAGCGGACACAAATTCCAAGACCCGTTTTATGAATGAGTTGTTCAGGATATTTTGTATTGTGTTCATAGGGAGAATTCATCCAAACATGAAGTTCTTGGGAGGATGGAGCAAAATATGGAGAAAGTAGTTCTGAGTATCCAGAATCATCGGAAAGCAGCTGATCAGAGTAAGAAGTGGAACTATGATGTCGAAGATAAAAATTAATAGCCTTTTGCTCTTGAAGTAGATCTTTTTGTGCTAAAGATAAATACTTTTTGATGGCTAATTGTTCTGCAAGTTTTCGGTTCTTTCTGGGAATGTAGGTTGAATGGTGACCATCACTTTGAAACCACTTGGTGTAGTTACCATTGCGTGAACAGATGAGTTTGCCTTCCGGCAGTTGTTGGATCTTGTCTTGAATAGATGTGAGTTTTTGTTCTAAGCGTTGTTGCTCGGAACGGATTTGTTCATAAATCGTAAATATCAATCCTCCTTGTATTATATTGTTTCTTCATTAAACCACATTTTGTAAGAATTGTGAAGAAGCAAATGCATCTTTTAGTGATCGGTGCTGAAATTTTGGATATGGTGATATTGTTCATGGGCTATATGTCCAAAATGTGTAGACATAGACTTCAAAGTTGAAACATGCCCCTTCGTAGCAACATTTATGCAGAAAAATGTTGCTATGAAGAGGTAATAGTATTTTATTAAATATCGATTGGATTAGAAAGTATTTCTACCAGAATCTTCACAACAGTTTCCATACTTTCTACACAGATATGTTCATAAGGTCCGTGGAATCCGTATCCACCTGTACCAAGATTTGGACAAGGAAGACCCATAAAAGAGAGTCTTGCTCCATCAGTACCACCGCGAACTGGAGTAGACACAGGATCTAAGCCTACGGATGCAATAGCCTTTTTTGCGAGGTCTACCACATACATATGCTTTCCCATGACAGAGAGCATATTTTCATAGGAATGTTGAATGGAAAGAGAAACAGTTCCTGCACCATACTTCTGGTTCATTTCAACTTCAATTGTGCGAAGCAGGTTCAGTCGGGATTCGAATAAATTCTTATCATGATCCCGGACAATATAGGATAATTTTGCAGACGCTACATCACCGCTCATGTCCGTAAGATGAAAAAATCCTTCTCTTCCACTGGTATGGGCGGGTGTTTCCTTTTGTGGAAGCAGGGAAGCAATCTCACAGGCAATTAAAGCAGCATTCACCATAATATCCTTGGCTTCTCCAGGATGAACATTCACACCATGAACTTCAAAGGTGGCACTGGCGGCGTTAAAGTTTTCATAAGCAACTTCTCCTTCATAATCTCCATCCACGGTGTAGGCATAATCAGCCTTAAAATAATCGAGGTCAAAATGATCTGGTCCCATTCCTACCTCTTCGTCCGGAGTAAATCCAATCCAGATATCTCCATGTGGAATGTGATTCTGGATAATCTGTTCGACGGCAGTGAGAATTTCTGCGATTCCAGCCTTGTCATCGGCACCAAGAAGCGTTGTTCCATCTGTTGTAATCAGAGTTTTTCCTATATGGTTTTTAAGATCTGGAAAGTCAGAAACCTTTAAAACGGAACCATTTCCTGAGAGTGTGACATCTTCTCCATTATAATTAGAAATAATCTGAGGCTTTACCTCTTTTCCTGAAAAATCCGGAGCAGTGTCCATGTGAGCAATCAGACCAATGGATTTTTTAGATTCCATGTCTAAGGTGGCAGGAAGGAGTCCGTAGACATAGCAGTGATCGGTTAAAGTTACCTGAGAAAGCCCAAGATCTTTTAATTCCTGCTCTAATTCCTTTCCAAGAGCAAATTCTCTGTCACTGGTAGGGGTGTTCTTAACTTCTTCATTAGAGGTAGTCCAGTAGGACACATATTTTAGAAATCTTTCTTCCACTTTCATATAAATACCTTTTGTTACGGTTTAAAGTAACAGCCCTTTCAAAAAACTTAAAAAAATTGTAAAAAAAGCTTGCAAAACTTATACTTATACTATATAATAAATCTTGCGTTTGAGAAAGACGTAAATGAAAATATTTTATGCGCCTCTAGCTCAGTTGGCAGAGCACCTGACTCTTAATCAGGGTGTCCAGGGTTCGAACCCCTGGAGGCGCACTACGAAGTACCGATTTTGTGGACAAGAGCCATGGGGTTGGTGCTTTTTTACATATTGGGGAAGAAGTTTGTTGCTTTGCAACACCGCTCGCGCGCGGAGATTGCGCGAAGCGCAATCTTTTTATTAAAAAATTGGAGGGAAAAATATGGGGAAAGAAAATATTACAAATCAGACCATGAATTTGGCTGACTGCAAAGAAAGCTGGACTTTTAATGAAGAATATCAGTGCTGGTGTCTGGAGGATATCGTTTATACTCCAAATCCAAAAGTGCATCACTGCCAGAAAATGAACATTTTTGTTCCGAAAATATATATGAAGGAAAGCGGCGAAATAGATCTGGGAGAAACAAAGAACGGATATAACGCGAAAACAGCTCCTGTGGTTTTCGAGAATAACTCTGCGGGATATATGGAGATGATCAATGTTGGTCTTGGTCAGGAACGATGTTATGCAAAATCTTATCTGGATCAAGGCTATGTGTATATCAGCTGTGGAAACAGAGGGAGTATGTCGACTGATCAGGAGGAAAGTGACGCAGTATTTGCAGCTCAGATCTACTGTCCAATTATAGATTTGGAACATGCGGACTTTGCTTACGAGTGGATGTTTGCGACGGATCACGTGTCAGAGTGGACAGGAGAATTTACACCATTTCAGAAGGCATTGTCAAAAAAACTGCAAGAAAGATATATTACTTATTTTAATAGCTTAAAGATAAAAAATCCGGAAGATGGTTCACTTCTCATAATTGGGAAAGATGGAAGAAGTGGTTCTGGCTATGAGTATCTTATGAAAAAACTAGGTGAATCAGCAACCATATACTTAAAGAAACTGGAAGCAGGAGAAGTAGATGAAGCCGATTCTGTTCAAGAATATGTGGATAGATTAAAATGGCTATCCTGGGATGGAAAAGAAGCAAAAGGAGATCAGGAACTGGAAAAACGAAAATACCTGATCAATCCTTTCAATTTTATTGGAACAGAGGAAAAAACAAATCTGGCAGAGCATTACCGGATTCGAGTTGGAGCAAAAGATCCTGATACGTCCTTTACTATATCTATGTCTTTGGCATGTAGATTAGCGGAAGCGGGAAAACCTGTGGATTATCAACTGGTATGGAATCAACCTCACTGCGAAGCGGATTATCCAGGAGAGATAATTGATTGGATAGAAAATCTTATGTAATCTTCAAGAAATCTTAATATAATTTTCCTTTCAGATTAATGTTTAAGTGGTACAATTTACCTGCTTGAAAAGACAAGCGAGTAATTGAGTCACTTTTTTTTGTGGAAAAAACGAGGAAAGGAGCAAGAATTTGCAGAAAGTAAGCAATATACTGGAGTATCTGGAACATAACAGCGAAGTTTGCGGCAGTAAAATTGCAGTAGAGCAGGAAGATATTCAGTTAAGCTATAAAGAATTAGCAGAAACAGCCAGAAAATTTGGAAGTGCCATTGCAAAAGAGACGATTTCCAGAAAACCTGTAGTGATTCTGGCAGAAAAAAGTCCTCTGACACTGGCAGCAATGTTCGGTGCAGTTTATGCGGGATGCTTTTATGTACCGGTGCATCCTCAGATTCCAGTAGAAAGAATTGAGAAGATCCTTAGGGTCTTAGAGGCAAAAGTGGTAGTAACCACTTTGGATATGAAGGATAAATTATCAGAGTGTGGATATGAAGGAGCTTCTATCTATATAGAAGAAATTCAGAATGCAGCAGTGGATGAATCAGAACTTAAGGTGCGCAGAAAAGGAGCAAAAGAAACAGACAATTTGTATGGAATCTTTACCTCCGGCTCTACAGGAACTCCGAAATGTATCGTAGTAAGCCATAGGGCAGTTATTGATTTCATCTCCCATTTCACAGAGATTTTTGGAATTACAGGGGAAGATAAGATTGGAAATCAGGCACCATTTGATTTTGACGTATCTGTAAAAGATATTTACAGTTCCTTAAAAGAAGGAGCAACCCTGGTGTTGATCCGAAAGGAGTTGTTTGCTTTACCCCCAGGGTTGATCGATTACCTCTGTGAGAAAAAAGTAACCACTTTAATCTGGGCAGTTTCTGCATTGTGCCAGATATCCGGATTGAGAGGATTTGATTACCGAGTACCGGAGCAGATCAAGACCGTTATGTTCAGTGGCGAAAGCATGCCGGTAAAACAATTGAATATCTGGCGAAAAGCCTTGCCGGATGCCATGTTCGTAAATCTATACGGACCAACAGAGATTACCTGTAACTGTACTTATCATATCATTCAGGAACAATATGAATATGGCAGTAAACTTCCAATTGGAAAGCCATTTCCAGGAAGAAAGGTATTTTTGTTAGATGAAAATCGACAGATGATCACTCAATCAGGAAAAGCTGGTGAAATTTGTGTAGCTGGAGAATCTATTTCTGGGGGATACTACAATGATTCGAAGCAGACTGAAGAGAAGTTTATTTTCTATGGAGAGGAAAAAGCTCTTACCTACTGCACCGGTGATATGGCATTTTTAGGAGAAGACGGACTATTTTATTTTGAGGGGAGAAAAGATTTCCAGATCAAGCACATGGGTCACCGAATCGAGTTGGAAGAAGTGGAAAATGCCATTAATAATCTGGAGGGAATTACCAGATGCTGCTGTGTATTCCAGAAAGAGAGAAATCGAATCCTGGCATTTTACATGGGAAGCGAACCTTCTGGAAGCTTAAGAAAGATATTAAAGGACAAGCTACCGATTTACATGGTGCCAAGTAAGATGATTCAGGTAGAAGAGGTTCCATTATCCAAGAATGGAAAAGTGGATAGAAACTACTTCAAACAGAAAGTAATGGAGGAATACTCATGAGAAAAGAAGAATTAGAAACAGCCATTTTAAAGTATGAGACTCCATTTTATGTATATGATTTAGATGTTTTGACAGAGGAAATGGCGCGTTTCCGCAGATGTTTAGGAGATGCAGCAGACATCTGTTTTGCAATGAAG
Source organism: Agathobacter sp. (assembly GCA_045124075.1). Lineage (GTDB taxonomy): Bacteria > Bacillota > Clostridia > Lachnospirales > Lachnospiraceae > Roseburia. Next base: position 7,232 of record JBGVLD010000092.1, read on the forward strand.
GCAAATCCATTTGTGGTGAAACATATGTCAGAGATTGCAGACCGAATTGAAGTTTGTTCTATGGGAGAGTTCAAGATCTGTAAGGATTTAGGAATTGCACCGGAGAAACTTCTGATTTCCGGAGTGTTGAAAGAGACAAAGGATCTGCCGGAAATCACCGAATACTGTGGAACGAGAAGTGTATATACGGCAGAATCTTTCCAACAGTTTCAGTATTTGGCAGAATTCAGTTTAAATCAAGAAGAAGAGGTTCATATTTATCCGAGACTTACCAGTGGGAATCAGTTCGGGGTAAATGAAGAGGATATCTGCCAGATGATTCGGGCAAAAGCAGATTATCCTATGCTACATATTGATGGAATCCACTACTTTTCAGGAACCCAGAAGAAAAACCTTAAGGTTACTGCAAAAGAATTGAACCTGTTAGATGAATTTTTCGAAAAATTAGAAAAAGAAGAAGGATTTCAAGTGGAAGCCTTAGAGTATGGTCCAGGAGTTGGAGTAGCCTATTTTGAAGGAAAAGAAGTTCCTTTATTTGAAGAGGAAGGGCTAAAAGGAATTGCCGAGCTGATCTTGAATATGAAGTGGGAAGGCAAAGTTACTCTGGAAATGGGACGGGCTTTAAGTGCCTTATGTGGATATTATGTGACTCAGGTCAAGGATATGAAGACCAATGAAGGGGTCAACTACTGTATTGTAGATGGTGGCTGCCATCAGTTGAACTATGATGGACAGATTCGTGGAATGTATGTACCAAAGATTTCCGTTTTCCCAGAAGAGGAAGCTGGGGAAGAAAAAGAATGGACGGTCTGCGGTTCACTTTGTACCTTTAATGATGTACTTTGCAGTGGATTTAAGGCAACGGATCTTTCTATTGGAAAGTTTTTAGCTTTTGAACGGGTAGGCGCGTATTCATCTATGGAAGGTATGGCACTTTTCTTAAGCCATGAATTGCCGGGAGTAGTGATCTATAGTGAGAAAGACAGCTGGCAGGAGGCCAGAAAGAAGACAGATACTTACAATTTTAATATGTTTAAATAAGAAAGGGATAAAATTATGGAAAAATTATTAGAGATTTTAGAAGAGATTGACGACAGCATTGATTATGAAGCAGAAAAGGCTTTAATTGACGATCATTTATTTGATTCTTTTGCAGTAATCAACCTGGTAAGTGAGTTAGAAGACGCATTTGATATCCAGATTGAAGCAAGAGAGATGGTACCAGCGAACTTTAACTCTGCAGAAGCAATGTGGGAAATGATCCAGAGATTACAGGAGAACTAAAAAATGGCTTACCATCAGGGATTTTATTTATTTGCTTTTCTGCCCTTGGCGCTGATATGTTATGAGATCGTGGCAGAAAAGCATCGTTGGAAAGTGCTTTTGCTGTTCAGTTTTATTTATTTTTATCTATTCAGCGGTCAATTGGTGCTTTATCTGATTGGAAGCACCGTGCTGACCCATTATGCATCTATCTGGATTTCCTGGATCAAAATGAAATACACCCAGGAACTTAAAGATGTTTCAAAAGAAGAAAAGTCGGTACTTCGAAAAGCCGGTCAGAAAAAGCAGAGAATGGTGCTGACCGCAGCAGTGTTGGCACTTTTGGGGCTTTTGGCATATTTAAAGTATTCCAATTTCTTTCTGGAAAATGTAAATTCATTGCTGGCAAGTTTTAATATGAATCATAGCTTTACTATAAGTAAGATTTTGGTTCCAATTGGGATTTCCTTTTATACTTTAGAACAGATTGGTTATCTGGCAGATGTATACTGGGATAAGATTGAACCGGAGAAGAATCTTGTAAAACTGGCATTATTTTTTGGATTTTTTCCATTGGTCATGGAAGGCCCGATTAGTTCCTACGAAAGTGTATCCAAGAGCTTATTCTCCGGACAGAAATTAAAGTATGAGAACTTAAAAAACGGTTTTCTTCGAATTGTCTGGGGTCTTATGAAGAAAATGGTGGTGGCCGACCGGTTGTATGTTTTGGTTGATAAGGTATTTTCCAATTATCAGGATTATTCCGGAGTGATCATTATTCTGGCAGCAGTCTGCTACAC
>JBGVLD010000093.1:0-2572 GCA_045124075.1 Agathobacter sp.
CAAGTGCTTATTTAAAAAACGGAATTGCTGCCTAAAACAGCAATTCCTCTTTTTTATCTTTTCAAGCTCTTCAATTCTTCTTTTTCTTCTTTAGAAACCCTATAGGATTCCCGTATCTTCTGAATCGACTTATTCTGTGTAAACGTATCCAGATGATTTTCCTCAAGAAAAGCTCTTGTTTTCTTTGGAAACTTTACATAACACATGGAAATTGCCCACGCAACTGCCATCTTTGCATAATATGCATCATGGCGGATATCATCGTATATTTTCAACACCTGATCAATCCATTCGTCCGTCAGATAATAATTCATCAGCGCCACAACGCCAAAACGAATACGATATTCTTCTCCTGATTCTATATGATAAAGCAGATATGAATACCAGGTTTCAAGGTCTTCTCCTATAAATTTATAGGTACTGGTGCAGCAGTCGCAAATCCCCCAGTTGTTTATCTTCGGCACAAAAAGATCCAGATATTTTTTCCTTTCATCCTTCTCCATCTTTGCATATCCTATAACCATTCCCTGAATCATCACTTCTTCATATGTCTCATCAGCGGAAGATTCCAGATAACATCGCCAGTCTTCCTTTGCCACACGTTTGGAAAGCTTACGCAGTTCCGGTACACGGACGCCAAGAATATTATTGATTCCAGGAAGAAGACCAGAATGGAATTCCCGGTATTTTTCATCTGTTAGCCTCTCCAATTCTTTTCTGATATTCTTTACCATCAAACATTCACTCATAAACTATCCCTTTATAAATCAGATTCTTCGCAAAAGAAATCATCCTACAATATACTTGATTTTACGATTCATTTTCTGCAGCTCTTTTAGGAATCCTTGTTTATCTTCTACTGCAATCAGAACTGTCGTCTGTGTTCTGGAATCAATTCCAATTCGATCAAACGATGCACTAAAGGATGAACGCACATTATTTGTCATTTTTACCGCTACAATATCCTGCGTTGAAATCGTCTTACGAAGTAAACCGAAATAAACAACCACATGCTTTTTATCGACAGTTACATAATTCCGAAAAAGAACCGGTATTAAATACAGATCCAAAATAACCCAAAGCGGAACGAACATCAACGACTGTCCACTGCCTTTACTTGTCACGAATAATGCAATCGTAATCACATTAAAGAAAACAATAACCACATACCACCACTGAGCAATTTTTCCTTTAAATTTCATAAAACCTCTTTCTCCTTTTACTGTACACCCATCCCTATCACTACAATACCTGCTACTACTGCAACTGCCGCAATGACCCAGGACATCTTCTTAGAGGAATGGTTACTTGCAATCACCTCATCCTCTGATTTGTATGTAAGTTTAGAAGCATTTTTTGCCAGGCGGCTGCATCCTACATAATACTGGCTCCCTTGCTTATACATTTCCCCCAACACATACATAGGCTGATTCTGCAACAGTACTTTTTCTACCAGACGATAACCCAAAAATCTGGCACCATATCCTGCACCTCTTCCCCATGCATTCATGAAATGATTATGTCTGCGCATCCAGTCGGAGTTTTCTCTTTCCAGTCTGTCGCAGCCGTCCTGAAATTCCGCCTTGGCTGCGAAGCTCTCAATATCCAGTACGATTCCCTCTGAAAAACTGTCATCTCTTAAATATACTGGTTCCACACTTTGCTCAGTGGCCAGTTTTTCTTCTCTTTTCCTGATTCTCGTTTTTCGGTTTCCATTACTGTCTTTATACTCTTCTGTTATCTCTGAAACTGAATATGTAGTATCTTCATAGTAAGCCACTTTTCTCTCAGTAAAAGGTGCCATCACATTTTCCCTTGTAAAGATATTCCCTTTTAATTCTACATAGTGACGGTAATTATTGTCTGTCAAAGACAATGAATCTATAATTTCTTTGGCATCTGCAATTTTTGAAGTCTGTATAGACTGTACTTCAAGATTTAATTTATCCATTGCTTTTGTTGTATAAATGGCATAAGCAATCCCTGCCACTATGATCGCTAGCCCTAATAAAATGTACATTCCTTTTCTCCTTAGTTTCCACCATTCATTTCACTCATCAGGCGTGCAAGTTCTGCATCTACCGCGTTATTTGTCTCTAATTCCTTGAATTCATCCACTGCAAAAGTGGTATCTCCGGACATAGAGGCGAATGCTTCAGCCTCTGCTTCTTTTGCTTCTACTTTCTGTTCCATCTTATCTAATTTTGAAAATGCGCTGTCTGTATCAGTACCACTGACTGCTGTAGCCACACTCTGTGTTGCCTCTGCCATTCTTGCTCTCGCAATAAGCATGTTCTGTTTCTGTCTTGCTTCATCCAGCTTCTGCTGTAATACTTCTACCCTGGAACGCAACTCCTGTGTCTGCAAAGAAATCTGATCATAAGATTTCTGCAAAGATGCGATATTATTGTCAGACGCCACTTTATTTGTAAGTGCTTTTTTAGCCAGTTCCTGGTTTCCTGCCTGTAACGCCATCTTAGCCTTGTTTTCCCATTCAGCTGAATTAGCTTTTGCTTTATCTAAGTGAGCCTTTGCCTGTCTTTCACTGCCCATTGCCTGACCTAATGCCTGA
>JBGVLD010000094.1:0-5753 GCA_045124075.1 Agathobacter sp.
CAAACTCCACAGGAAATAAGGTTTCCGTATCAAGTTCTTTTGCGTCACCCTCCCGTACAGGGGCATTAAAAGTAACGGAAAATCAACTGACAGATAATTCGGGAAATCCTGTACAGCTTCGGGGTGTCAGCACCCATGGGCTTGCCTGGTATCCGGCCTATGTGAATGAAACTGCTTTTAAACAGTACCGACAAGAGTGGGGAGCTAATGTTGTGCGTCTGGCTCTGTATACAGAAGAATATGGTGGATATTGCAATGGAGGAGATAAGGAAAGTTTAAAGAAGCTTATTAAAAATGGGGTAGAATATGCTACAAAACAGGATATGTACGTGATTATTGACTGGCATATTCTTTCGGATGGGAATCCAAATACCAATAAGTCAGAAGCGAAGGCATTTTTTAAGGAAATAGCTTCTGCCTATGCTTCTTATGATAATGTGATATATGAAATCTGTAACGAGCCAAATGGTGGGACTGGCTGGTCGGATATCAAGTCTTATGCCAATGAAATTATTTCCGTCATCCGGGAAAAAGACTCGGATGCTGTGATTCTTGTGGGAACTCCAAACTGGAGTCAGTACGTAGATCAGGCTGCAAAAGATCCAATCATGGGATATGATAACATTATGTACACCTTGCATTTTTATGCGGCGACTCATAAATCTGATCTACAGAATAAATTAAAGAGCGCCTATGAAGCAGGACTTCCCATGTTCGTCAGTGAGTTCGGAATCTGTGATGCCAGCGGAAGCGGTGGAATTGATGAAGCCTCAGCAAATAGGTGGATTTCTCTTCTGGATTCCTATGGGATCAGCTATGTGGCATGGAATTTATCCAATAAAAGTGAAACTTCTGCCATTTTTAAAAGCAGCTGCAGTAAGACATCAGGCTTTACGGAAAGTGATTTAAGCAATTCTGGAAAATGGGTCTATCAGACTCTATTAAGTCATGCGAAGGGCAAGGGCATCTCAGGAAGCGGCTTAGAAGACAGCTTCGGTGGAAGTCAGAGCAACGCAGAAGAAAGTAGCTCGGGTGGAAGTCAGAGCAACGCAGGAGAAAGTAGCTCGGGTGGAAGTTCAGGTGGAAGCCAGAGCAATACAGGAGACAGCGGACAGGCTTCTGTCATTTATACAGAAAAGGAATTGAAGATAGAGAAGAGGTTGGTGAATTCCTGGGAATCAAATGGAAGTACCTTTTATCAGTACATAGTAACTTTGAAAAACCCTACAGGTTCATCCTGTAACGGCTGGGATGTAATGATAGACATGGGAGAATCGTTTACTTTTTCCAGTGGATGGAATGGACAGTATACTGTAAATGGACGATATTTGGAAATTCGTTCCATGGATTATAATGGAGCAATTTCTGCTACTGGAACTGCAGACAATATCGGATTTATCATTTCCGTACCTTAAAAAAAGAATAATTCTAGTAATCATAACCCCGGCAATACTGCATAGAATGTAGAAACAAGTATTGCAGGGGTTTTTTATGAAAGAATATATTGAAGAAAGAGCAGTCGAAATAGCAAATTATATTATTGAAAATAACGCAACTGTGCGGCAGGCAGCAAAGGCCTTTGGTATCAGTAAAAGTACCGTACATAAAGATTGCGTAGATCGACTGCCAGCTATTAATCCATCTTTGGCGCAGGAAGCCAGAAAAGTATTGGATGTCAATAAAAAAGAGCGTCATATTCGAGGAGGATTGGCCACCAGAGAAAAATATCTTCACCAACATGAAGTGTAAATCTTTATAGGAAAATAAATTATCTCGTCGTGGTAAGATTAATCTTCTAATAGAGCTTTTTCTATGTAATCGTAATAATCATAATCGCAGATTTTTTCTGCCATACGGAACTTATTGGAAACCTGGGAGATTTTATCCTTAATATAGGCGTCATCTACGGTAGCACCTGCAATCGGTGTTACCTCTTTTGTTTTGGCATTATAAAAACAGTAGTCTGTAATGAAGCTTCTGTCGAGAAACATAACAAGGGCTTCGCTGTCAGAAAGGATATCCTGTCCTGCCAACATTCTGGAATCATATTCCAGTCCCATAAGGTTGGAAACGGTAGGAAGGATGTCGAGACTGCTGCAGTATTTATCTACCACAACAGGTTCTTCCATAGAACCAGACCAGATAATCAGAGAACTCTTATACCATTCAAAAGTGGAATCCAGTTCATATCCTGCAAGTTCATCCAACACATCCTTATCATTGTATGGAACATGGTCTGCTGCCAGTACAAGCAAAGTGCGATCTGCAAGCCCGCTTTCTTCCAGACGTTTTACCAGTTCTGTAAGAGCCAGTTCCAGCTCGTACTGGCAGGCAATGTAACATTTTGTGGTTTCCGAATAATCCAAATCTGCTACATAATCTTTATGCCGGGCACACATGGCATTTCCCTCATTGGTATATACCACATGACCACTTACAGTCATATAGTAGGTGTGGAAAGGTTCCTGAGTACTGTACTGATCAAAGGTCTGGTTAATCATATAAAGGTCGGATTGTGGCCAAAGAGCACTGCCATCTGCGTGACGCTCTGGTTCATATCCATTTCCTGTTCCATGCCAATTATAGCCTAAATTGGTGTGGGAAAGATTTCTGCCATAATAGGTATAGGTATTATTGTGATATCCATTTACAGTATAGTTTTGTTTTAAAAGTTGCTGGCTTAAGGTAAACAACATATTATTTTGATTCTCACCGGTCTTTTTCATACTGAGGTATCCGCCATTCTTCGGCATAAGTCCGGTCAGATCTGCATATTCCCCACCCAGAGTAGAACCATACCACAGAGGAGAATAGTAATTGTTAAAAACAAAGCCTTCCTGGCTGAGCTGGTACAACGTTGGCGTAAGCTCTGGATCAATCACATATCCAGAAAAGCCTTCTGCTACAATAAAAATAAGATTATATCCTTCGAACATACCTGTGTATTCATTTTTGTTGGTAGGAGTTACAGAGGAAACATATTTATGGAGACTCTGAATATTTTTATCAGTCTCCTGGGCAATCAGCTCTTCAAAATTTAAATCCAGAACATTCGGCGAAGTATTGATTACAGGCTCCTGGGAAGTTTCGGTATTTTCTGAAGAAATCTGGCTGTCATTTTCTTCTGTCTGGGAAGAGTTGGCAACACTGTCATTTTCAGAGGGAGTATTTCCTGGTGCAAGAGCTTCTACACTGTTTCCATCTTCAACAAGAAATTCCTCATCCGCAATAATTCCAAGGGATTCACCAATTTTGGTGCGGAAGTCCAGCCATAATGATTCCGTTACACCGAGTTTTGTTACAGCCATATCTACGGAAGTGTATTTTCTGTAGATTTCCATGGCAGAATAAGGTTCTTCCTGAGAAATGGTCATGGATACCAGAGTGACCAGAAAAATAGTCAAACAAGCCAGTAAACTGATAAGCTTCATAAACATTTTCCGTGGTTCAAAGTCCATGTATTTTCTAAGGAAAAACAGGGAAACAAACGGAAGGAAAGTGACCAGCACGATGAGCCAGTTCTTTCCAATTTCCAGAAAGATCACATCGGTAAAATCCAATGCCTGTCCTGTCACTCCCAGAAATCCTGTGGGAGAAAAATAGGTGTAGAAAACTCCGCTGAAAATAATCTGTACTTCAAAGTAAATGGTAATCAGTCCAGTAAGGATAAAAGTTGCAATTTGGGATGCTTTTTTCGGGAGAAGTCCGGTTAATAAGGAAAACAGCGTTCCGTAAAAAAGTGCAAATAGTATTTTGTATCCCAGATTGTCCCAAGTAAGTCCAAATCTTGCCAGATGGAAGGCAATTTCCAGAAAGACCATAGTTCCAGGGAAAAAGAATTCCCGTGGAATTGTTTTGCTTGTGGTATCTTGTATTTCTTTTTCTTTTGTCATAAAACCCCTTAAATTTTCTATTACTTTTTCTTAAAATTATATGGGATAAAGCATAACTGTGCAAGGAAATTCGACAAGAAATCTCATAATAAATATTTGATTTTTCAGATATTTTCTCTTGTCAAGGCTTGTTGCCTACATTATAATTTAAGAATATCTCATTTTAACGATCAGGAGGACAAAAGAGTGAATCAGGAAAAAGTTATTGTTATTGACTTTGGCGGTCAGTACAATCAGCTGGTTGCACGACGGGTAAGAGAGTGTAACGTTTATTGTGAAATCTATTCTTACCGTACACCAATTGAACAGATTAAAGCTATGAATCCAAAGGGAATCATTCTTACAGGTGGTCCAAACAGCTGTTATGAAGCAGATTCTCCAACTTATACAAAAGAGCTTTTCGAACTGGGAATCCCGGTTTTAGGACTTTGCTATGGCGCACAGCTTATGATGCATGTGCTGGGCGGTAAGGTTGAGAAAGCTCCAGTCCGTGAATATGGAAAAACTGAGGTCATGGTTGATACAACCTCTCCTTTATTTGGAAATGTGGCACCAACCACTATTTGCTGGATGAGTCATTTTGATTATATCTCCAAAACGGCTCCAGACTTTAAGATTGTGGCACACACCGCGGATTGTCCAGTAGCTGCTGCTGAAAATGCAGATAAGAAACTTTATGCAATTCAGTTCCATCCAGAAGTGCTTCACACTCAGGAAGGAAGCAAGATGTTATATAATTTCGTCCGGGGAGTCTGCGGCTGCAGTGGTACCTGGAGAATGGATTCTTTTGTAGAGAATTCCATCAAAGAAATCCGCGAGAAGGTAGGAGACGGAAAAGTTTTATGCGCTCTTTCCGGTGGTGTTGATTCTTCTGTTGCAGCAGTTCTTTTATCTAAAGCCATTGGAAATCAGCTGACCTGTGTATTTGTTGACCATGGTCTTCTTCGTAAGAACGAAGGCGACGAAGTGGAAGCTGTATTCGGACCAGAAGGTTCCTACGAACTGAACTTCATCCGCGTAAATGCTCAGGAGCGTTTCTATGGCAAACTTGCCGGCGTTTCCGATCCAGAAACCAAACGTAAGATCATCGGCGAAGAATTTATCCGCGTTTTTGAAGAAGAGGCAAAGAAAATCGGTGCAGTTGATTTTCTGGTGCAGGGAACCATCTACCCTGACGTTGTAGAAAGTGGTCTTGGCGGAGAATCCGCAGTCATCAAGTCTCACCACAACGTAGGTGGTTTGCCTGACTATGTTGATTTTAAGGAGATCATCGAGCCTCTCCGTGACCTGTTCAAGGACGAGGTCCGCAAAGCAGGTCTTGAACTTGGCATCCCAGAACACCTGGTATTCCGTCAGCCATTCCCAGGCCCAGGTCTTGGAATCCGTATTATCGGCGAAGTAACTGCCGAAAAAGTCCGCATTGTTCAGGACGCAGACTTCATCTATCGCGAAGAAATCGCGAAAGCTGGTTACGACAAATCCATCGGCCAGTACTTTGCAGCCCTCACCAACATGCGTTCCGTTGGTGTAATGGGAGACGAGCGTACCTACGACTACGCAGTGGCACTCCGTGCGGTAAACACCATCGACTTCATGACTGCGGAAGCCGCCGAAATTCCATTCGAGGTACTGCAGACTGTCATGAGCAGAATTATTAATGAGGTGAAAGGGGTCAATAGGGTATTCTATGATTTGACCAGTAAGCCACCAGGAACGATTGAGTTTGAATAAATCGAGTTGCTTAAAAAAGCCAGTGTTTATGCGGGTTTCAGCGATTTCGATTAGTCTTTTGATAACAAATTGATAACAGTCATAGCAAGTGCCATTATTCTTGTTATCCAGTGGTTTATGGGTAACGGA
>JBGVLD010000095.1:0-3298 GCA_045124075.1 Agathobacter sp.
GAAAGTGCCACGAAAGCCTTTCCAATCAGCCGTCCGCCTGGAAGTTCTTTCACATAAATTCCCACCACGTTATCTTTGGAAACGGTATAAGGATCGACTTCATAACTATTATCACCTTTGGTTACAAATTTTTCTTCCCCATTTTCCTCTACGATTTCATGAATTCGATGGGTGTTGTAATATCCGTAAATTGCTGGATCTTCTGAAATAAATGTAATGATATCTCCCACTTTAAGTTCATCTACATCCACTTCTTTTGTGATGATACAGGTATTGCCAACGATTGTTGGCTCCATACTACTGGTTAGTACTCGAAGAACCCGGTATCCTGCGATGGATACGGTATTTCCCTGTGACATGGTATAAATGATAAAGCAGACGAACAGGATTACAACTACAAATGCAACATTTCTGATCATTGATAGTATTCGGTTCATCACATTTTTTTTCGGGGTGTCAGTCATTTCTCTTTAAGCCTTTCTTTTCTTTCTTCTGCTCAGACGTTCTTTTCTTCGCTGTTCACGCAGTACACGTTCTGCCGCATTCTTCTCCTGCTTGCGTCGTTCCTGAATTTTTCTTAGTTCCTTACCAATAATGCTTCGAAGATTGGCGTCGGATACCTCTTCGGTTCCTGCTACAATTTCCTCCAGAAGCTGCTGGATATCACGGATGTTCATCTCCTTTTTCCGGGTCTCGCGATTCATATCCAGTACATCAATATTTTCCGTATGTTTATGTAACATCGCATAATTCCAAATGAAGGTATCGTAAATATCCTGTTCAAATTCCCTGGAAATGTGAGGTTTCTGCTGTAATAAGTCAATTTTATAACCAACCTGGTTATAGGAATAAATAAAATTCCATAACTCATAGCATTTCTTGTAGTCTTTGTTCTTGGCAATAGCATTGGTCTTTACAATGGGATGCGTTGCTGCCGGATAACGTTTGACTATATTCACAAACTCTGTATTGACCAGCGTGTTGATGTCTCTGTGAAGCTGAATGATTCGTCCGTATACATCGGCATTCTCTGTCTCACATTCTACATCTGTCTGCTTATCTCGTATTTTTATATTCAACTGGTAGTCAATGGTTTCCGTGTAATTATCTACTGTGGAAGCCACCTCCAGATTGATTCCTAATTCATCTTTTCTTGCTTCAAAAATTGCATCAAATCTTTTGTTTACAAAACGTTGGATTTCTAAAATCAAAGTGCAAATAAAACGATTTTCGTATGTATTTAGTGATTCTTCCTTAAAAGTATTCAAAATCTTATTCGGAATTACTGTACCATCTTTGCGATAATCATCAATATAATTACTGTGAGTTAAAAGATGGCGGAGAGAATCTGTAGAAATATTACGAGCTAACGCAACATTTACTACTTCTTTCTGTTCTTCAATAAATTTTCGTGGATGAAGCACCAGGTGCTGCAGAGATGGGTAAGCATCCACAATGGCATCGACCCAGGTTTCATCAATATCTTTGACCAGCCGGACATATGAATATTTCACATAATTCCGACCAGTCTCCAATAAATTATAGAAATACTTATAATATGGATCGTCTTTTATATTCTCTTTGCTTTTTCCAGTCATTTTTGCGTATGCATTTAACACATCATCAGAATAGTCATCGTATACCATATTACTTTCCTTCCTGTTATGCTCCACTTAATTTCTTTAAGCGAAGCAGATATGATTTACTTACCTTGAAGTTATCTTCACCATATACATCATTTAAGTAAGTAATTAATCCATCTAATTCATCACGAATAAATCCCAAGCCCAAAGACTCGAATTTTCGCAGAATCTTCTTTGCGAACATGAAATCAATACCATCAATTTCTGTTCCTCCACACGCAACATAGCAAGGAACGAAATCCTTGATCTGGCGCATGATTCGGTTACCGAATGTCAATCGGAAATGATCAATCAGGTAACGGTCTAATTTATCCAGTTCCATGAGATTTTCTTCGGAAACAGGGTGTTTTTGTTTTGCCTCATTATATAAGGATACCAAATAGGTATATTTGATTGGCAATGGATCTGTATCCGGTGCTTCAAAAGCATTGGCACGATCATCCAGGTCAATTGGAATCGCACGGTCGTATACTTTATCCGCTACTGCAAATGTGGAATCGTCATTGTTAATAGTTCCTACATAGAACAGATTGTCCGGGATCCAGACTTTACCATCCACCATTTTTACAGGATCAGAATCAGAAGGTGTTGCCACAACGGAAACATAACGTTCATCTGATCTCGGCAATTCCAGAATGGACAACATTTCTGCGAAATAATACTCTACTCGGGCAATATTCATCTCGTCCATAATGACAATTCTTACGTTATCGTAATAATGTCCTTCATAAAGAGCCTTTAAAAACTCTGTTTCTGTGTATTTTTTTGTAAAATCGTTATAGTATCCAAATAATTCTGTACGGTCACGCCATGACGGCTGAACAGAACAGATCATACTTGGATTTTGAATGAACTGTCCAATTGCATATGGAAGAGATGTTTTACCAGTACCGGAAATACCCTGCAGAATCATAAGCTTTGCAGCTCCAAAAGTCGCAAATACCTCTCTGATAACTTCCAATTCATAGTACAACCCCAAACGGGATGCCGCAAAATTCCGGAAGTTGGTACACAGTTCTTCCAGGGAATAGTTCTCCTGGAATTCCGGTGCTACATACTCACCAGACAGATAATAGTTGTCCACTGCTGTCAGTTTTGGGAATCGAACCTGAGAAAGATCAATCGGTTTTCCAGCTTTCGCCAGTACTTCCTTTTCTTCATCTGTTAAATTATCCAGATCTTTCTCTTCCTCAGCCGCGTTTGCATCGCCAGCTAATTCTTCTCCACCCTCCAGGTTCAGCAGATTTTCATTCGGTTCCATTCCAAGTTCATTAATCTTCATGGCAAGAATCTTGTCTTTTTCATAATTTACTTTCAGAATTTCCCGTTTTAATCTGACAACTTCATCTTTTAGTTCTTCATATTCTACCACCGGAACCTTGAACCGGAACAGGACTCTAAGTCCCCGGATGATCAGGTATACCAACAGGATGAAAATAGCAAGAACCAGAAGATGTGCCAATAGGGCGGCTATCCAGCCGCCCACAGACAAATCATCTTTATAGGTCTTGAACAGATCCATATAAAATTTAATATTCAGAATTCCCACAATTGCGTCCCAGATGGCTACTACAATTCCCCAGAGAGACTCAAAGATGTTATTCATGAAATTAAAGAAATATTGAAAAAATGCATCCATGCTTTATGCTCCGTAA
>JBGVLD010000096.1:0-33475 GCA_045124075.1 Agathobacter sp.
AAAAAACACCGCATACCCAAAGTGGATACGCGGTGCTCATTAAGACCTGGCCCTTGGCCATATCTAAATCTTATTCAGTTGATTTATTCATCCTGTTCGATCATATAAGCAATCAAATCCAGATCTTTTTCCAGATCTTCAAATGTAGGATAATATACATTGCTTTGGTAAACTCTTTTCATCATAGAATGGTTCAAAGCGTTGAATTCTCGAATGGTAATTGGCTTGCTGAAGAAGTATCCCTGAGCCATATCGCTTCCTATCTCGCTTAGCATGGTTGCCTGTTCTAAAGTTTCAACACCTTCTGTAATAACATCCAGTTCTACGTCTTTGGCCATTGCGATCAAATATCGCAGAATGGAAATACCACGTTCGGTGGTGCTGTTCTGATTCAGGAAATTACGATCGATCTTAATCTGTTCGATGGGATATTCACTGAGCAGATTCAGTGGGCTGTTCATACTTCCGAAGTTATCAATACAAATACGATAACCGTGTTCTTTCAGAGTTCTCATGACCTCTCTTAGGTGGGCACTGTTATCACTGAAAGCACGCTCTGGAATCTCCAGGATCAGGAGATCCTTTTCAACCAGATAATGTTCCGTAATCTCATCCAGGAAATCAATGAACTTGGTGTTCTGCAGATGTACCGGAGAAACGTTCACGGACAGCGGTGTTGGTTCAATATAGTTATCGATCCAACGGCGGATGGTCTTCAAACATTCTTCCCACATATAGTAATCCAGCTTCTGGACAAGATTCGTACTTTCAAAAAGTGGAATGAAAGCAAATGGAGAAAGAATTCCTTTTCCAGGATAATCCCATCGAACCAGTGCTTCGGCACTTTTTATCTTAAAGGTTCGTAAATCTACAATCGGCTGCAGGTGCATGAAGAATTTGTTCTGCTCCAAAGCCTGCTCCATTTCCTGGCTCATTTTCTTGTTCTGAAGGAACTTGGCTTCCATTTCTTCAGAATATATAACGTAATTGCAGATTTCCGGGTCTTTTACAAATTTCTGAGCAAGCATACAAGCGTTGATCATTTCCGTAATTGGCTTCTTAAAATCCTTGATCTCGTAAATACCAAAAGAGGAGCGTACGGAAAAGTTCTCTGTATAGTCCAATAGCAAGTCGGTCAATTCTTGAACGTATCCTAAAAGTTCCTTATCTGGTGGGAGAGGAACGATCATACAGAATAGATTGGAATAGACCTGACCATATACGAAATGCTCGTGTTCAGCAATGGTCTTTAAAGCATTTGCAGCATGTATAACAACATTATCTCCTTCCGTTGGACCAAACAGCTGATTGATCGTACCAATATTCTGGATATTGAATGCAACCAGTGTATAGGTCTCTAATGGATTGTTTGCGAGTAAATTTCTGGCTGATTCAAAGAAATAATCAATATTTCCAAGTTTTGTAATCGGATTTGTATATGCCACAGTATTCAGTTTTTCCAAAGTTTGGGAATTCCTGGTCTGCTCCTGTGTAAGCTCCGATTCCAAGTGTTCTATGTACATGTCCTGTTCCACATCTCGGAATCGATCCTTCCTGTATTTTAATAGAAGCAATATCAGCAAAATTGCCAAAAAAGTAATTAAAAAAGATGATATAAATAATAAATTGTCCATAGTTTAATAATATAAACAACTGCGCAAAAAGTCAATGAAAATGAGAGGAAATCTCATTTTCATTGAGGCAAAAAAATTCCTTTTTTCAGTTGTTATTTTTTGTCAGATTAAGTTAGTGCCCTAATTTCAGCGTTCAGCATCTGGGAAAAATCCAAATCCTTTTTCTCTGGTTCAACAGAAATTTTGTACTCTGCTACGAACACAGGCTGTTTTCTCTGATTCGGTGAGAAGTTAGATGGAGTAACCTGAAACATTTCATTACCATAATTAAAAACTTTACGCATACTATTATCCTCCTTGAAATAGCTGGAAATCCGTTTCCATAACATATTGTTACATAAATGTGGTACTATTTATAACTTATTATATCATATATCGGACATTTTGGAATAGTAGTTTATATTTTCTGACAAATTATTTTAAAAGTTTACACAATCAAATACATGCATACAAGATGGCAAAAGCTTCCGCCCATTACAAACAGATGGAAAATCTCATGGGAACCAAAATATTTGTGCTTGGCATTAAAAATGGAAAGTTTAAGTGCATAAATCACGCCACCCACCGTATAGATGATTCCGCCAATCAAAAGCCATATGAAAGCGGCCCGAGGTAAAACAGCAAAGAGCTTTCCAAAAACAGAAAGACATGCCCAACCCAGAGAGATATACAATACGGAAGATACCCATTTCGGACAGGTGACCCAAAGCATTTTAAAAAGCATGCCTGCAAGAGCAATACACCATACAACAGTTAACAGCACGTATCCAGTAGTCCCGCTTAAAGTAATTACGCAGACAGGAGTATAAGTTCCTGCAATCAACACAAAAATCATAACGTGATCTAATTTTTTGAAAAAATTTAATCTATCTCCAGTAAGATTTATTGAATGATAAAGTGTGCTGGCTCCATAAAGCAAGATCATGCTAAGAACAAAAATCATAATCGAAAGAATGGCTTTTTGATTGCTAGTACGGCCAACTTCTATTAAAAGGGGCATGGAACCAAACATCGCCAGGATCATACCAATAAAGTGAGTAAGGGCACTTCCTGGTTCCCGAACTGTAATCTGCATAAAACAACCTCCAGAAAATAAAAACTTTATAATATAGTTTCAAAAACTATGTAAGGATTAAAACAATACTACATCTAATAGTAAAGAATGTCAATATAGTAAATTCTTAATTATTTATATATTATTTTCCAATTCAGGAAAGGTATACCTAAAGATAATATGTAATAGGTGAGAATTAAGCTGGAAGAAATAATCTATTCCCCAATCTTCTTAAATGATATACAATAGATATAACAAATGCGATTTACTCAGGAGGAGATATGATTTACTTCATAGTCAATGAAACAGCAAGAACGGGAAAAGGCATGAATGTCTGGGCGAAAGTGAGATCCATTCTGGAAGAGAAACAGATTTCTTATCAGGCAGTTAAGACAAAGAGCAAGAATCATGCCACCGAACTGGCCCGGCAGATTTCAGATAAAGTAACAGAGACAGGAAAAGAAGTGACTTTGGTAGTGCTTGGGGGAGATGGAACTTTAAATGAAGTCATAAATGGAATAGAGGATTTCAGTAAGGTCCGTATTGGTCTGATTCCCACAGGTTCGGGAAATGATTTTGCCAGAGGGGTCGGACAGAAAACAAAGATAGAAGAATCCATAGAACGTGTGTTGAACAGTCAGGAAGAGTTGGTGTTAGATATTGGAAAAGTGACTTATGAAGGTGGAGAAAAGCCATCTTATTTTGCAATCAGTTCTGGCTTGGGGATGGATGCCATTGTTTGTAAGAAAGCATTTACTTCCAAACTGAAAAAAGCATTAAATAAAGTTCATCTTGGAAAATTAACTTATCTTTTAATAACTATTCAGACTTTGTTCTCAATGACAACGGGAGAAGTGGAAGCGACCTTTGATGAGGGTGAAAAGTTTTCTTTTAAGAAGCTGATTTTTACCGCGGTTATGAATCTAAGAGCAGAGGGTGGTGGTGTCCCAATGGCGCCTCACGCAGATCCGGCAGATGGAAAGCTTTCCATGTGTTTTGCTCATGGAGTCCCGAGGTTCCTGACATTTTTTGTATTACCATTTCTAGTGTTGGCGAAGCATGAAAAATTACCTTGTTTTCATGTGAAAAATTCTGGAAAATGCCATGTGGAGCTTTCCGTACCAATGACCCTTCATGCAGATGGAGAGTATCTGGGAGAAGTGACCTGGGCGGATTTTGAATGTGTGCCTGGCGTGTTGAGACTTATCAAATAGTTGAAAGGACGGTAAAAAGATGGAGAATAACATGGTGCAAATCGAAAACGAAATCCAGGATCTGCTTTTTTCACTACAGGATGAAAAATATCGTGAATTTCACAGTAAATTAATACCAACCATTGATCCAGATAAGATTATCGGTGTCCGGACACCGGTTCTGCGGAAACAGGTGAAGGAACTGGCAAAGAGGCCGGATATCTATGAATATATGATGTCCTTGCCCCATACCTATTATGAAGAAAACAATCTTCATGCATTTCTAATAGAACAGATCAAGGATTATGAGGAATGTGTAAGAAGGCTGGAGGAATTTCTTCCTTATGTGGATAACTGGGCTACCTGTGATTCTATGACTCCAAAGGTCTTTAAGAAGCATAAGGGTGAACTTCTCGAAAAAATCTCAGTGTGGTTGGCTTCTGACCATGTATACACCATCAGGTTTGGCATTGAAATGCTGATGAAATCTTATCTGGATGAGGATTTTGATGAGAGATATTTGGAGTGGGTGGCAGCTGTGCGGTCGGAGGAATATTATGTAAATATGATGATTGCCTGGTATTTTGCCACGGCTCTGGCCAAACAGTATGAAGCAACTCTTCCTTATATAGTAGAAAGCCGCCTTGCAGACTGGACCCATAATAAGGCCATTCAGAAGGCGGTGGAAAGCTACCGGATTACACCGGAGCAGAAGGTTTATTTGAAGAGTTTGAAACGAAAAAAATAAAACTTCCAGGATGTTTCGGAATCCTGGAAGTATGAAAAAGTTAAATTGTTTTTTAATATCCTAAATTCTCATTTACCAGGATAATGTGGAACCGTCCTGGGTGGCGGGAGAACCGGGTAATTAAAAATTCGCAACAAATGGTATCTTTGGAAAGACAGTTAACGCAGAAACCGGTTTTCTTACAAGGAGTATCTATTGGAAAACGCTGTGCGTTCGATGGGGCAGCAATGTTTCTTGCACGAAGAAGTGCAGCGTTCTCATCTTTTGCAATCTTATTCATGCCAACAATCATGACAACGTGCTGTGGACCATAGGCAATGGCAGCCACACGGTTGGAGTTTCCATCAATATTTATCAAAATTCCATCTTCTGTAACTGCATTACTGCTGCAGAGGAAATAATCGCAACCAAAAATCTTCAGCTCCGTCTGGCGTTTTTCTTCTGGTAAGCAGGTATCCCGGTTGTATACGGTGTAATTGCCGTTGCAGACCACGTCTTTTAAGCCGATTTCAGCAATGGAAGCAGAGCCGCCCCAGCCGATAGAAGAACCTTCTGGGATAAGTTCAAGTGCTTTCTGTAACGCCTCCTCTTTAGTTTTTGCATAGTACCCAGACATATTTCTGGATTCCAGCCCTTTGATGACCTTCTGAGCGAGAAGTTCATTTCTTGTATAAATATTCTGATCCATGTGTTATCCTCCTTATGAATCGTTATAATAATCAAATTCAGTTTGAATTTTGGTTTATTCTGCTATCACTATAGCAGAAATTTTAGAATTGTGACAGTAAAAAATGATATATCTTTGTAATTTGGAAATTTTTTTACAAAAACCATCAGTTATTGACTATTGTAGCATAAGTTTGTTGACAGCAAATATAAAATTGTTAAAATATGATTAAAACCAGTCCTCTTTGCATTTAGCAAAGAGGTCTTTTTGGAGGGAAAGATCATGAAGAGAGAGAGCAAAAACTGGATTGATCTGGAATCGCTTTTGTCCGAAGGCAATTCAATTCAAGTCAAGCCAAGAGGCTATAGCATGTATCCTCTTTTTAGACCAGGAAGAGATGAAGCAATCATATCACCAGTTACCAAGCAGCTGCATCGTGGAGATGTTGTCTTATACCAGAGAATGGAAGGAATCCTGATACTGCACCGTATTTGGAAAATTGATAAAACAGGTTATTATATGGTGGGGGATAATCAGAGTCTGATAGAAGGACCACTGCAGGAAAACCAGATCAAGGGAATACTTACAGAAGTTATCCATGATGGGACGCGTTTTTCAGTGGATAAGCCTGGATATCGGCTGGTGGCGGAAATCTGGCTTAGACTTTGCCCGGTCCGACCATATATTTTGAAAATGGTTTCTGCAATAAGAAGAAAAAGGAACCATAATTCATGGAAAAAGAATTCAGACATAAGTTGGAGAGATGAATAAGGAAGACAAGAGCTGTAGAAGGGTGTTTTTGTCCAAACGTGGAATATGTTGTCAAAATCAGGGATTGACGAATGTTTTATTTCATGGGAAAATCAATACATATGTCTAATAAAGTATAAATGATGATAAAGCGAGAAACATCGTGACAGAATTAGAAGAATATTACAATAAATTTAATGAGGAAAAGAGGCTGAACAGCCGGCACGGACAGGTAGAATTTATTACTTCCATGAAATATATCCATAAATATCTGGAACAGTTAAGCGGTGGGAAAGAGAAATCCCAAATAAGAATTCTGGATATTGGCGCAGGAACTGGACGTTACAGTATTCCGCTGGCGGAAGAAGGATATGACGTTACAGCAGTGGAACTGGTAAAGCATAATTTGGGAAGGCTGAAGCAGAAATGTAATAAGGTGCATGCTTTTCAAGGAAATGCCTTAAAGTTAAAAAAGCTGAACGAGGATACCTTTGATGTGACGTTATTGTTCGGTCCTATGTATCATTTACATGGGAAAGAAGAAAAACTGCAGGCGCTTTTAGAAGCGAAGCGGGTTACAAAACCGGGAGGAATCATTCTTGTTGCCTATATCATGAATGAATACAGTGTATTGACCTATGCTTTTAAAGAGAGACATATTAAGGAAGCATTGGCAACAGGAATGCTGGATGAAAATTTTCACTGTACTTCAAAGGCGAATCCGTTATACAGTTTTGTAAGATTGGAAGATATGGAAGAACTGAACCAAAATGCAGGACTTACCAGAATTCAGGTAATTTCGGCAGATGGTCCCGCGAATCATATGAGAACAGTTTTAAATGCTTTGGATGACGAAGAGTTTGAGGCATTTATCAAGTATCATCTGTCTATTTGTGAGCGACCTGATCTTATGGGTGCTGCCGGTCACACGGTGGATATTTTACAAAAAGGGAAAAGAGAATAGAAAAATATGATAAAACCAAAATGGATAAAGGGACTTATCTGTCTGGCTGGGGTAAGTTGCATTCTGATTAGCGGATGTGCGGCAGAAAAAGTTGCTGGACCCGCCAATAGTGAGGCTGTGATTGAAGCGGAAAGTCAAACAGCTGGACAGCAGGAAAGTCAACAAGAGAGTCTGACAGGAGAGGACACTCAGGAGTCTTTACCACCAGAACCGGTGGTAACCACAGTGACGATCTCTGCCACAGGAGATTGTACTTTAGGAGTTACGCAAACTCATGGTTACGAAGGATCTTTTCATGAATATTATGATAAAAACGGGGAAGAATATTTCTTTTCAGATGTGAAGGAGATTTTTGAGGCGGACGATTTTACTTTGGTAAATCTGGAATGTGTACTGACAGAGTCTGTGGACCGGGTGGAAAAGACCTGGAATTTAAAAGGAAGACCAGAATATACAGGCATTATGACCAGCAGCTCTATTGAGGGATGTAGTCTGGGAAATAATCACACCTTAGATTATGGAGAATCCAGCCTGACAGATACGATTTCTTCCCTGGAACAGGCTGGAATTGTATACGGATATAATGAGCAGGTGGGTTTGTATACCACTTCTCAGGGAATAAAAATAGGCGTGGTTTCTGCAAATCTGCTTTCGCAAACGGAGCAGTATGAGAACTATATTAAGGAGGGAATTGCGGATTTAAAAGCGCAGGACGCAGACATCGTTATGGCGGCTTGTCATTGGGGCATTGAGCTGGATCATTACCCGACCCAGTACCAACAGGATTTGGCCCATAAGATTGTAGATTGGGGAGCGGATGTGGTAATTGGAAATCATCCTCATGTTCTACAGGGATTAGAAATTTATAACGGAAAAGTAATATGTTACAGTCTTGGAAATTTCTGCTTTGGGGGAAACAGAAATCCGAAGAATAAAGACACCATGATATACCAGCAGACATTCACTTTTGTTGATGGAGAACTCAAGCAGCAGGTGGAGGCAAAAATTATTCCATGCACCATCAGCTCTATTGAGAGCAGAAATGATTTTCAGCCTACCATTGCAGAAGGCGGGCGAAAAGCTTCTATCATAGAAAATGTGAGCGAGTATTCACAGCCTTATGGTGACATCATTTTTGAGGCAGATGGAACTATTGTAACAGGGGAGTAATGGAGAAGAGGTAAATATGTATGTGGGGAAAATCGAATCGAGGACATAGAAAAATGAGAACTTGGAATGGAAAAAATGGAGATTCAAAAAAATCGGTTTATTTAAGTATGCAGGAAGCTGCACCACATCGACAGAATATCACGAACCGACAGCCAGTGAATGCCAATGGAACACAGATTCGAAGAAATTCAGATCTGGATATGAAAAATAAATTAAAAGGAACCAAAGAAATCAACGGTTATATGGTAAGACCGGGATTTTTCCGAATGAATGGTGCCCATGCTGCAGAAAATGGTGTGAGTTTTACGATTAATACGCACAATGCAACATCAGTTACCCTGCTGTTATTCAGAAATGAAGAAAATGTACCTTTTGCAAGACTGCCTTATCCAGACAGTTTCCGTCTTGGAGATACTTACTCGATGTTCGTATATGGATTAAAAGCAGAAGAATTTGAGTATGCATTCCAATTGACTGGACCATACGATCAGAAGAAAGGTCTGTTATTCAAAGAAGAAAACCTGATTCTTGACCCATATGCAAGAGCTGTTACTGGACAGAGAAAATGGGGAGAGAAACCAGAAGGTGGAAAAGACTTCCAGTATAAAGCAAGAGTCGTATATAACCGTTTTGACTGGGGAGATGTTACTCCTCTGGAGTACGATTATGAAGATCTGGTCATTTATGAGACCCATGTTCGAGGCTTTACAATGGATGAATCCTCAGGTGTAAAGGCGAAAGGGACCTTTGAAGGGCTGAGAGAGAAAATTCCGTATTTAAAAGATCTGGGTGTCAACGCAGTAGAGTTAATGCCAATTTTTGAGTTTGACGAAATGGAAAGTGCCCGTGTAGTAGATGGAGTTCAGCTTTATAACTACTGGGGATATAATACAGTATGTTTCTTTGCTCCAAATACTGGTTACAATTCAGTAGAAGAACACAATCATGAAGGAGATGAATTAAAACGTCTTATTTATGATTTAAAGAAAAATGGAATCGAAGTTATCCTGGACGTAGTATTTAACCATACTGCAGAAGGAAATGAGTATGGACCAAGCTTCTCCTTTAAAGGAATTGACAACAATATTTATTATATGCTGACCCCAGATGGATATTATTACAATTTCAGTGGTTGCGGAAACGTAATGAACTGTAATCATCCAATCGTTCGTCAGTTTATTCTGGATTGTCTGAGACACTGGGTCATTGATTATCGTGTAGATGGGTTCCGATTTGACCTTGCCTCTATTCTGGGACGTGACCAGAATGGTGCCCCAATGGCAAATCCTCCAATTCTGGAAGCATTGGCGTTTGATAGTGTATTAAGTAAAGTAAAATTAATCGCAGAAGCCTGGGATGCAGGTGGATTATATCAGGTAGGAAGTTTCCCTTCATGGAACCGCTGGGCAGAATGGAATGGAAGATACCGGGATGACATGCGCCGTTTCTTAAAGGGAGATGATGGTACTGCCGGAGGCGCCATTACGCGAATTACCGGTTCGAAAGACTTGTATAATCCAGAAAGCAGAGGCCATGGAGCGTCTGTAAACTTCCTGACCTGTCATGATGGATTTACACTTTATGATCTGTATTCTTATAATCAGAAGCATAATGAGAAAAATGGCTGGGATAATACAGATGGGGATAATAACGGAAACAGCTGGAACTGTGGTGCAGAAGGTGAAACCGATGATCCAGCAGTAAATGGACTTCGTATGCGCCTGGTGAAAAATGCATTTGCTGCCTTGCTCTGTAGCCGGGGACCTGCCATGTTCTATGCAGGAGATGAATTCTGTAACACCCAGTTCGGAAATAATAATGCATACTGTCAGGATAATATTATTTCCTGGCTGGATTGGACGCGTCTGGAGCAATATAAAGAAATCCATGATTTTGTACGGTTCATGATTCAGTTCCGCAAAGATCATCCGATTTTACGTAAATCTACAAAAGATGCAGCCTGCCAGCTTCCACAGATCAGTATTCATAATGGTTATCCATATAACAGCAGTACAGATTATGGAACACATATGATTGGTGTGATGTTCGCTGGTAGAAATAAGAAAGATACAGGAGATGACATTATTTTCTACTGTATGAATTCTTATTGGGAACCTCTTACCATGCAGCTTCCGGTACTTACCAATGGTATGCAATGGAAAGTAGTGGTCAATACCAATTGTGAATATGAAGATGGAAAAAATTTTGAACATACGGTAGAAGTATTTGGACCAAATACTGTTCGGGTACCAGCCCGTACGACGATTATTTTCCTTGCAAAATAGAAGGGGAAGATTCACTTAGAATCAAAGAATCAGATAACCCGAGAAGGTAATCAGAAGAAACCTGCAGGGTTGTGGAAAGAAGAGCAAGTTGTTCGATATTAGGAATTCGGTGGCCAGTGCGGTAGCTGCTGATAGTAGATGGAGCAACAAAAACAGCGTCAGCTAACTCTTTGTTGCTTACATTACGGATATTCATGGCAAGAACCAACCGTTCACTGAATTTTGTAATTCGATTGTTAAACTTTCTAATAATTTCCTCTTGCTCTTTCATGAAAATAATTTTATCTCATAAAAAATGAAAAAGATGAAAAGACGCGTTACGCGTCTTTTTTCTTATTTTCAGAGAAAGAGACCTGGATTATTTGAAAAGTCTTGTATTTACAGAAAAAATCAGATCCAGCCGCCATCCAAGGTAATGATCTGACCTGTCAGATAGGAGTTTTCGGTCACCAGTTGCAGGGCGAGATGAGCCACTTCTTCAGGGGAGCCAAAACGTCCGGCGGGAATTTCTTCTGCTAACTCAGCTTTTTCCTCTGGAGAAAAACAGGCATTCATCTGAGTATCGATGACACCACAGGCAATGGCATTGACCTGAATATTGCTAGGGGCAAGTTCTTTTCCTAAAGCTTTGGTAAAGGTATTTAAACCTCCCTTACAGGTGGAGTAGGCGACTTCGCAGGATGCACCACAGAGCCCCCATACAGAGGAGATATTTAGGATTTTTCCCTGCTTCCGTGCAATCATGGAAGGAGAAGCGTATTTGCAGGTTAAAAAAGCAGAGGTAAGATTGGTGGTCACAATATGATTCCAGTCTTCCAGGGACATGTCTGTGAGCAAACCAATATGGGAAATTCCCGCATTATTGATCAGTATGTCCAGGTGGCCAAATTCTTTCTGTGTTTCTTCTAACATATCAGAAACAAAAGATTCTTCTCCCACATCTCCCTGAAAGACCAGTATCGGTACCCTGCATGAGGTTCGTAGTTCAGTAGCAAGGGTGTCCAGTTCCTGTATGGAATTGCGGCAGCATAAAGCTAGTGCATATCCTTGTTTGGCAAAAGTTCTGGCAATGGCAGCACCAATGCCCCTGGATGCCCCAGTAATAAGAGCAGTTTTATTCATAAAGATAACTCCTTCTTCATATCATTTTATGGTAATTGTCTGTATTTATTTTGCGGGAGAGTATCGGGGGTGTCAAGAAGAAAATTGTTGTTGCAGGTTTGGTGGTTGCTAAGTCGTGCACAATCTTTTTTGGGAAAAGCTGGACAATGGGGATGGGGTATGATAAAATATTGAAGCATTAAAGAATTAGTGTAATGAATAACGGCGCGTGGCTCAGCTTGGTAGAGCGCCGCGTTCGGGACGCGGAGGTCGCAGGTTCGAATCCTGTCGCGCCGATGATACTGCAATAGCTGGGAATCTTTATTTTCAAGATTTCCAGCTATTTTATAATGAACACTGCTTTGAGAGATAATGATGTTAAGGCGGGAGAGGGAAGTTAAGTATGCTCAGAATATATATAGGTTCTATAGAAAATGCTGAAGAAATTATAAAAGATATTGAAATGCATTTTGATACAATAAAGGTTAGGGGAACAGAGTTAGATAGAATGATGATAAGAGAAATTGATGGAGGAGAGTATTTTGACGAAACGTCTTTTATAGATAGATTTGGATGTAAACTATACACCACAGAATTAAGTACTGGTTGTAAAGCTGCCTTATGTGTAGCAAATTGTCCGGATAAAATCATTGATTTGCTTGAGTGTGGATTTAATGCGAGAGATGCTATTATTTGTGCTTGTAGTAGAGGTTCAGTTATTATTCATAATGAGTCTGTTACTATTCAAAATAAATTTAATAGACCAATTGACGTTGTGATAGATAAATACAGAATAACCAATGTAGATACGCTTAATAGATATATTCAATCAGAAAGACCATATGAGCCAGAACAGGGAAGTGAAATAACATGTATAGAATAGACAAATACAATGTATTAGTGGATATTCAGCTGAATAATGGAATCTATATTTTTGATAATGAATCTGGATTGGGAAAGACCAGACTAACCAAGCTGTTTAAGAAATATCAGGCATATGGAGAACCAGTGGTAGCTTACACATATAATGACAAACTTATAGGAGTGGATATTGCAAGCGTACTTAACCCCCAAAAGTATAAGGTTATTTTACTTGACAGATATGATATGTATGAGGGCGATGGGGCAGAGCTCATTTTGAAGTGTGCTGAGAATTCGATTATATTGATTGATTGCAAGAACGATTTTTCGGTAACAGTGGATGATGAATGGTGCACCATCAATATGGAGAAGGATAAAATAGAGGTTATTGCATGATTTATATATTTGAAGACAATGAAGAAGATATTCAGTGTAAATTTTTTGCACAAGGATATCCTAAAGAAGTGTCCAAAACTTTCTTGTATGCAAAAGGGAATGGAAATATTTATGATATAGCAGAACATTACTTAAAGAACACATCTGAAATGATTATGGCATATTTAGATATGGTTCCAGGAAATAGGGATATTATCACAATTTACAATAAGTTAAGGAAATTGTCTTTAGATAATAACGATAGATTTGTTGTAATGCCATTGATTTGTGCAGAATACTATTTGATAAAAAGCTTAGTTGAATCACAAGTTATGGAAGATCATACAGGAGTGGATATATGCATAAACAAAGATGTTTATATGAATTCACCACTTATTAAAACGCAAAATGATGTTCAATTCTGTAAAAATTTTGAAAAGTACTGTAAATTAATTCTTATAAAAAATCTAAGGACATGTGCAAACCATTCAGGAAAAGAAACTAATCCCAATTATGGAAATTATTATTTGAAAGATTGTCTCTGTAATGTTGGAGATTTTTTTTGCAAAGAAGAAAAAAATTATAATAAAGTAAGAAGGTATCTTAGAGAATTTGAATATATTCCAGAAAATAGTTACATAGAGGTGCAAGTAAATAAGTCATTAAAAATAGAGGAATTATGGGCAATCCATAGAAAATTAGTTACGGAATTTAATGAGATGGTTGATTACTATAGGGAAAATGATACAGTAACATCAAAAAAATACAAGAAAATAAGACCCATAAAGTGATTTGCAGTAGAATGTAGATGTAATAAAGTTATTATTTCTTTAGGGGAACATCGTTTTCATAAAGAAAACGATCCCAGAGGATCGCACTGTGGCAGAGTGGAAGATGTCGCAAAGTACGACCCCGCCACAGGCGTAGATTGCGCAAGCGCAATCTACTTTTGAGTCTATTTTTTATTCGGTATTTGCCCGCCATTTGGAATTCCTATATTATTATTTTTATTACCATGGTCACCACCAAAACCACCATCCTTGCCGCGACCGCCGCCAAAGCCGCCCATACCATTTCCAGAGCTGCCATAGGTCAGGCTGGTCATTTGAATTTCGGTAATCGTACCGCTGGTAGTAAGGGTATAGGTCTCCCCTACTTTAATTTCCGGGCAGCTAATTAGGATGGAGTTGTAATTCTTAACATTTTCATAGGAGAGTAGTTCTGCACCAGAAGAATTGGCTAAAGTAATCATACCCGCATTCTGGTTAGCAGAAAGATTTACTAACATAGAGCCCTGGGTAGAACTGTCAGACATACCTAAAGCCATGCCACTGGCACCAACGGCCACCAGAGTTCCACCAGAAATTGTTGCAGTACCGCCATAATCCAAAGCACCATTTCCACTATTGGAAGGACCGCATACGTAAGTTTCGCCACCGGTAATTGTAAGATTCCCATTAGAATCAATACCATCTCCTTCCGCGTTTATATTGATGATTCCGCCATCCAGGAAAATGGCAAGATCAGATTTTATTCCTTTTGTGCTGGTAGCTTCCTCTTCTGTGTCGGAAGTGGTGTTGCTTGTGGGTTTATCGAATCGACCGCCCATTATTTTTTCTTCAATTCTATAAAAACGATGGAATCCGGTTGTGCGGTCCCGTAGCTTCTCAGCCGAAGTTTTTCTTTATAAACAGGATGCTCTAAGGAACGTTGGATTAAAAGGAAATCCGGAGTATCAAAGTACAAACTGCAAATCGTATTTTTTCCATGAATATCTGCTTCCATTTTTTTATTCATTGCTTCTTTTATAATAGGAAGCTGCTGTTCAGTCAGCATATATTTGATCTCATATCGACTAAAAATCATCTGATCGCTCATGTCTTGTTCTCCTTCATGTTATCAGTGTAGGACAGGTGATTGCGAAATCTCTTTCGCAATTACCTATTAATTCTATTATACACCAGATTACCTTAAATGAAGTTTAAATTAATAATTTTACAAAGGTTACTCACATTTTACATAAGTTTTACGAATGGATGATTACGAACTTTACATTAGGGCGTTATGATAGCTCATGTAAACGAAAAAGATTTGAATTTGAAGGAGAAACTAAAAATGAAAAACAGAATTAAAAAGCTTTTAACAATTGCCGCAGCTTGCGGTATGACAGTTGCAATGATGGGATGTGGAGATACAAATACAGATTCCAACGCAGATCAGAAAGATTCCCAGGCAGAGTCTCAGGCTGACAATAACGATGCTGATGTAACAGGAACTGTTACCATGGCTGGTTCTACATCTATGGAAAAACTTTGTGGAGCTCTTCAGGAAGAATTCATGAAAGCATATCCAGGAATTACTTTAACCGCAGAGTTCACTGGTTCTGGTGCTGGTATTGAATCTGTAACTGCTGGAAGCGTGGATATCGGAAATGCTTCCCGTGCATTAAAGGATGAGGAAAAAGCAAATGGCGTTGTAGAAAACATCGTAGCAATTGACGGAATCGCAGTAGTTGTTGATACAGCAAATACAGTAGCAGATCTTACCACAGAGCAGTTAGCAGATATCTATACAGGCGAAATCACAAACTGGAGCGAAGTTGGTGGTGCTGATCAGAACATCGTAGTAGTTGGTCGTGAAGCTGGTTCAGGTACAAGAGGAGCTTTTGAAGAATTATTAGAGATTGAAGATGCATGTGCATATGCTCAGGAACTGGATTCTACCGGTGGTGTTCTTGCCAGCGTTGCAGCAACTCCAGGAGCAATCGGATATGTTTCCTTAGATGTAGTAGATGATACTGTAATCGCAGTGAGCTTAAATGGTGTTGCAGCTACAGAAGAAAACATCATTGCTGGAAATTATGTTCTTTCCAGACCATTCGTAATGGCTACTAAGGGAGAAATCAGCGAGCAGAGCGAAGCTGTTCAGAAATTATTCGAGTACATTCAGTCTGATGAGGGAAAAGCAATCATCAAACAAGTTGGATTAATCATTCCAGAATAGGAAGTGACATATGCGAAAAGGCGAAAACATTGCAAAATACATATTTTTAGTGTGTGCGGTAGTTGCAATTTTGGCGGTCCTTTCCATAACTGGCTATATGATTTATAAAGGAACCCCGGCACTGGGTAGTGTCGGGGTAACTGAGCTGTTATTTGGAACGGAGTGGGCGCCTACTGCCAAAGAACCATCTTATGGAATCTTTTACATTATTTTAACGTCTATCGTGGGAACAGCAGCAGCACTTTTAATTGGTGTTCCAATTGGTATTCTTACAGCAGTATTTATCGCGGAAGTGGCTCCAAAACCGCTGGCAGCAGTGGTTCGGCCCGCGGTAGAACTTCTTGCAGCAATTCCTTCTGTAATTTACGGATTATTAGGAAAAATGGTTTTAAATCCACTTATGTATAAATTAGAACTACTGATTTTTGCTGATTCAGATACTCATAAATATACTGGTGGAGCAAATTTGCTGTCTGCAATTTTAGTATTGGCAATTATGACACTGCCAACCATTATTAATATTACAACTTCTTCAATTAAAGCAGTTCCAGACACCATGAAATCTGCTTCTCTGGCAGTGGGAGCTACCAGGATCCAGACGATTTTCAAGGTTATTATTCCTGCTGCAAAATCTGGAATTATGACAGGTGTAGTTCTGGGCGTGGGAAGAGCACTGGGAGAAGCTATGGCAATCAACATGGTAGCTGGTGGAACTGTAAATATTCCGTTACCATTTAATTCTGTAAGATTTTTAACAACTCAGGTAGTAAGTGAAATGGCTTATTCCTCTGGTATCCACAGGCAGGTACTCTTTACTGTAGGTCTGGTACTGTTCATATTTATTATGATTATTAACCTGCTTTTAGCAAAACTGAAAAAGAAAGGGGAGGTAGAAGCGTAATGACAAGTGTTACTCAGAAGAAAAGACATCCAAAAGATGCCATGATGTATGCTGCAATTTATTTTTGCGCGGCCCTTTCTGTTTTTCTGTTGCTGGGGATCATCTTCTATGTCCTTGTAAAAGGAATTGGACAGGTAAACTGGCAGTTTTTGACAGGGGTTACCAGTATCTTGAAGGGAACCGTAGGAATTGCAGGAAACATTTTAAATACCTTATATATTATTGTACTGACCATGCTGATCGCTACACCGGTAGGAGTAGGGGCAGCAGTATATTTGAATGAATATGCAAAACCAGGAAAACTGGTTTCTCTGATTGAGTTTGCCACAGAGACTTTATCTGGAATTCCATCCATTATTTTTGGCCTTTTCGGTATGATGTTCTTTGGTGAAACCATAGGTCTATCCTATTCTATTTTAACGGGAACATTTACTCTGGTGCTGATGGTACTTCCTTTAATTACGCGTAATACTCAGGAAGCGTTAAAAACTGTGCCGCAAAGCTATAGAAGCGGTGCAATCGGACTGGGGACTGGAAAATGGTATATGATTCGAACCATTCTTCTGCCGTCTGCTATGCCGGGAATTATTACCGGTGTAATTCTGGCAATCGGACGAATTGTTGGAGAGTCAGCAGCACTTTTATTTACAGCGGGAAGTTCAGGACTTCTTCCGGCAGAAGGACTTGAGCCATTCTTCCACAAAATGTTAGAATCCGGTGGTACTTTGACCATTCAGCTGTACTTAAGCGCAAGCAAAGGTGAATTTGAAGCAGCTTTTGGTATTGCAGTAGTGCTTCTTGTAATTGTGCTTTTAATTAATTTTGCAACAAAGGCATTAGCAAAGAAATTTGACGTACATGCAAAGAAAAAATAAATAGAGGTGTCTATGGATAAGAAAACAAAGATTAGTGTAGAAAATCTGAATCTTTATTATGGTGAAAACCATGCCTTAAAAGATGTCAGTATGAATATTAAAGAAAAAGCAGTTACTGCTTTTATCGGTCCATCCGGCTGTGGTAAATCCACTTTTTTAAAAACTCTGAACCGCATGAATGATCTTGTAGACAACGTAAAGATTACTGGAACAGTATTGTTAGATGGTGAAGATATTTATGGAGAAGGTGTAGATACAACCCTTCTTCGTAAAAAAGTGGGAATGGTATTCCAGCAGCCCAATCCATTTCCCATGAGCATTTATGACAACATTGCTTATGGACCAAGAGTTCATGGTATCAAGGATAAACGAAAATTGGATGAAATCGTAGAAGAAAGCCTTCGTGGAGCGGCAATTTTTGGTGAAGTAAAAGATCGTCTGAAAAAATCCGCTTTAGGTTTATCTGGGGGACAGCAGCAGAGAATCTGTATTGCCAGAGCTCTGGCAGTTCAGCCGGAAGTGCTTCTCATGGATGAACCAACATCTGCCCTGGATCCGATTTCCACGGCAAAGATTGAAGAATTAATGGAAGATCTTAAGAAAAAATATACAGTAGTAGTAGTAACCCACAACATGCAGCAGGCAGTTCGAGTTTCAGATGATACAGCCTTTTTCCTGGTAGGAGAAATGGTAGAGTTTCGAGATACAAAGACCTTGTTTTCCTATCCACAGGATAAGAGAACAGAAGATTATATTACAGGGAGGTTTGGTTAATGCGTACAAAATTCGACGAGCAGCTCTTTCAGCTTAATCAGGAAATGATGCATATGGGCACCATGATTGAACAAGCAATTCAGAAAGCAATTGAAGCACTGGTAAAACAGGATGTGGAAATTGCAAAGCAGATTTTAAACGGAGATGAAGAGGTAGACAGAGAACAGAAAAGAATTGAAAATATCTGTTTTAATCTTCTGATGCAGCAGCAGCCGGTGGCAAAGGATCTGCGTGTAATCTCAGCAGCTATGAAAATGGTTACCGATATGGAGCGAATTGGAGATCATGCGGCGGATATCGCAGAAGTGACCATGATGATGGCAAATCATCCATATATTGAGAAACTGGAACTCATCAATCAGATGGCTTCCGAGACCACAATGATGCTGATTCAAAGTATTGAGGCTTACGTAGAAAAGGATATGGAAAAGGCGCAGGCCGTGATCAAACATGATGATGTGGTAGATGAATTGTTTGATAAAGTAAAACAGAAACTGATCCAGATGATTCATAAGAATCCTGAGGATGGTGAACAGGCAACAGATCTGCTTCTGGTAGCAAAGTACTTTGAGAGGATCGGCGACCATGCTACAAACATTGCAGAGTGGGTGATCTTTTCCTTAGACCGTACAGGAACTGTAAAAGTTTGATTTTACATAGAATTTACAAAAATTCTACATAAACTCTACAATAGATACATAATTAAGCAAAAAAGTCCAAATATTTAGAAAAATATCTGTTTATTTTTGTTGTAAAAATCCGGTAAGCTCAGATTTACAAAATGTAAAATCTGTGTAATAATTAAAACGATATGGTTCAAAAATGAAAATACAACACAAAGATAAAAAAGGAGTTTCTTATGGACATATTTGGAATCTTGACCATGCTGGGCGGACTTGCCATGTTTTTATACGGAATGGATGCCATGGGCGATGGCCTTGCGAAATTATCCGGTGGTAAACTGGAGCGAATCTTAGAGAAGCTTACCTCGAATCGTTTTATGGCGCTTCTTCTTGGGGCAGGGGTGACAGCAATTATTCAGTCTTCCTCTGCTACCACCGTTATGGTAGTAGGTTTTGTAAATTCTGGAATTATGAAACTGACCCAGGCAGTAGGTATCATTATGGGAGCCAATATTGGTACCACAATGACCTCATGGTTGCTTTCCCTGACACAGATTGAAGGCAGCAGCTTTTTACTAAAAATGTTGAAACCAAGTTCTTTTTCTCCAATTCTTGCAGTGATTGGTATTATTATGATTATGTCCAGCAAGAACAATGAGAAAAAGAAAGATATTGGAAATATTCTGGTGGGCTTTGCAATCCTTATGTTTGGTATGCAGACCATGAGTGGTGCGGTAGAACCTTTAGGGGAGAACGCAGCATTTACCAGTATGCTTACTAAATTTAATAATCCTATTTTGGGTATGATAGCCGGTGCTGTTCTTACTGCAGTAATTCAGAGTTCTTCTGCTTCCGTAGGTATTTTGCAGGCTCTGTGTGCCACAGGAGCTATCAGCTTCGGTTCTGCGATTCCGATTATTATGGGACAGAACATTGGTACTTGCGTAACTGCATTAATGTCATCCATTGGTGCCAGCAAAAATGCAAAACGTGCTTCCATGATTCATCTGTACTTCAATCTGATAGGTACGATTTTATTTATGGTAGTGTTCTACACGATTCATGCCATTCATCCACTTGCATTTCTGGATGATGCCATTGCTCCGGCAGGAATTGCAGTGATTCACAGTTTGTTTAATATTGGCTGTGCAATTATTTTATTCCCATTTGGTAATCAGCTTGTAAAACTGGCGACCTTGACAATCCGGGATAAAGCAGGAGAAGGCTATTCAGATGCTCCAGACGAATTTGCATTACTGGATGAACGTTTTCTTGATAAGCCAGGTTTTGCGGTAGAACTTTGCCGTAAGACAGCCAGAAGAATGGCGGATGAAGCAAGAGATTCCTTATATATGGCATTGGATCTTTTCCATGGTTATTCCGAGGAAAAGGCCCAGAAGATTGTAGAGATGGAACAGAGCGTAGACCGATATGAAGACGCGCTGGGATCTTACATGGTAAAATTAAGCAATAAGGATTTGTCACAGACAGACAGCCGTACTCTTTCCATTCTTCTTCATTGTATCAGTGATTATGAAAGAATCTCGGATCATGCAGTAAACATTATGGAATCTGCAAAGGAGATGAATGACAAGTCTTTGGAATTTTCCAAGAAGGCGAAAGAAGAGTTGGATGTATTCGCTAATGCGGTTCGGGAAATCGTGGGTACAACTACAGATGTCTTCAAGAAGAATGACCTTTATCATGCCAGAGATATCGAGCCATTAGAACAGGTAATTGATTCTTTGAATATTGAGGTAAAACAGCGTCATATCAGACGTCTGCGCAAAGGAAAATGTACGATTGAGTTAGGACTGGTTTTACAGGATATCCTGACTAATTTTGAAAGAGTATCGGATCATTGTTCCAATATTGCAGTCTGCATGATTCAGGTAAGTGAAGATGGATTCGAGACTCATGAGTATCTGGATATTCTGAAAGAAGAAAATGCTCCATGGTTCGCAGAAGAGTTTGAGACCCTTCAGAAGAAGTATGAGCTTCCAATGAAGACAGTAGAGGATGATACCACAGAAGAAATTCCAGAACAGAATGTAATGGAAAAAGAAGAAAAGCCTGGGAAAAAATTAAAGAAAGATAAAAAAGAAAAAAAGGATAAAAAGAAATAAACAATGGCTTTGATTTATATTGTGGAAGATGATGAAAACATCAGAGAAATTGAAACAATTGCTTTAAAGAACAGCAATTATATGGTATGTGGATTTGAAAAAGCAAAAGATTTCTATAAGAAGTTAGATGAAATTATGCCGGATCTTGTTCTTTTGGATGTCATGCTTCCAGATGAAAGTGGATACGACATTGTAAATAAGCTTCGAAAAAATCCCCTGACAAAGCAGCTTCCGATTATTATGGTAACTGCTAAAACAACGGAGATGGATATGATCAAGGGATTGGACCAGGGCGCAGATGATTATATTAAAAAGCCTTTTTCGGTCATGGAACTGATCACCAGAGTGAAAGCTTTGCTTAGAAGAACCAGTACTGATGATGGCAAACTTCTGGAATTAGGAGAGATTGTCCTGGATCAGAAACGTCACCTGGTATATGTAGAAGAACAGCCGGTGGAACTGACTTTTAAAGAGTTTGAATTGTTAAGACTGCTAATGAGTAATCCTTCTGTTGTGTTGTCCCGAGAAGTGATCATGCGTCACGTCTGGGGAACCGAATTCGAAGGAGAGTCCCGAACGGTGGATATGCATATCAAGACCCTTAGGCAGAAACTTTTTTCTGCTGGAAAAAGAATTAAAACAGTCCGTAATGTGGGCTATGTGATTGAGTAAAAATGAAAAAGAAAATTAATTTACGTCTCGTAGGAATTGCATGTATTGCAATGGTCATCACCATGGCGTGTATGACAGGAATTTATTATCAGGTGTTTATCCGTCAGGTACATCAGGACTTAAAGACGGATGCAAACATCCTGAAAAATACAGTAACTTTTTCCAGAGATGATATGACAGGGCTCTCGGTGGATATCGAGAGCCTTCGTATTACCTGGATTGATGAAAAAGGAACAGTTCTTTTTGACAGTGTTGCAGATGAAGAAAGTATGGAGAATCATCTGGACAGACCGGAGGTGTCAGATGCTTTAGAAAAGGGCGATGGAAAAAGTATTCGAAATTCAGACACCCTTAATATGAGCACTTTTTATTATGCTCTTCGTCTGGATGATGGAACGATTCTTAGACTGGCAACAGAGGCTAGAAGCCCATTCAGTCTTTTGGTTTCAGTTCTTCCAACCATGCTTTTGGTTCTTGTATTCGTAATTGTTCTCTGCGTACTTCTGGCAGATTTTTTGACGAAACAGTTGATTCGGCCAATTGAAACGATGGCGGACCATCTGGAAGAGATTCGGGAAGAGGAAGTGGACAAAGAACTGGTGCCTTTTTTAAATACTATTCGTGCCCAGCACGAAAATATTCTATTGGCAGCCAAGAGCCGGCAGGATTTTACGGCAAATGTATCTCATGAATTAAAGACACCTCTGACTGCTATTTCCGGTTATGCAGAACTTATTGAAAATCATATGGTAGGGCCGGAGCAGGAAACCCATTTTGCTCAGGAAATTCAGAAAAATTCTACCCGTCTTCTATCTTTGATTAACGATATTATTAATCTTTCTGAGCTGGATGGGCAGGAAGCTGCCTCATATGAGATGCTGGATTTCTATGAACTGGCAAAAGGCTGTATGGAGGCTCTTTCAGTGAATGCCCAGAAGAATGGAATCCATCTGCATTTCACGGGAGAATCGGTCATGCTGCGGAGTAACCGGAACATGATGTGCGAGCTGTTGGATAACTTATGTCAGAATGCAATCCGTTATAACCGGCCTGGGGGTGATGTCTGGGTAGAAGTAGCATCCAATGAGAATGGAGCTTTTCTTGTGGTGAAAGATAATGGAATCGGAATTCCAAAAGAACATCAGGAGAGAGTATTTGAGCGGTTCTATAGAGTAGACAAGAGCCGTTCAAGGGAGACCGGTGGAACTGGACTGGGGCTTGCAATTGTAAAACATATCGTAGCACTTCATGATGGTGAAATTTCCTTGGAAAGTGAGGATGGACAAGGCACAACAATTCGTGTACAATTTTAATAAATGTCAAAAACTGATGATAGAAAGAAGGGCACAATTATGATGAATCCAGCAGCAATGATGAAAATTATGAATGCATCCAAAAAATTTAAGAAAAATCACCCAAAACTCATTAATTTTTTCCAGGTGGTATTTCAAAGCGGACTTCCAGAAGGCACGGTCTTGGAAATTACGGTAACAAAGCCTGGAGAAGAACCAATGACTGCGAATATGAAAGTATTGGATTCGGATCTGGAACTGTTAGATGAATTGAAAAACCTGCAGATGTAAGCAGCTCAGGAAGGGGCAGACGTTGTAGGACTGATTTTCAAAGGAGTGAAGAATAATGTATCAGAAAGTATCACAATTAT
Organism: Agathobacter sp.; assembly: GCA_045124075.1. GTDB lineage: Bacteria > Bacillota > Clostridia > Lachnospirales > Lachnospiraceae > Roseburia. The sequence continues at coordinate 23,440 of JBGVLD010000096.1, forward strand.
TGATGTATGGGGATATGAAAGAAGAGGAGATCCTTCTTTCTCTGGGAAAGCTTTTTGGAGAATTTGAAAGTGGAGATTATGATAAATTAGAACTTACCAGAAAAATCAATACTCAGGTAAAACGGATCTTGCAAGTGGCAACAGATTATGGATTTGATGATAATCTCTGGCACAACTATCTGACTTTTTACCTGATGATGTGTGAGAATCCATTCAGTATGACTTGCGAAAAGACTGGAGCAAGTACAGGAAGTGTCAATGATCTGGTACGAAACGACTTTAGGATATTTAAAGAGCTGTTTGATTTTGATTTTTCAGAAATGGAACAGGCATTAGGAATCAATTGTTTCAGTCAGATCTGCAATTATCATGCCATTGTGAAAAAAGAACTGATGTACAACAAAAATGTCAGCGAGAAAGTTCGCTCCTTAAGCAAACAACTGGAGCAGACAAAAGATGAAAATGATTTTTTTGACGTGATCACTGGTTTTTATAAAGATTACGGTGTAGGGATGTTCGGCATGAACAAGGCATTTCGTATTCAGGAAAATAATCAGGGTGGATTTGACTTTAAAGCCATAAACAATATGGATGCGGTGATGTTAGAGGATCTGATCGGCTACGAGATCCAGAAAAAAAAGCTGGTAGATAATACGGAAGCCTTTGTGCAGGGAAAGAAAGCGAACAATGTTCTTCTGTTCGGTGACAGTGGAACCGGAAAATCCACCAGTATTAAGGCAATTGTCAATCAGTATTATAAAGATGGACTGCGTATGATTGAGATTTACAAGCACCAGTTCCGTTATTTGTCCCGTATTATTGCGGAAATCAAGAACCGGAATTACAAATTCATTATTTATATGGATGATTTGTCTTTCGAAGAACAGGAAACAGAGTACAAGTTCTTAAAAGCAGTAATCGAGGGTGGAGTGGAGACCAGACCGGATAACATTTTGATCTATGCCACTTCCAACCGCAGACACCTGATCAAAGAAAGCTGGAATGATAGAAATGATCAGGACAACACCAACGATAAGCACCACTCTGATACCATTGAAGAGAAGCTTTCTTTAGTAAATCGTTTTGGTGTGACCATCAGTTACTCAAAACCAAGCCAGAAAGAATATTTCAATATTGTCATAAATCTGGCAAGAAGAGCTGGAATTACCATGTCGGATGAGGAACTTTCTGCTGAGGCAAATAAATGGGAACTTCATCATGGAGGTATTTCCGGAAGAACCGCCCAGCAGTTTGTGAATTATCTCAGCGGCTTTGACAATCCTTCCTAAAGATAATAAGCAGGGGAAAAGTTATGTTATATCAGATCAATAATGGCGCAGTTGCATTTGCAGACGATGTCATTTTACACAATATTAATTTTGAAATCCGAAACACCGAAAAAATTGCAGTAGTAGGAAGAAATGGCTGTGGAAAGACCACTTTACTGAAACTGATCAGTGGAGAAGTGGAGTTGGAAAAGAGAAGTAGTGATGAGGATATTTTTATTGCAAAAGCAGGAAATCCTCAAATCGGATATTTAAAGCAGATTGCTTTTGAAAATCCGGACATTTCTTTAGAACAGGAAATCCGTAAAGTGTTCGCACCAATGGAGCTTCGGAAAGCTCAGTTAGAAGCTGCCGCAAAAGAACTGGAAACCGATTATTCCGAAGAAAAAGTTCATCGCTATACCGTGATGGAAGAGCAGTTTAAAGAGGATGGAGGCTATTATTTTGAAAAAGAGTATGAAGTTTTGATCCGTAAATTCGGCTTTTCTGAGGAAGAGAGAAAGAAGCCTCTTCGGGATTTTTCTGGTGGACAGCAGACCAAGATTGCTTTTATCAAATTACTGTTAGAAAAGCCGGATATCCTGCTTTTGGACGAGCCTACCAACCATTTGGATGTAACCACAATTGAATGGCTGGAAGGATATTTAAAGAATTATCCAAAGGCAGTCGTCGTAGTATCCCACGACCGAATGTTCTTAGATCATGTGGTAGATGTGGTCTATGAAATCGAGTATGGTACGGCTAAACGATACCCAGGAAATTATACCAGTTTTGTTGCCCGTAAGAAAGAAAACTACGAGAAGCAGATGAAGGATTACACTGCCCAGCAGAAGGAAATTGCAAGACTTCAGCAGATGGTAGATCGTTTTAAGAATAAGCCTACGAAGGTTTCCATGGCCCGTTCCAAGCAGAAAGCGATTGAGCATATGGACCTGATCGAAGCACCGGATAAGTATGATAACCGCACCTTTCATGCTCATTTTCAACCGGAAAAGGAGACAGGAAATGATGTGTTATCCGTAAATTCGCTGGCGATTGGATATGACGCACCATTGTCCGTAGTTTCATTTGAACTGAAAAAGGGGGAGAAGCTGGGGATTTTAGGTGGAAATGGTCTAGGAAAATCTACCCTGTTAAAAACATTGGTAGATAAGATTCCAGCTCTTTCCGGGGAATTTCATTATGGAACGAATGTGCAGATTGGATATTTTGATCAGCAGATGGCTATGTACACCAGCAATAAGACCGTTTTAGAGGATTATTGGGACGAATTTCCGAATCTTACAGAAACGGAAATACGCAATTCTTTGGGGGCTTTTCTTTTTACAGGAGATGATGTATTTAAGAACATCAATATGCTTTCTGGAGGAGAAAAAGTCCGCCTGGCATTGTGTAAGATTCTAAAAAGAAAACCAAATGTATTAATCTTAGATGAGCCTACCAACCATATGGACATTGTGGGAAAAGAAACTTTAGAGTCCATGTTGAAAGAATTTAAGGGCACTTTGATCTTTGTATCTCATGACCGTTATTTTGTGAAAAAAGTTGCAGATACCCTGTTGGTCTTTGAAGATGGAACGACCAATCTGTATCGGTTCGGTTATGACGAGTATCAGGAAAAACTAGATCGTCAGATGGCGGAAGAAGGAAATGCCTATAAGGGAAATCCGGTCTTTGGTGGAGCCATCAGCCAGAACGGAAGCCTGCAAAATATCGGGAGAAAAGCCGCGGATTCCGGAGATAATTCTAATGCGGGAGGTCAGAAGGGGTATTACAATCCAGGAAAAGAACGTTCCAAACTGGAAAAGAAAGTGAAAAAAGTAGAAGAAGAGTTGGCAGAAAAAGAGATGGCTTTAGAAGAATTAAAGGCAGAACTTTTAAGACCAGAGTTTCAGTCCAGCTATTCTAAACTTACTGAAATCCAGAATAACATTGATGCCATGGAAGAAGAAATTATGGAAATCATGGAGACTTGGGAAGATCTGTCATGTGAATTAGAGAAGCTGTAACAGTTCACTCCGCGCCGTTCGGAAAGTGGTATCAAAATTGTAAAAGTTGCATAAAAATAATTGCCTTTTTTGCTTTTTGTGGTATAATGTCACTATGATACAAGTTGTATCAAATAAACTGCAAAGGGGTTGGGCATCATGAGAATAACAATTACAGGAAGAAATATTGAACTTACAGATGGTATCAAGGAGGCAGTGCAGGACAAGCTTTCTAAGCTTGAGAAGTATTTCAGTGCAGATACAGATGTATTTGTAACCCTGAGCGTAGAGAAAGAACGCCAGAAGATCGAGGTAACTATTCCGGTTAAGGGTCATATCATTCGTTCTGAACAGGTCAGCAGCGATATGTATGTGTCCATTGATCTGGTAGAGGAAGTAATCGAGCGTCAGTTAAAGAGATATCGTACCAAGATTATTGACAGAAATCAGAGTGCTGGAACAGGATTTGCACAGGATTTCATCGATATAGATGGAGATGAGGAAGAAGAAGTTAAGATTGTTCGTACCAAGCGCTTCGGAATGAAACCAATGTATCCAGAAGATGCATGCGTACAGATGGAATTATCCGGACATGATTTCTTCGTATTCCGTAACGCAGAGACCGACGAAGTCAATGTTGTATACAGAAGAAAAGGCAACACATATGGATTAATTGAGCCAGAGTGCTAATGAGTAAGAAAAGACCACCGAGAGGTGGTCTTTTTTTTGGATAGTTGCTTTTATATTTGTAAACTTATATTTTACCATGATAAGAGCACTACTACAATAGAAATGTCGTAAAAAGCGAGACGCGATACGCGTCTTGACAATCTACACAGTTAGACACATACTGGAAGTGGACAGACAGAATTGGGGAACTGTCTGAAGTGTAGAGGGGTTCTTTGGGAATGTAAGATGAAGGATATAAATGGTCAAGCTACATATACGATGGAAAGCAGGATGCAGGAATTCATGATCTGTAATGGGATTGAGGAAGAGGTTATGGAGCTTTTTAATCAGAAGAAATCTGCAAAAACAGAGCTATTACGGAGCATCTGGCATGAAACAGATTTTGGGGAGCTGGATCGATTAGAAGAAAAAATATTTGCCTATGGCAGTCTGTTACAACAAAAGGATGAGCTGGAGCGAAAACTTTTTGTTCACATGTATATAGTATTGCAACAGCTAAAACAAGAAATACAGGAAAGAGACAGCGAATAGCTTAAGAAAGGAATATAGAACCTGATTACACCTAAGGAACTTTCAACGGTTGGACTTGCCGGGAAAGTTCCTTTTCCATTTCCAGGGTGCTCTCTTGTGGGCAAATAGTGCGAAAAACTTGTATTCAAGGACAGAATGTCATATTATAATAAAGTATGACTGCTCTCGGATCCGGGGGCAGTTTAGAATGATGTAAATAATAAGAAAGAGGCGTAGATATGAATATCGTTGTTTTAGCAGGTGGCTTAAGTACAGAACGCGATGTGTCTTTTAAGACCGGAAGCATGGTAACTGCTGCTTTAAGAGAGAATGGACATAAGGTAATTTTGCTTGACGTATTTATGGGATATAGTGACAAAGAAGAGAATCTGGAAGGAATTTTTGACAGAGCTGAGGAAATCAGCGTGAAGTTCGATAGAATTCCGGAAGTGGCTCCGGATCTGGCGAAGGTAAAAGCATCCAGAAAAGATCAGTCGGATTGTTTCTTTGGACCAAATGTCATTTCCATGTGCCGCATGGCTGATGTGGTCTTTATGGCACTTCATGGAGAAAATGGAGAGAATGGTAAGATTCAGGCGGCTTTTGATCTGTTTGGAATCAAATACACAGGAAGTGATTATTTAAGCAGTGCCATTGCTATGAACAAGGGTGTGGCGAAGCAGTTCTTCGTGGCAAATCAGATTCCTACTCCAATAGGGATTGCTATGACAAAAGAAAACAGAGAAGATGATGTGACAAAATTAAATCTTCGCCTTCCATGCGTGGTAAAACCTTGCTGTGGTGGATCCAGTATTGGAGTAACCATTGTAAGAAATCCAGAAGAATTTAAGACCGCTTTGGATGAAGCATTCCAGTGGGAAGATGAACTGGTCATTGAAGAATTTGTACAGGGAAGAGAATTTTCTGTAGGTGTTATTGAAGGAAAAGCCCTTCCGGTGATTGAGATTGCACCAATTCAGGGATTTTATGATTATAAGAACAAATATAAAGCAGGCAGTGCAGTGGAGACTTGCCCAGCAGAACTGCCACAGGAGATTTCTGAGAAAATGCAGTATTATGCAGAAGAAGTGGCAAGAGTCATTGGACTGAACACTTATTCCCGTTCGGATTTCCTGTTAAATGAGCAGGGCGAGATGTTCTGTCTGGAAGCAAATACCCTTCCTGGAATGACACCGACCAGCTTACTGCCACAGGAAGCAGCAGTGGTGGGAATGAACTTCCACGAACTTTGTGAGAAGATCATAGAGATTTCTTTGAAACGATACGAAGCATAGAAGGATGGAAAACATATGAATACAGCCATGCCACATATGACTCTGGAAAATATCGCCAGATCATGTAATGGAACTTACATAGGACCGGAAGAATTGAAAAATAATCTGATTGCCGGAGCAGTGACAGACAGCCGTCAGGTAGAAGAAGGATATTTGTTTATCCCAATTAAAGGAGAGCGGGTGGATGGTCATGATTTTATCCCTCAGGTATTTGAAAAAGGCGCTCTTACAGTACTTTCCGAAAAAGAACTGGAAAATCCGGCAGGACCATATATTCTGGTGGAATCTTCTACTGCGGCGATGAAACAGATTGCGGCCTTTTACAGAAAAGAATTAGGGATTAAAGTAGTAGGAATTACCGGCAGTGTAGGAAAGACCAGTACGAAAGAAATGATTGCAAGCGTCTTAGAACAGAAATATTCTGTTTTAAAGACTGCCGGAAACTTTAATAATGAAATTGGACTTCCGCTTACAGTTTTTCGAATCAGAAAAGAGCATGAAGTTGCAGTTTTAGAAATGGGAATTTCTGATTTTGGAGAAATGACTCGTTTAGCAGAAATCGCAAATCCGGATATTTGTGTGATTACCAACATTGGTGTCTGCCATTTGGAGAATCTGGGCACAAGAGATGGAATCTTAAAGGCGAAAACAGAATGTTTTGATTATATGAAAGAACAGGGAACTGTCATCTTAAATGGAGATGACGATAAGCTTTCTACCAGAACAGAAGTAAATGGAAAACCAGCCGTTTTCTATGGAATAAATAAAGAAGCAAAGAGGGACGAAGCTGGAAATATCATGGCAGAGAAAGGCATCTATGCAACTGACGTAGAAAACCTTGGCTTTGAAGGAATGACGGCTAAGATCCATACACCGAAAGGAGAATTTGAAGCGCATATTTCTATTCCGGGAGAACATAATGTATATAATGCTTTAGCTGCAACAGCAGTAGGTCTGGAACTGGGACTTACTTTAGAAGAAATTGCAGTAGGAATCTCCCAGGCAAAGACCATTGCAGGAAGAACCAATTTCCTGAGAGTAAATGGCATGACGGTTATTGATGACTGCTATAATGCCAATCCGGTTTCCATGAAATCTGCTATTTCCTTGTTAGCTCATGCTAAGGGAAGAAGCATCGCAGTGCTGGGAGATATGGGAGAGCTTGGAATAAATGAGAAAGCCATGCATCATGAAGTTGGTGTTGCGGTGGGACAGGAAGGAATCCATACCCTGTTTGCAGCAGGAGCGCTGGCAGAAGAATATGCTCTCGGAGCAAAAGAGGCAAATCCTAACTGTGAAGTGTATTATTTTAAGACAAGAGATGAGATGGCAGAAGCATTAAGTAAATATGTAAAGCCGAAAGATTCAGTATTAGTAAAAGCTTCCCATTTTATGGAGTTTCCAAAAGTTGTGGAACTTTTATCGAACTTGAAGTAAAATAGCTACAGAAGTTTCAACAGAAATTTACGAAATATAATAGAAAAGAGGACAAAACAATGGCAAATCCAGTTGTAACATTTACTATGGAAAACGGAGATGTGATGAAGGCAGAACTTTATCCGGAAATCGCTCCAAATACCGTAAATAACTTTATCAGTCTTGTAAATAAGGGATTTTATAATGGACTGATTTTTCATCGTGTCATCGCAGGTTTTATGATTCAGGGAGGAGATCCAGAAGGTTCAGGAATGGGTGGTCCAGGCTATGGAATCAAAGGTGAGTTCGCGCAGAATGGTGTACAAAATGATTTGAAACATTCTAAAGGTGTGCTTTCCATGGCTCGTTCCATGATGCCGAACTCTGCAGGAAGTCAGTTCTTTATTATGCATCAGGATGCTCCACATTTAGATGGAGCTTACGCGGCATTTGGTAAAGTCGTAGAAGGTCAGGAAGTAGTAGATAAAATCGCTATGACAGCTACCGATTACAGTGATCGTCCAATAGAGCCACAGGTTATGAAGACTGTAACTGTGGATACTTTTGGAGTAGAATATCCAGAACCGAAAAAAATGTAATTTATGGAATGGAAAGTTCTATTATATGTGCCGGAAGAAATAGAAAATGAGAAATTTTTATGTGCCTGGATCCGTCGCCATGCCCAGCTTGTGCTGGGTGGGGATGGTATCCAGGCCGTTGCATTACAGGGGTGGAATCAGTCGGAAGGCATCTCCCCAGATAACTGTCTGCTAATTGCTGCCACAGACGAGACTCTTTCCGTTGCACACACACTTCATATGGCAGCGTTAGCTTATGCAAATCCCAAATATCCCAATCAGAAATTGGAAGAAGTGGATATGATTGTAGAAGGATTCGAAGAGGTGGATACCCGGTTTCTTCTTCGGGTATTCTGGCGTTATCATCATATTCCATGGGTCATTACAGAGACGCCAAGATGTTTGATTCGGGAACTGGAATTGTCGGATGTGAAGGAATTATTTGAATTGTATGAACAGCCTGGAATCACAGACTTTGTGGATCCTCTTTTTCCATGGGAGGAAGAACTGGAATATGAAAAAGCTTATATAGAAAATATATACCGATATCAGGAATTTGGAACCTGGTTGGTGTTCCATAAAGAAACGGGAAAACTGATAGGAAGAGCCGGTTTCGAGCAGAGAGAACTGGAAGATGGAACAGGTTTGGAACTGGGATATATCATTTCGCCGGAATATCAAAGACAGGGGTATGCTACAGAAGTCTGCCTGGCGCTTTTGCAGTACGCCAGGGAAAATCTGGAATATGAAAAAGTAAATTGTCTCATACAAAAAGGGAATACTGCTTCTATACGATTGGCAGAGAAACTGGGATTTGTTTTTCAAAAAGAGACAAAAGTGACTGGTGAGCCTATGCTCTGGTATAGAAAAATACTTAGATTTTGACAAATTATTGCTTTTTACAAAGAAATAAAATATAATAGAACCACTTATAAATTGGGAAAGTAGAAACGAAAAGCAGGTGAGTCAGGTGGCAGACATTACTACAGAAGAATTAGAGCGGCTGGAGCGGGAGTTTCATTCCAGTACGGAAAGTATTAAGTCTATTAAAGAATTTGTCAGTCCAGAAGATCTGTATGAGGAGTTGATTCGCAGTATTCGCAAGTATCATCCTTCCGCAGATATTTCTCTGGTAGAAAAAGCATATAAGGTAGCTTATGACGCTCATAAGGGGCAGGTGCGCAAATCGGGAGAAGCTTATATTATTCACCCTCTTTGTGTAGCTATTATTCTTGCGGAATTGGAGCTGGATAAAGAGACGATTGCCGCAGGTCTTCTTCATGATGTCCTGGAAGATACCATTATGACGGATCAGGAGCTCATTGATGAATTCGGAGAAGAAGTTCTTCTGTTAGTAGATGGTGTTACCAAGTTACAGAACCTGCATTTATCAGAAGGTGAGAAGAAAGCTCACGATAAGAATGCGGACCGTCTGGAGATGCAGGCGGAGAATTTACGTAAGATGTTTCTTGCCATGGCAAAGGATATCCGTGTCATTATGATTAAACTGGCGGATCGCCTTCACAATATGCGTACGTTGCGTTATCAGTCAGAGGAAGCTAAGGTTAGAATTGCCAGAGAGACTCAGGAAATCTACTGTCCCATTGCTCAGCGTCTTGGTATCAGCAAGATTAAGATTGAATTAGAAGACCTTTCCTTAAAATATTTGAATCCGGAAGCATATTACGACTTAGTAGAGAAAGTTGCCATGCGTAAAGATGTCCGGGATGATTATGTACAGAGTCTGGTGGATGAAGTTCGTAAGAATGTGGATGAAGCTGGAATCAAAGCGGATATTTCCGGCAGAGCAAAGCATTTCTTCAGTATTTATAAGAAGATGGTGAATCAGGACAAGACGCTGGATCAGATCTATGACCTGTTTGCAGTGCGCATCATTGTGGATTCCGTGAAGGACTGTTATGCGGCTCTGGGTGTTATTCATGAAATGTATAAGCCGATTCCCGGCCGTTTCAAGGATTATATTGCCATGCCCAAGCCTAAAATGTATCAGTATCTTCATACTACACTGATCGGCAGTAACGGGCAGCCGTTTGAGATTCAGATTCGTACTTTTGAAATGCATAAGGCTGCAGAATACGGTATTGCGGCCCACTGGAAATATAAGGAGGCTTCTGACGGTAAGAAGCCGGAGGTACAGGAAGAGGAGAAGCTTGTATGGCTGCGACAGATTCTGGAATGGCAGCGTGACATGTCGGATAATAAGGAGTTCATGAACCTGTTGAAGAGTGACCTGGACCTTTTCTCTGACAGTG
>JBGVLD010000097.1:0-10629 GCA_045124075.1 Agathobacter sp.
TCTGCAACTCCGATGAGAAGTGACAATCTCGAAAAAATTAATTACATGTTACTAGGTCCTGTCAGACACCGCTATACAGCATTAGAGCGAGCAGAAGCACAAGGCATTGAGCATTTGGTGATTCCACGATATACAAGAGTAGTAGGAACATTTTCAAAGAAAGAGATTAATAAAGCGTACAATCACATTTGCAGCAATGAAATGAGAAACAAGCAGATTCTAGAGGATATTCAAATTTGTGTAAAGAATGGAAGAACCCCAGTAATTCTTACCAGGTTTAAGGAACAGGCAAGATATTTATACGAACAATCAAAGAATTATGCAGATAATGTGTTTGTTTTCTATGGAGACAATACAAACAAAGAAAATGAACTGATTCGCAAACAAATGAAAAACGTTCCAAATGACAGATCGCTTATCTTAATAGCAACTGGTTCTAAAATTGGAGAGGGATTTGATTTTCCTAGATTAGATACATTGATGTTAGCAGCACCTGTATCTTATGAAGGTCGTCTGGAACAATACGTTGGACGATTAAATCGAGATTACGAAGGAAAACAAGATGTTCGTGTATACGATTATGTTGATTCTCATATTAAAGTGTTTGATGATATGTATTTAAAACGTCTACGAACTTATAAAAAGATTGGCTACCGTATTTCAAATAATGTGATTTTTGAAAAACAGGAAGTGAATGCAATTTATGATTCTGGAAATTACTCTGAAATATTTGAGCGTGATTTGGTTGAAGCAGAAAAAGAAATTGTGATTTCCAGTCCAAAGCTCCGTAAAGATAAGGTGGAACGTTTTATCCGTATTGTAAAATCGAGACAGGAAGCCGGTGTAAATATCACAGTTATTACAGAAGAACCGGAAAACAATTTGTATGAGAATACCTTGGTCACTTATCTTTTGATAGATGAAATGAGTAATGTAGGAATCAACGTAAAAACTGTTAGAAATAACGAAGAACATTATGCAGTAATCGACGAATTGCTTGTTTGGCATGGTGGCATGAATCTTTTGGGAAAAGAAGATGCATGGGATAATCTGATTCGAGTAAAGGATAGTAAGGCGGCATCAGAACTACTGATTATGGCACATGAAGTAACGAAAGAGGTGTAGGATGAAACAGTTTGAACAGTCAAAATTAGATGTAGCAATTAAATATGTAGAACGAATTGCTGACGGATGTAATCCAGTAAACAATGTTCCGTTAGAAAATGATGATATCCTGAATAACCCGAATATTATTCGCTGCATGTATTTTATTAAGGATGTTTTGGAAGAAGTTCAAAGGAATGATGGTATGATTGGAGGAAAAGTTGGAAAGGAACCAGTATTGCCATTTCCAATAGAAATTCTGGATAGTTTTATATATGTGGAAGATAAAAGTATTACCCATGTTTTAAATCAGGTTTATGAGCCAATAGCAAACATGAATGTTAAGAAGGTTTCTGTGACAAAGATTACTGCGGCTTTGAAAGAAGAAGGATATTTGCTTGATGAACCAAATCCAGAGACTGGAAAAACCAGAAAAGTGCCTAGCATGAGAGGAAGAGAATTAGGTATCTATACAGTTGAACGTGAATACAATGGGCGAATATATGAGTCGGTTACATATAATCAAGATGCGCAGAAATATGTCGTGGAATTGATAAGAAAATTGGTGGAGGGATAATTATGCGTCCATATGTAATTTGTCATATGACAATATCGATTGATGGAAAAGTAACAGGTTCTTTTCTTAACAGGGAAGAGTGTGTTTCGGCAACGGAAGAATATTATCGTTTAAATCGTGAGATACCGGCAGAAGCATTTGCTTGCGGTCGTGTTACAATGGAGGAGAGTTTTACAGGTGGCTGGTATCCGGATTTAAATGAATTTGTAAATGTAAAAATGAATCGAGAAGATTATATTGCCAATCAGGATGCAGCCAGATATGCAATAGCATTTGACAGAAAAGGAAGACTAGGATGGAAAACATCAAGGATTGAAGATGAAGATCCAGGATATGGAGGAGCGCATATCGTGGAGGTGCTCTGTGAAGAGGTGGATGACGCGTATCTGGCATATTTACAGAGTATCGGTGTTTCATATATATTTGCCGGAGCATCGGAAATGAATCTGGAATCAGCATTAGAGAAGCTGTGGAGTAATTTCTTTATTAATGATTTGCTTTTAGAAGGCGGCAGTGAGATAAATGGTGCGTTTGAGAGAGCTGGTTTGATTGATGAGTTGAATCTGGTTCAGACTTCTGTAATCGCAGATGTTGATAGCAAACCACTATTTGAACAAAGCAGTCTGGGAGATTATCTTTTAAAAGAAGCAAAAATTATTTCTGATAGTGTGCTTTATCTTAGGTATTTAAAAAAGAATAATCGTACGTATCGTGTGATGAAAATGTCAGCTTTAATGGAAGCAATTGAACTGGCATCGGATTCAGGAGCATATTTTTATGATTTTGATAAACAGGAAAGTATTTACCTTTCAGAAGATTCCTGGAATTGGGACGAAGAGGATAAAGAAATGGCAGAATTGATGGATATGGAATGGGATAGATTTATTCGTCTGCCTGAAAAATATGAAATCCATGAATATCGAATAATGGAAGATTTTATTGATGAATTGAATGACCAGAAGTTACAAATGGAATTGTATCGGGCGATTCAAGGACGCGGTGCTTTCAGAAGATTTAAAGATAAAATTCGTTATTCAGGCATCGAGCAACAGTGGTACGATTATCAAAATAATGCGTATAGAGAATTTGCACTTCGCTGGTGCAAGGAAAATAATATACGATGCGAGATGGATGAGTAGCAATCGCGAAAGAACAGGAGGTAGAATCATGATTCCTATCATTGATAAAAAGAAAACAGGTATCCACTTACGAAGAATCATGGACGCACGCGGATTGTCTGTAAAAGACGTTCAGCAATACCTGACACTTGGCAGTGTTCAAAGTGTATATCATTGGCTAAACGGGATTAGTTTACCGACCATCGATAATTTATACGCTTTGAGTGAGCTGTTTCAGATGCCAGTAGATGATACGCTGTGTGGAAACAGACGATATGATTATACTAAATCTAGTAGACAGAATGCTCAGTTTAAACGTTTACGAGCGTATTATGAAAAACTGAATGAGCATCAAGCCGCGTAAAACTTTATACTACAAGTTCAATGACAAATAAGACATCCTCCCTTAAAATTATTTCTATAGAGGTTAGAAATGATTTGAGGGAGGAATTTTTTTATGGGCGAAAAGATGTTAGTAACACAGGCTTTGGATGAAAGAGACCTGCTGGTAAAGAAGATTACAGATAAAATTGCGAAAGCAAGCTTTGTAGATACGATTAAACCGAATGAGGACAAAGTATATGCAAAGAGAATTGATAAGGTAGAATATGCGAAAGAAGCAGAAGCATCTTATCAGCAGATTAATGATCTGATTGAACGGTTCCAGAAAATTGATGCCGCGATTGTAGATTCTAATGCGAAGACGGAAGTAAAGACTTCTTACGGAAACTTTACTGTGGCGGGAGCAATTTCTTTGAGGAGCAGACTTCGTGGTATGGATTCCTATGAGGGTGATGCTGATTTTGAAGGTAAGCTTCAGGAAAAACTGAATAACGAATACAATGAACGTGTGCGTTTCTGTGATATGAAGAACAGCCAGCTTCATAATACGGCAGAAAGCATGAGATTGAGTATTCTGGGGCGTGATACAAAAGTAAAAGATGATAAGCCATTAGGCGTTGTTGAGGTATATGTAAAGGAAAATACAACGGAATTAGTGGATCCATTAGATGTAAAGAAGAAGTTAGAATTGCTTGAAGAAAAGAGAAATATTCTGCTTACAGAACTGGATACGCAGATTAAGGTATCAAATGCAACAACTTTTATTGAAATAGCATAATTATACTGCCTGCATTACGAAAATCCTGAACTTCAGTTTCCCTGTAACGGGGTTATGTTACAAGAAGAACAACCAATTCTGATTAAATTGGATTACCTAATAAGTAAGTGGCGGAATGGTAACGCACATGACTTAAAATCATGATATCACAGGTTCGAATCCTGTCTTCGATAAATTAGGATGAAAGACGATGTGTAGAACATCTTCAGTTGTTAATTGTTTTGGATTTTGTTTGAACTGTTAATTATGAATGGTTAACTATTTTATTCTTAAACAGTTTTTGATAAATGGAAAACTATATTTTAAGCATAGAAAATGTGCTGAAATCCATGTAATAGGTTAAGGTGTTAAACTGATTGACCGAGGTTGATCCTCATGGCTGTAATGTAGGCATTATTAAAAGCCGTGGCAATACGCTGCGGCTTTACTAAATGAAAAATATAATATATTTACCCAGGTAGTCGGGGGACGTGCTCCATCCGATCCGAGCATGACGGAGAGGATGATGCTTATGAGTACATACGAGGAATTCATGATAATCTTGACAACAGTGTCTTTGATTGTAACGATTCTAAATATGAAAAACAAGAAGTAGCCGTCCTGAGCCCTGGTAAAGTTTAGGAACGGCTACTCTTTGTAGTACATATTAAATTTTCGCCGGGTCGGGTGAAGTGCACTCACCTTCCGACTGCTTGTTAAGTATATTATATTCAATAATCTGACAGAGTGCAATATGGAGAAATAAAATTATATTACAAGTATAATGGTATGTGAGTTTAGAGGATATGATGAAAATGAAAACAGTAATATCTACAAATAATATCTGGGACAGAGAAGGTTTTCAGATGTGTGGACTAGGGGAAAAGAATAAAATAATGGCTAAAATAAAATATTTCGGGAAATGTGTGAGATGGAGTTGGCAGCGAATTGTTCGTGGATATGCAGATTGTGACAAATGGAATATGTACAGATATTTACAGAATCTAATTCCAGATATGCTGCAAGATATACGAGACAATCGGTATGGTTCCCCAGGATATTTAGGAAAGAATTATACAAATGAAGAGGGAATACTAGTAAACGACACTTGCCATGAAGAATGGGATAGAATACTGGAACGCATGATCTTCCTATGGAGAGAATCGAATGAATATACATGTAGCAGAAAAAATCCTTATGAAAAAGAACATTCTAAAGCATATGAAGAATTTACAGAAAAATACGGATTTTTGGGTGAGAAATTGCAGACAGAAGAAGAACTAGAAGAAAACCGTAAACGTGGTGGAGGAGGGACAGTACATTTTATGGATGAATTACCGGAATATAAAGAAATATCGGATAAGTATATGGCAATGTCGAGAGAATTGGAAGAATATCGAAATGTATCGAAGGATGAGGCAATAGATATGCTGAAGACACATTTTTTAGTTTGTGGGATTAAGAGTGGTTGGAGATATATAGTATACGAAAAAGTGAGGTGATAGAAAATGATTTATTTTACCAGTGATCTGCACTTAGGGCATGAAGCTGTAATCCATATGCAGAATCGGCCGTTTACAAATGCAGATGAGATGAATCGTATATTGATTGAAAATTATAATTCAGTTGTACATAAAGATGATACGGTGTATCTGCTTGGGGATATTTGTTTTCGCATAGGAGTAGAAAAGTCGAATGAACTGATTTCATCATTAAAAGGGAAAAAGTATCTAATCCGTGGAAATCATGATAAGAAATACGATGAAAGCTTATTTGAAGATATCAAGGATTTTATGACGATATCTGTAAATGGACTACATATCTCGCTAATGCATTATCCGATGCTGTCATGGCCAAGAAGCCATTATGGAAGCATTATGCTGCATGGACACATTCACTCGGATGGGAGTTATAATATGAGTAATAGAGAAACTGGTATCAAGCGATATGATGTGGGTGTGGATGCGAATGGTTATATGCCGGTATCGATTAAGCAGATAGAAAGTTTCCTGTATTAACAGGAATAATTTGAAGAAGAAAAGAGTTGATGAATATATGATTTATATTACTGGTGACTGCCATGGGGATTTTGAACGTTTTAACGCCAGCATTTTCCCGGAACAAAATGAAATGACAAAAGCTGATTACGTTATTATCTGTGGAGATTTCGGTGGTGTATGGAATAAAGACGAAGAAAGTAAAATGGAAACCATGGTTTTGGATTGGTTGGATTGCAAGTCATTCACGACATTATTTGTCGATGGAAATCATGAAAATTTTGACCGTTTAAATACATATCCTGTGGAAGAATGGCATGGTGGGAAAATACATAGAATCCGACCGTCGGTTATCCATCTGATGCGTGGACAGGTGTTTGAACTGGAAGGTAAGAAAATATTTACCTTCGGTGGCGCGAGTAGTCATGATATTGATGGAGGTATTCTGGAGTTGGATGACTCTGATTATAAGAAAAAGAAGAAGGAACTGGATAAGGGTTGGAAACCATATCGCATCAATCATCTGAGCTGGTGGAAAGAAGAATTGCCATCAGAAAAGGAGATGGATGAGGGACGAAAGAATTTACAAAGATATGATAACAAAGTGGATTTTATTGTTACGCATTGTGCATCATCCAGTACAGCAGCATTAATCAGTCATGGTGTATATAAACCAGATTCACTTACAACATATTTTGAGGAGATACGACAAACAGTGAAGTTTAAAAAGTGGTTCTTTGGACATTATCATGATAATCGAAATGTAAATGTAGAAGAGATTCTTTTGTGGGAACAGATAATTCGGATTTTATAAAAATAATATATTTTTTTTAAGAATGAGCTGGCAGTAAAATGCTGGCTTTTTTTGTGTGTTTCAAGGGTAAACACTCTATAAAATGAAGTTGAAAATACTTAGCCTATATAAATGTATACCTAAATATTTGGAATGTTGAAAACTGGAGCAATTGTTCCCTGTTTTAAAGGATAAAACGCATTTTAATGTGTTTTGTATTGAGCTTGTTTATTGAAAGTAAATTGAGTATTGCAATTTTCAAAATTCAATTGTGCTTATTCTAACAAGGTGCTAAAATAGACGTAATGATTCTATTGAACGGAAAATATGGAGGCGAATCAATGGCTGTAAATTATGATAAATTATGGATGATTTTAAACGAACGGAAAATGATGAAAACAGACTTGATTAAAGCTGCGAAGATTAGTACAAATGCAATGGCTAAACTTGGAAAGAATGAAGATGTTCGCGTGGGTGTATTGGTTAAGATATGTGAGACTTTGGATTGTAAGTTGGATGATATAGTAGATATTGTTTAGAATCATTGCGTGAAAGGATGCTGTTTTATGGGAAATACAATAGATTATTACAATGAAAATGCAAGAAAGTTTATTGATGGAACAGTATCAGTTGATTTTAAACATATTCAAGATACGTTTTTAGAATTATTGCCGGAGAATGCAACAGTTCTTGATTTTGGTTGCGGATCTGGAAGGGATACAAAATATTTCTTGGAGCATGGATGTATAGTTACTGCAATGGACGGTTCATTAGAACTGTGTAAGGCGGCGAGTGAATATACAGGTATCATAGTAAAACATATGCTTTTTCAGGACCTAAATGAAAAAGAGATATATGATGGCATTTGGGCATGTGCATCTATATTACATGTAAAAAGGGAAGAATTACCAGAGATTATTCGTAAAATAAGTTTGGCGACAAAAGTGAACGGTATTATTTATCTTTCTTTCAAATACGGATATTTTGAAGGGGAGAGAAACGGCAGATATTTTACGGATATGACAGAGGAGTCTATGGCAGAATTATTGGCAGGTTTCCCCGAATTTACAGTGGAAAAACAATGGATTACCGGTGATGTAAGAGTCGGCAGAGGAGACGAAAGATGGTTAAATATGATTCTCAGAAAATAGAGTATCAACTACATATTGATTCTGGGTATTATAATACGTTAGATATTGAAGGCTTTTCTAGAATGATGAAAGATCCTTCATATTGCTATAAATTTTATTGGTTAGAGGCTATTGTTCAGTTGATTTCAGAAGATAAGAAAGAAGCTTCTTACGATGAAATTATTAATGAAATGATTTCAAATGCCTGGTATTCTGTGTTGGAATTCCATGTACATCTTAGTGGTATTTGGGGCGATGGAGAGATTAAGGATAGCTTAGAAAAGGCTGTCTTAAAGTTACATAAGCTGAGTGATTTGCCAAGCAATGCTTCAAAGGTAGAAATAAAGAATAAGATTGCTGAGTACGACAAGGAATTGCACGGAGAAAAGATGACTCTCACGCAAAATGTACCATATAAGGCATTGTCAGGATTTGCTAATCGATATTCAGAGCGTATTGATTTAAATAGTAGTGCTGGTAGAATGATGGCTTACTATAATCGAATCAATGGAATTGAAAGCCCACTCCCATATATATTTGGGAATCAAAAAGGCCTGGAACGAAAAATTATATTTCATGAATCTTGGATTCAGATGATACAGGATAATATGGTTGCAATTTTAGGCTGGATTCAGTATGAGAAAGTTCGTTGGTTACAGAATAATAATCCGGAAGTTCCAGGACTGGTTTATAAATTAGTACCATTGGATGATAAAATGAGAAAACTTGGACATGTTCGTAAATTATGGGAAGGCGTCCTGGATACGACCAGCATAATAGATGTATTTAAGAATGAACCAATTAAGAAAGAAGCGTATGATGTAGATCATTTTATTCCGTGGTCATTTGTTATGAACGATGAGTTATGGAATCTGATGCCAATGGATTCTTCATTGAATTCTTCGAAAAGCAATCGATTGCCTCAATGGGACAAGTTCTTTATGAGATTTGCTCAAAATCAATATACGATGTATGAGTTGGTTCATGAAAAGGCAGGTATTAGAAAATTATATGAGTCTTGCTATAGAGACAATCTTCATTCTATTTGGGCAAGTCAGGAATTGTATCGAAAAGGGAATTCAAGAGAAGAATTCTATGGAATATTAGAAATAAATATGCGTCCGGTGTATGACTCTGCGAGAAGACAGGGGTATGAGGTTTGGATGTTGTAAAATAAAAGGAAAAAATTATGTATCAAGACAAAATTGTTCAGTTAGAACAAGGCCTATCAACAGCCTTTATTAATCACAATATTTCATCAAACTTGGCCTATAAGCCACAGCTTGTATCGAACAACTATAAAGAAGGACGAAAGGTTATCTCATCCATTGAAGATGAACTTTTGTCATGTGAAGAATTTGCGATTAGTGTTGCGTTTATCACAATGGGGGGAATTACACCGCTTCTTCAAACATTAAGAGAATTAGAACAGCGTGGTATTCCTGGCAAGATTCTTACAACGGATTATTTGACTTTCAGTGATCCGAAAGCACTTCGCATCCTTGCAAACTTTACGAATATTGAACTGAAAATGTTTGTAACAGAGAATGCGAAAGAGGGATTCCATACAAAAGGATACATTTTTAAGAAAGAGGAAATGTATAGAATAATTGTTGGAAGTTCCAATATGACGCTTAGTGCACTTACGACAAATCGTGAATGGAACACAAAGATTGTATCTACAGAACAAGGTGAATATACACAGAACGTGGTTGCTGAATTTGAACAATTGTGGAATGCGAAGCAGTCATTATCGTTTGAACAGTTCATCGAAGCATATACGAATGTTTATACAAAGAATAAGATTATTCAGAGACAGAAAGAAATCGCGAAACAATCAGAAGTTCCATCTTTGGAAGTATACCGTTTGCAGCCAAATTCCATGCAGGTTGGATTTATCAATAATCTCAGAAAAATATATGAAGCTGGCGAAGATAAAGCATTACTAATTTCAGCGACAGGTACTGGTAAAACCTATGCTTCTGCATTTGCAGCAAGAGAATTGGAATTTAAGAAAGTGTTATTCTTAGTTCATCGTAACCAGATCGCAAAACAAGCATTGAAATCTTACCGTAAAGTGTTTGATGGCAAAGTTTCTATGGGGATGGTTACTGGTAAGTATCAGGATTACGATGCAGATTTTGTGTTTGCAACAGTACAGACATTAAGCAAAGAAGATACTTTAATTAGATATAAAAAAGAACATTGGGATCTGATTATTATTGATGAAGCCCATCATAGTTCTGCAGACAGTTATAAGAAAATTATGGATTATTTTACACCGAAGTTATGGCTCGGTATGACAGCAACACCGGATAAGCGTGACGATAATTTGGAAGGCAGAAATATTTATGAGATTTTCAACCATCAGATTGCGTATGAAATTCGTTTGCAAAATGCAATGGAAGAGGATTTGCTGTGTCCGTTCCATTATTTTGGAATTACTGATCTGGAAGTTATTGCAGATGCAGGAAAATCGTCGGAAGAAAAGGTTGAGAATTTCAGATATTTAACTTCAGATGAACGTGTGTTGAACGTAATGAAACAGGCAGAATTCTTTGGATATAGTGGAGATAGAGTCAAAGGATTGATTTTCTGTAGCCGTATTGATGAAGCAAAAGAGCTGTCTGTTAAGTTTAATGAAAAAGGATGGAGAACGCTTGTGCTCAGCGGTAGCGATTCAGAGAGTGTAAGAGCAGAAGCGATAGAACGACTTGCAGGTGATGAAGCAGAAGATGCCTTGGATTACATTATTTCCGTGGACATCTTCTCAGAAGGTGTTGATGTACCGGAAATTAATCAGGTAATTAT
>JBGVLD010000098.1:0-46297 GCA_045124075.1 Agathobacter sp.
AAAAGTCCTTTCCGGAATGAACCGAAAAGGACGAATGATTCGTGGTACCACCTTTTTTTACAGGAAATTCACATTCCCTGTCTCTTTGAGTGTCCGACAACACTCCGGCAGATATAACGTGTGCCAATCCGTTGCAGCCTACTGGGAAGCCCGTTCAGTGCAAAGCTCAAAGATGTATTCCATATCTGTTTCCCATGCACCTCTCATCAACCGGTAACTTTCTGTTTGTTTCACAAATATGTACTTGTTCTTATCATAGCTTTTTAATATATGATTTTCAATTATATCCGCAGGGAAGAAGGTTTGTCAACTGGAAATTGTTTGACTTTTTTCTGTTGACAGTCAAGAGGCTTTTCTGCTACCATAGAATAAATTTTTGCATATTTAATAGAAGAAATTGTTAAGATGACACAATAAGATCGATTTTGATGAAAAGGAGAAATGAACCATGTTTGAAAGTATTATATCCAGTGTTCCATTTGCAGTGGTACTGCTTATTTTGGGATTTGTTTTCCTGGTAAAGGGTGCAGATTTTTTTGTAGAAGGTAGTTCCAGCATCGCAAAAAGATTGAAAGTACCGTCTATTATTATAGGTCTTACGATTGTTGCCATGGGGACTTCTCTCCCAGAAGCTTCCGTTAGTATAACTGCTGCTATTGAAGAAAGCAACTCATTGGCTGTCAGCAATGTAGTTGGTTCCAATATCTTTAACCTAATGGTAGTAATTGGATTTTGTGCAATTATGACCCCAGTTGCAGTAGAAAAAGAAACTTTAAAAAGAGATTTTCCATTTTCTGTAATATGTGCCCTTTTATTGTTGGGATTAGGATTTTGGGGAATGTCTCTGGGAAGAATTGATTGTGCAATTTTTATAGTTTTATTTGCAGTATTTATTTATACTATGGTTCGTTCTGCATTAAATGCAAGAAAGGGTGGAAATACTGCGGTTTCTGAGGAAGAAGCAGAGGTAGAAAAGGTGGCAGTCCTGCCGATTTGGAAATGTCTTCTTTTTGTTGTGATTGGTATTGCAGGAATCGCTATTGGCGGTACCTGGGTAGTTGATGGAGCTACTGTAGTAGCGACCGCAGCAGGAATGAGTGAGACTTTAGTAGGTCTGACTATTGTTTCCATCGGCACCTCTTTACCAGAACTGGTAACCTCTGTAGTAGCGGCTCACAAGAAAGAAGTTGGCATGGCTCTTGGAAATGCAATTGGTTCCAATATTTTCAATATTTTATTTGTCCTTGGTTTTGCAGGAGTTATCAGTCCAATGACATTTATTATGGAAAATGTTATTGACATTATTATACTGATTGTATTCAGTGCAATTGTTTGGATCATGGCATGGACAAAGGAAAAACTTATTCGCCTGGAAGGTGGAATTATGGTTGCTCTGTATGCAGTATTTATGGTTTATATCTGTATTCGATAGGAGGAAATAATGATGGCATTTGATTTTGAACATTTAAAACAGACTGTTGTATCTGCGGGAAAAGAAGTTGCTGATAAGGCAAAAGAGACTTCGTCTATTGCAAAATTGAAATTGGATATTCGCACAAAAGAGGATTTTCTGACAAAACAGTATGCAGAATTAGGAAAAGCTTTTTATCAGGCTCATAAAAATGAGGATGTTGCTGAAAAAGCATTCTTTCCAACGATTGCTGAGGCAGAAGAAGAAGTGAACCGTTTAAATGATGAGCTTATGGATTTGCAGGGAGCAGTTCTTTGCCCAAAATGTGGTAGTAAGCAGTTAGAAGACAGTGTGTTCTGCAATAAGTGCGGTACAAATTTAAATTGGAAGAATCCTGAAAAGGACGATTCAGAAGAAGTACTGCATGGGGATGTAGTGTTTGAGGAAGAATAAAATTACCAATGTTTTATTTTTGACTGGTGCGGAGGAAGCCTTCGGACTTGACATTACCAAAAACCCATGATAAATTAGGTTATAAATAGGAAAACACGTAGAAAAAGAGAGTACATTTGCGGGAATTTTACAGAGAACATCCAGTTGGCTGAGATGGATGGAAGGAAAGCATTTGGAACATGGCTTTGGAGTGGCAGGGATGAACTGCATTGGCAGATAAGCTCTGACGGGACCGCCTGTTATAGCGGAGAGTGTGGAAGGAAAGACTGGACGCACTTATGGAGGCTGATATCGTAAGGTATTGGTAAATTGAAGTGGTAACGCGGGTATATGCTCGTCTTCGAAAGAAGACGGGCTTTTTTATATTTTGCGATATTATGCGTGAGCCGATGGCTTGAAGAGCGATTGCTTTCGACATAAACGCCTCTAAGACAGAAAGAAAAGGAGAATAGACATGACAAACAAAGGCAAATTTTATATGACAACTGCCATTGCCTATACATCAGGCAAACCACACATTGGAAACACTTACGAAATTATTCTGGCCGATGCCATCGCAAGATACAAACGAGCAGAGGGCTATGATGTATATTTTCAGACGGGAACCGATGAACATGGTCAGAAGATACAGGAGAAAGCGGAGGCTACAGGAATTACACCAAAGCAGTATGTAGATGAAGTAGCTGGCGAAGTAAAGAGAATCTGGGATTTGGTAAATTCTTCTTATGATAATTTTGTTCGTACCACAGACGAAGACCATGAGAAATGTGTAAAGAAAATTTTTAAGAAATTGTACGATCAGGGAGACATCTATAAGAGTTCTTACGAAGGATTATACTGTACTCCATGTGAATCCTTCTGGACAGAGTCTCAGCTGGTAGATGGAAAATGCCCAGACTGTGGAAGAGAAGTAAAACCAGCCAAAGAAGAAGCATATTTCTTCCGTATGAGCAAGTATGCGGACAGATTAATTGAGCATATTAATACACATCCGGACTTTATTCAGCCAGTGTCTCGTAAGAACGAGATGATGAACAACTTCCTGCTGCCAGGACTTCAGGATCTTTGTGTGTCCAGAACTTCTTTCAGCTGGGGAATACCAGTAGATTTTGATCCAAAACATGTTGTATATGTATGGCTAGATGCCCTTACCAATTATATTACTAAGATTGGTTATGATCCAGATGGTTCCAATGAACTTTTCAAGAAGAACTGGCCTGCAGAACTCCACTTAATTGGAAAAGATATTGTGCGTTTCCACACGATTTACTGGCCAATCTTCTTAATGGCTTTAGATCTTCCATTACCAAAGCAGGTATTTGGCCATCCTTGGCTGTTACAGGGCGGAGATAAAATGAGTAAATCCAAAGGAAATGTAATCTACGCAGATGATATGGTAGATTTATTTGGTGTAGATGCTACTCGTTATTTCGTGTTGCACGAGATGCCATTTGAAAATGACGGAATCATTACATGGGATTTGGTAATCGAAAGATTCAACTCCGATCTGGCAAATATCCTTGGAAATCTGGTAAACCGTACTGTTTCCATGAGCAACAAATATTTTGACGGAATCGTAAAGAGCACAGGAGCTACTGAAGAAGTTGACGCTGACTTAAAGGCAGTTGTAACAGGGACAAGAGCAAAAGTTGCAGAAAAAATGGAAAAACTTCGTGTGGCAGACGCTATTTCTGAAGTATTTGCACTGTTCCGCCGGTGCAACAAATATATTGATGAAACAACTCCTTGGGTACTTGCGAAAGACGAAGCACAAAAAGATCGTCTCGCAGAAGTATTGTATAATCTGACAGAGTCCATTAACATTGGCGCAAGTCTGCTTCACAGCTTCCTGCCAGAGACAGCAGAGAAGATCGTTGAGCAGTTATCTACCAGCCTTCGTGAGTTTGATGTACTAGATCAGTTTGGTCTGTATGAGAGTGGTACAAAGGTAACAGAGACACCGGCAATTCTTTTTGCAAGATTAGATTCAAAGGAAGTGCTTCCAAAGGTAGAAGCGATTCAGGCGGCACAGAAAGCGGAATACGAAGCAGAGCAGAAAAAGCTTGCAGGCGAAGAGTCTGTAGAAGAAACAAAAGAAGCTGTGATAGATATCGAAGCAAAAGAAGAGATTAGCTATGATGATTTTATGAAAATGCAGTTCCAGGTAGGGGAAATCATTTCCTGTGAGGCTGTTCCGAAATCCAAGAAACTTCTCTGTTCTCAAGTAAAAATAGGAAGTCAGGTAAAACAGATTGTTTCTGGCATCCGTAAAGATTACACACCAGAAGAAATGGTGGGTAAGAAAGTTATGGTTCTGGTCAACTTAAAACCTGCAAAATTAGCAGGAGTTGTATCCGAAGGAATGTTACTCTGTGCAGAAGATGAAAACGGAGTATTAGCACTTATGATACCAGAGAAGCCAATGCCAAGCGGAGCAGAAATCTGCTAATTAAGAGGTAAACAATATGGAATATTTTGATGTTGTAGATGAAAATGGAATTCCTACAGGAGAAACTGTAGAAAGAACAGAAGCACACAGACTGGGCTACCGCCATCGGACAGCCCATGTGTGGATTGTACGTCATCATCACGGAATCGTTCAGATTCTTTTACAGAAACGCTGCAAAGACAAGGACTCTTTTCCAGAGTGTTATGACATATCCAGTGCGGGGCATATTCCTGCTGGAGTAGATTATATTCCTTCCGCAATCCGGGAGTTAGAAGAGGAGCTTGGTCTAATTGTGGCACCAGAGGAATTGGTGGATTGCGGGATTAAACGGCTTACTATTAAGGAAAATTTCCATGGAAATCCATTTGTTGATAGGCAGGTCAGCCGGGTTTTTCTGTTGTGGAGAGATCTGGAAGAAGAAGATTTCCATTTACAGAAAGAGGAAATTGAATGTGTGCTCTGGGTAGATTATGCAGTCTGCAAAGAAGCCGTCAGAAACAACAGTATTCCAAATTGTATTGATCTGGAAGAATTAGAAATGTTAGAGGAACACTTGCAATGATAATTGATACTCATGCTCATTATGATGATGAAAGATTTGAGGAAGATAGAGAAGCGTTGCTCGCAGAAATGAATCCGGCAGGTATCTGCCGGATTCTTAATGTGGGAGCTTCCATTGAATCCACAAAAACTACGCTGGAACTGGCTCGCAGGCATGACTATATCTATGCGGCAGTGGGAGTTCATCCCAGTGATATCAATGGTTTAAATGAAGAGACTTTTGCCTGGTTAAAACAGCAGACCTCCTGGGAAAAAACTGTAGCAGTAGGGGAAATTGGACTGGATTATTATTGGGAAAAGGATCCGGTAGTTCAGGCAGAACAGCGGGAATGGTTCCTGCGGCAGCTAGAGATGGCGGCAGAAAGTAATCTGCCAGTGATCATTCATTCCAGAGATGCGGCAGAAGACACCATGGCCATTATGAAAAAGGCTCATGGAATGAACATTTCTGGTGTTATTCACTGCTATTCCTATTCCCGGGAAATTGCAGAGCAATATGTGAAAATGGGATATTATATTGGCGTTGGGGGAGTTGTGACATTTAAGAATGCCAAAAAACTGGTAGAGACCGTAGAGGTCATTCCTTTAGAGAAAATCCTCATAGAAACAGACTGCCCTTACATGGCACCAGAACCTTATAGAGGAAAGAGAAACAGTTCACTTTATCTGCCTTACGTAGTAGAGAAAATTGCCCGCATTAAGGGAATTTCCCCGGAAGAAGTCATGAAAGTAACAGAAGAAAACGCCTATCGGCTTTTTACGAAGATGAAATGATCATTTATATAAAAAAAACGCAAGGTCACTGTGAACCTTGCGTTTGGTTTATGAGCATATTTTATTTTCCACTAATAATATATGGATTAAGAGTGCCAGCCATTTGACTGATTGGCATAGTCTGAAGCCATATTTTACCAGGACCGGTAACTACAGTATTGAATAATCCTTCGCCGCCTAAGAGTGCGTTCTTTACACCAGATACAGTTTTGATATCTACAGAGCAGGTAGAAGTCATAGCTGCTAGATATCCGGTATCAATAATGATCTGCTGTCCTGGAGCCAGTTCGTATTCTACAATGCTTCCATCAAACTCTAAGAATGCAGTTCCATTTCCAGTAAGTCTTTGCATGATAAATCCTTCTCCACCGAAGAAACCTGCACCTGCTTTCTTCTGGAAGAATATGGATAACTCAACACCAGCAGTAGAAGCTAGAAAAGCAGATTTTTGAGCAACAATGTCGCATCCTGGTCCGATTTCATATGCCCGGATAGATCCTGGGAAGCTGGATGCTAAAGCAATTGTTCCGTTTCCACCTTTTGCAGTATAACGGTTTACGAACATGCTCTCACCAGAGAATGCTCTTCCAAACATTTTGCCAAGCCCACCACCGGAAGTCTCCATCTCCATATTTGGTGACATCCAGGACATTGCTCCGTTTTCTGTGATTAATGTTTCATTTGCTTCCAGTTCGCAGATTACAACTGGCAATGGTTCGCCTTGAATTGTGTATTTCATAAGCCTAAGCCTCCTTTTGACTGCATTTTAACACATTAAATCAGCAATGTATATAGTAAAATCGGTTGCACTTTTTTGAGGGATTCTTTATAGTATAATTACAACATAAAAAGGAGTATAGAAATGGAAGAATTATTTGAACAGTTTCCAGATAAGGAGACTTTTGATACATATTGGAACGAAAATTACAAAATATTATGTTATGAGGATGTAAAAGAGACTTTCGAGGAATTTGTGATTGCTGCGGATAAAAAGATTTTTAAATCGGATTATGAAGCTGGGGGATGTATCAACAAAGCTGATTTTATAGAAAATCTGTCCCAAACAGCAGAATTTACATTCCAGGATACTTTGACAGAAGTATTCTATGAGAAAAATCCAGATCTGTATGAGACTGCCTTTGCTTTGTATGAAGCAGCTCAGATGACAGGACAGGGAGATAAGAATGTTGCGCAGACTTTTCATGAGGAATATAATCGGCTTTATCAGGAATTTTTAAATCAGATGTTTGACAATCTTTTTTAATCGCCCGTTCCCGTGCAGAAATTGTGGAAAGTGTAATCTGATTTAGACAAAGGAGCATTTATGGCAACATTAGGAAATCCGAAGAATACCATAGCAGTTCTTCAGAAATATAATTTTAATTTTCAGAAAAAATTTGGACAGAACTTCTTAATCGATACCAGAATTCTGGAAGAAATCATTGAAGCAGCACAGATTACAAAAGATGATTTTGTGCTGGAAATCGGACCAGGAATCGGAACTATGACCCAGTATCTTTGTGAAGCAGCAAGGGAAGTGGCAGCAGTAGAGATTGATTCTAATTTGATCCCGATTTTAAAAGATACTTTATCTGAGTATGACAATGTGGAAGTCATTCATCAGGACATTTTGAAAGTGGATATCAACGCGCTGGCAGAAAGCAAAAATCAAGGAAAACCAATTAAGGTGGTTGCCAATCTGCCTTACTATATTACCACCCCAATCATTATGGGACTTTTTGAAAGCCACGTACCAATTGACAGCATTACCATTATGGTGCAGAAGGAAGTAGCTGATCGTATGCAGGAAGGTCCGGGAAGTAAGGAATATGGAGCTCTTTCACTGGCGGTACAGTATTATGCAAAACCAGAAATCGTGGTGAATGTGCCACCAAGCTGTTTTATGCCGCAGCCAAAGGTAGGAAGTGCAGTTATTCGTCTGACCCGACATGCAGAAGCACCAGTGCAGGTAGAGGACGAGAAATTAATGTTCTCTATCATTCGGGCTTCGTTTAATCAGCGCAGAAAGACACTGGCAAACGGATTGAACAATTATCCAGGAATTTCTTTAAGTAAAGAGTTGATTCAAGAAAGCATTCTGGAATTGGGAGTTCCTGTTAACATTCGTGGAGAAGCGCTTTCCTTAGAACAGTTTGCCCAATTAACCAATATTATCAGCAAAAAACTGTAAAAATCTATTTTTCTTTTTTGAATAAAAGCTCACAGGGTGGAAATACTGTTGTCAAAGATAATTTTGACGATGGAGGAATGCCCTATGAAGAAAAAACAGATTATTGCATTAATTGCCTGTATGATAGTAGGAATCGCCGGTTTTACAGGCGTGTATCTTAGCGAACAATCCGAAAAGGAGAACCAGGAGAACAATCAAGTTGCTGTAGAAGAAGGGAAACAGGGAGAAGAGACTTCCCAGCAGCAGGTGGCGCAAGTTGAGAACAGCGGCTCCCAGACCGAAAATAGTGCTTCTCAGCTGGGAGGATTAAGCGGGTTGAATTCAGAAAATACCGAAAATTCCCAGACTGCATTAGTAGAGAATGCAAACCAGACACAGGAGGCAGCAGAAACAGCTCAAGGAGAAGAACAGGAGAAGACAGTAACAACATCCAATGAGTCGAATCTTCATTTTACACCAGAAGAAGGACTGACCTGGCCTTTAGAGGGAAATGTTTTGTTGAATTACAGCATGGATTCTACTGTATATTTTGAAACTTTGGATCAGTATCGATATAATCCGGCCATGATTATCGGTGGAGACGTAAACAGTAAAGTAAAGCTGATTGCAACAGGAAAGATCAAGGATATTTCTGAAAATGAAGAAACTGGATGTACCGTTGTACAGGATCTTGGGGATGGATACGAAGCAGTTTATGGTCAGTTAAAAGAAGTAAGTTTTGAAGAGGGTGATCTGGTAGAACAGGGACAGGTCATAGGTTATGTCAGTGAACCTACCAAGTACTATTCTAAAGAGGGAAGCAATTTATATTTTGCTCTTAGAAAAAACGGAGAACCTGTTGATCCATTAGAATTTTATGAGTAAAAGCGAGAGGGTTAAGCAAGTTGGAAGCAGAAGAGTCTGCTTCCAGCGTGACCCAAAGAAGAACAGAGACGCGGAGATTGCGCGAAGCGCAATCTTTTTTTTATATATTGGGAAAAAGATAGAAAAGATATGGGAGGTTACATATGAAGAAATTTGGGAAAAGACTCATACTTGCAATCAAAAAAGAGTCTGATCATTATTCTCTCATGACACAAGCTGGAGAAATGTGCAATTCTGACAGTTGGAATTGTTACCCAAGACCCCAGTTAAAGAGGGAGCAGTATTTGATCTTAAAAGATAACTGGACTTTAAATGGAACACCGATTAAAGTCCCATTTCCACCAGAATCGATTTTATCTGGATATGATAAGAAAATAGAAAAAAATCTCAGATTTGAGACATATTTTTTCCTGCCGGAATCTTTTATGGAAGAAAAAGTGTTGCTTCATTTTGGAGCAGTAGATCAGATTGCAGAAGTGTATATGAATGGAGTCTTTGCAGGAAAACACGAAGGAGGTTATCTTTCCTTTACCCTGGATGTTAGTAAGCTCGTGAAGCGCAAGGAAAGCAATCATCTGGAAGTAAAAGTAACAGATTTTCTTTCCAAAGAGTATCCTTATGGAAAGCAGCGGAAAAAGCGGGGGGGCATGTGGTATACTCCCGTCAGCGGAATTTGGCAGAGCGTGTGGCTGGAAAATGTACGGGAGCATTATATTGAAAATATTGTGCTGAAACCAGATTTAAAAGGGGTTCATGTAGAGCTTAAGGGAGAGAAGATACCCGCTTTTTTGGCGGAAGTTTTTTTGGAAAATGGAGAGGTTTTAAGAGAAAAATTTACAGGAAAAGAAGGTTATTTAAATCTGGCAGAATATGTTTGTGAAAACGGGGGAGTTTATGAGCCAAAGTTATGGACCCCAGAGACGCCTCACCTTTATACTATGCGGATCACCACATCTACGGATCAAATTGAGACTTATTTTGCACTGCGGACTATTTCCATTGAGGAGATAGATGGAGTAAACCGAGTCTGCTTGAACCAGAAGCCCATTTTCATGCATGGTGTATTAGATCAGGGATATTATTCGGATGGAATCTATCTTCCGGCAGAACCGGAAGAATATGAAAGAGATATTCTTCGTATGAAGGAGCTGGGCTTTAATATGTTAAGAAAACATATTAAGGTGGAGCCGGAGTGGTTCTATTATTACTGTGATAAACACGGAATGCTTGTGGTGCAGGATATGATCAATAACGGAGGCTATTCTTTTCTACGGGATACTGCGCTTCCAACCATTGGCATGAAGACCAGAAAAGACCATATCCGTGGACAGAAAAAGCGAAAAGAAATTTTTAAGGAGCATACAAAAGGCACGATTTTGCAGCTTTACAATCATCCTTGTATTGTGGCGTATACCATATTCAATGAGGGCTGGGGACAGTTCGACAGTGATGAGATGTATGATTATGTAAAAGCCCTGGATGACAGCCGCCTGATTGATTCCACTTCCGGCTGGTTCTGGCAGGAAAAAAGCGATTTCGACAGTGAACATGTATACTTTAAGTCCATTGCACTTGAACCGAAGGAAAGACCTATGTTCTTATCAGAATGTGGGGGCTATTCCAGAGTTATAGACGGACATTTTTACAGTAAATACAATTCTTATGGCTATGGAGCCATGGATTCAGAAGAACAATTAACCGCAGAAATCAGGGCAATGTATGAGATCATGGTATTGCCTGCCATTAAGCAGGGGCTGTGCGGTTGCGTATATACCCAGCTTTCGGATGTGGAGGATGAAGTGAACGGACTTTATACCTACGATAGAAAAGTATGTAAAGTGGCAAAAGAACCCATGCAGCAGCTGGCAAAAAAGATTTTCTTAATGAAATCTTAATCAGTTACCTAATTGGATATTCATATTTTTTTAGCTACAATGCGAATATGTAGAAGTACTGGATCGTCAGTCTAACCGCCTGAAAAAACTTATTGAAGACTTAATGGAGGCCTCCAAGGCTTCTACTGGAAATCTTCCGGTTCAAATGGAAGATTGCGATGTATCGGTGCTTTTGACACAGCTTATAGGAGAGTATCAGGAGAAATTAGCAGTCAGAAATCTGGAACTGGTAGTTCAGAGTCCTTCGGAACCAGTTATGATCAAAGCAGATGGAAAATATTTGTGGAGAGTGTTTGATAATCTTATGAATAACATCTGTAAATATGCTCTCACAGGAACCCGGGTGTATCTTACAATGGAAAAAGATACATTAGCCCGGATTACCTTTAGAAACATATCCCGTCAGCAGCTGAATATTTCCAGTGAAGAGCTGATGGAGCGATTTGTAAGAGGTGATAGTTCCCGTAATACCGAGGGAAGCGGACTGGGTCTATCCATTGCCCAGAGCCTTACCATTCTCATGAATGGAAAAATGGATTTATTTGTGGATGGTGATCTTTTTAAAGTGATTCTGACCTTTCCATTTACTCCATATAATAATCGTAGTCATAATCAGTTCGAGGCACAGAATCCTTCAGAGCAGATTGTTTTTGTGGACCGTCAGGAAACAGCCGACGAGCAATATAATGAGAGAGATTAAATCCTCGTAAGGAATCATCAATGGTTCTTTGAATATGAGAGTCATAGGTATCGATCCATGTACCTTCATATTCCGCTAATACAGGAGCAGCGTCAGTAGATAATGTGGATAAATATTCATAATCTACTGGGGCTGCTTCTTCCATGTGGGCAGGACACAGGTTGTAAAAAGCAATCAGGTAATCTGGATGACTAAAGGACAGTGCCAGATAACTAATGCTTATTACAATCACACCATAACGGAACAAAGAAAATTTCTTTCGGAAAATCTGAATCAGAATACCCGTCAAAAGCACCGCGATCATTGCCAATGCCCAGAACACGAAGAAACGCAGGAAAGTCAGATGATAGACTTTCACATACATCCACATACGGAAGGCACTGGAGGCTAACATAATATAGGTACATCCAGAAATCACAGTCAAAAATATTTTTAAGATTACATTTTCCCGGAAAAAACCCTGAACAAATAATACAATTGCTACATTGATCAAGCAGACAAATAACAGTTGGAAGAAGCCTTCTCTGGCATAAGCTGCATAGGTATAACTTTCCGGAAGCTGTAACTGCCCAAGGAAAAGTCCAAGGATCTGGATCATAGAAAATACCAGATATACTATAGAAACTGGAATTAATGTGGTAATCGCAACTAAAGGTTCAAAATGGGCGTGGTCTTTACATTCTTCGGAAATTTTCTTATGACCAAGATATTTCATGCCACAGTATGCAGCAAAAAATGCAAAGGCAAAAGTAAGGCATATTCCAATGATTCGAGCGGGATTTAAGTCAAAAACAAAGGAACTTTCCAGTACAGAAGCAAATAATACGTCCGCAAAATAAAGCAGGGAAACTACAACAAACAAGAGAGGAATGGAAATACCAATTCCCAAAAGCACATATAAAAATTTAGCATTTTTCTTAAAACCGCCGGTCTTCTTATGGCAGGAAGCATCTGTAAAAGGTTCTTCTATATAACTGATTCCGCCGCCAAAAGCGGTAAACATGGCAGCCAGGTATTTTCCAAAAGTCCACTTGGAAGTATCCAGGTAATTATCTAACAACATACAAAGCAGCAGAAGCAGGATTCCCAGATTATTCATTACAAGGATTCTGGAATTTCCCGTGGACGAGGTAGAAATTGCAAGAAGAATCATGACTGTTCCATAGAACCAGGTGCGTTTTTTCGGAACTACGGCGGCCTGTTTCATCAGGTATTTACAGTAAATCAGTGTGGACATCACAAACAAAATCATGGTCACACTGTGGAAATTGTTATACAAAAATATGGTGTATAGTAGCGCGTATATCAAAGTTGGAATAAAAATCTTTCCAAAGTAGCTACTGCGTTTCTCAATTTCCTCTTCACTTCTGCCAGGCTGTGGCATAGGCTGATAAGGATAGGGTTGGTATGGGACATAGGGTTGCTGTAAGGTCTGCTGTGGTTGGGTGAATGGTTGTTGGTTCAAATTATTTTCTGTGTTCATAATTTAACCTCCTTAGTCATGAATTAATTTTTTTGGATTGATTCTTCAGATTCATCCGGTCGGTATTCTAATAAGTCTCCTGGCTGGCAGTCCAGGATCTTGCAGAGTTTATTTAAAGTTTCCAGTTTAACTGCTTTTGCTTTCCCATTTTTTAAAATGGAAACGTTTGCCATAGTCATATCCATCTTTTCAGATAGTTCTGTGACGCTCATCTTACGTTTCGCCAGCATCACATCAATATTGATAATAATTGCCATATGTGCCTCCTTAAATGGTCAGATCGTTTTCCTGCTTCATCTCGTATGCTCCTTTGATCAGCTGGGATAAACACTCACAGAGAACGGTAAAGATCAGAGCGATTAACAGCATAAAAAGTGTTGCCAGTGTAGTCTTGACATCTACATTCTGAAGAGTGAGTAGCCAGATAAAGCGGACCGCATCTCCTGTCATATAAGCAATTCCTAAATAACCCATGTAACGGAAATAGCGCGCATTTTCCAAAGAAAAAGAATTGTCATTTCCAATCTGGGTACAAACTTTCCAGAACAGAACCAGCACTCCGTAGCATAAAATGGCAGTATACCAGGTGAATATAATAAAATAAGCAAAAGGATCCGTAGAGTCTTTTGTTAACAATTCACCAGCGTAGGCGGTCATCGCACCAAAAAAGAAAATTCCCATAAGACCCAGCAGAATGCAGAGGGCCTTTAACCAATAAGAAATATGACGTTGTTTCATAATTATAACCTCCAGGTTTTTGTTTTTAGTGAAAACGGCAGGGTTTATCTCCTGTAGTTTGGACCTAGCTTTGAATCTAGCTCTTACTGGGAATATATACTAGAGAGGGAGAAATGTCAATAAATATTTATCGAATTACAATAAAAAATTAAGGTGAAAGTATAAAATAGGGGTGGATGGAGCATTGCATTTGAAGTGGCATTTGTTGTGGCGCATTTGTTGTGGGCATTATACTTATTAAACTTTGTTCATATAGATTTTTTTTGATCTTCTCTGCCTAAAATTCATAGCTCTTTTATAGAAATTATTCCTTTTTCCAATATAATTCTATGTGATTTTCAATATAGAAAATAATTCTTCTCAAATGTCCATATTTTTTCCAAAATCCTGTATATTTTAGCTATGTTTTTTTGTATATTGAAAAAATAATGTAAGAAGAGCCCTTTTGCCAAAAGAAGTTCCAATTTTTGTATTGTAAAAATATAAAAAATTCGTATATGCCTAAACGCAATCCTCTTGCAAAGAGCAGAAGCGCGGTTAGAAATTCCAATTTTATGTCAAATCCACCAGAGGAAAGGGATAATTTATGTACAGATCAAAAAATAATTGATATAATATTGCTGACAGAAATAAATTCTGACTGTGGATACTAACAGGGAGTAAAAAGGAGTAGGTCAGCGATGAAATTACTAATTAAACAGAGGGTATTTTCCTGGGGAGATACCTATGATATTTATGATGAAGCAGGAAATGTGAAGTATATGGTGAAAGCAGAGGTCTTTGCTTTTGGTCATCAGCTTCATGTATACGATGCCTTTCACAATGAAATTGGGCAGATTAATCAAAAGCTTTTGACGTTTTTACCGCAGTTTGAGATTCAGATAGGTGGGCGGCTCTGCGGAACCATCTCTAAGCAGTTTGCCCTCTTTAGACCCAAATATGAAATTGATTTTAATGGATGGCGTGTAGAAGGAGATTTCCTGGGGTGGGATTATGATGTATATGCAGGCTGCAGCCCAATTATCCATATTTCCAAGGAGCTGTTTCACTGGGGGGATACCTACGTGATTGATTTTGCAAATCCTCAGGATGAGCTCATGGGTATGATGTTAGTGATTGCCATTGACGCGGCAAATTGTGACAATGATTAGGATTTTTATTGAAAAATCCATGTTAACTTGTGTTGCTTGAGGCAACGGAAGGCTTTGTGAAAAAACCGCTTCACCGTGAGGGAAGCGGTTTTTCAAAATCAGTTACCGGAAGGACACATCTACATCTCCGGTAGCAACATAAATCGTTAATTTGTAATTCTCTTCTGCATTGCTTGAAGCTTCAGAGAAATAATCTTTTTTATAGTTTTTATCATTTACAGAGACTTCGCCAAGGTCTGTTTCCAGATCAATGCGATAGTTTTCCTGGGCAGAAAGAATGTCAGAAACATCCACGTCTCCAAGATCTGCCTGAATATCCAGGGTGGTAAAGGAACAGTGCTCCATATCCACATCTCCAACATTGGCTTCGATATAGCAATCGGTCATGTTAATATCCGAAAGATTAATGTCACCGACATCCGCTTGGAGAGAGAAAGAACCAGAATCAACATTGGTGATTTCAATATTACCTACATCTGCGGTAATATCTAAAACCGTTATGTCAATATTTTTAATATTGACATCCCCTACATCAAGCTGACCAGTTATGCTTGGAAGGGCGTTGTTAGGAATGGAAATAGTCATGTTACATTTCTGACTATTTCCCGAAGGCCAGTTAAGATGAACATCCTTCTGGCTGACATATAAGGTTTCATTTTTAACTTCATATTCAGGCACGTATTTTTCAGGACAATTATAGGAAATTGAGAAGGAATCCCCTTCCATAATAGTCACAGACATAACACTCATCTCCAGATCAATAGCTGTAAAATCTTCTAAGGTTTCTTCGTTTCGAACCTGAGAGCTGCTTCCGCTAAATTTCCCGAAGAAGTTATCAAGAACAGAGTTTTCAATAAAGTTAAAAATGTGAATACATGATCCAAATATAACACAGATAACGGTAATAAAATAAATAACTCCAAGATAAATTTTTCGACCCATAATGTCACCTCCTAATTTTTATCGCAGATATTATTGATTGCAGCGGAAAGAATTCCTGCAATCGGCCAAATGATCCAGGTCATGTGCCAGTCAAAAGTCAGAAAACTCCAGGACAGGTATAAACAGGTTGCAGTTGGCCAGTAAACAGACATAATTGTATTTATTACCGGATTTTTAAAAGATGGCTCTTTTCCTTCCTGAGATGGAACATAGTGGCCACCCACAGTTTGAGAATCATTCAGCTTTAACAATTTATCTAAGCAGCTCTGAGACATATTGCTGATAATAAATAAAAAGACAGCAATAGAAACCAGAAGCAGTAAGATGGCAGCACCAAAATTTTCGTACCATGATGAAGAAAAATTCATTTCATCCAGAATAATCGCTGGCAGAACGCTGACAATACATAAAACAACACCGATGGTATTGCAGATGGCATGGCTGGTACGGGAGTTCTCTTTCTCGTTGTGCACATACTGAGCAGTGCCAAAATCAATGGTACAGGTTTCTTTTTCAAGGTAATCCCATTTACTTATGATCATTCCGGAAGAGACAAAAAGAGCAACACCACAGGTAATCATAATGAAAAGGATCATAAGTCCTAAAAGTTCAGGGAAAGCACTTCCTGACATAATTATAGTTGGTATCACGCTGGCAATGCAGAGCAGTACTCCAAGGGCAATCCGAAAAGCATGAGCTTTATAGCTTCTGATATAGTCTTTTGTTTCCTGAAGGCTTAAGGTACGTCCAGTAATAGGAGCACCATTTGCCATAAATCCAGTAATTCCCAGTTCTTCTGACAATTCATTTAAGTTTCCGAATTCAGAGATCACAATGGCAACTGCTTCATTATCACTTTTTCCTTCGCGAATCAATTCGTTGTATTTATCCTCCATCATATTCCAGAGTTCATCTTTTGCATGAAGAACCTGAGGAGAATTTGGTAATTTGGCAAACATGGTCTCTAAATAATTTCTAATTGTTTCCATGAGATAATCCCTCCTTTAAAATAAACTTTTCCACAACTTCTTTGGTCAGATGCCATTCCTCGCAGCGTGCCTTGTAATAGGCCGTTCCTGCTTCCGTAATCCGGTAGTAGGTTCTGCGTTTGCTTCCGGTTTCATCACTGCTGGAAAAAGATTGGATGTATCCATTCTTTTCCATTCGTGTGAAAGCGGAGTAAAGAGTGGTTTCTTTAATCAGATATTTTTCCTGAGAAAGAGCCTTGATCTGTTTGGAGATTTCATATCCATAAGATGGCTTTTCCAGAAGCAGGAAAAGTATCATGGTGTCGTTGTAGCCTCGTATCACGTCACTGCTAATACCAATCATAACACACACTCCCTTCTATTTTGAAACTAACATAGTTCCATAATTAATACGTCAGTCGTTGGTACGTCTATCGTTGGTACGACTGTCGTACTACGTCTGACGTAGTAAACATATCATCTGAGAAGTAAAATGTCAATATCCTTTTTAAATTTTTTGTTTTGAGGAGAACAAATCATAAAAAAACCTTAAAAAAACCTGAAAGACTTGGCTTCATTAGAAAAATGGAATACAATATATTCAATAAAATCGTAAAGAAAAAAAGAAATGGAGAAATCGTATGAAGGTAAATTGGATGACCTGTGTTAGGGTCGGCGTTACAGTGCTGGTACTCTATGTGATTATTCATTATTGGGACAAGGTATTTCAGCTGGCAGGAATGGGATTAGGTGCAGCAATGCCACTTTTGGCAGGTTGTGTGATTGCTTATGTGGTAAACATTCTGATGGGCCAGTATGAGATATTTTTCGAAAAGCTATTTTTGAGAAAAAAAAATGTAGACTCAGAGGAAAATACCCAAGAAGTTTCTGTAGATGTGGAAGTGATTTCTCAACAGGTTTCCATGGAAGATCAGGAGAAAAAGGTTCCTGACAAACCCCAAAAATCTATTGCTTTCAAAATAAAGAGACCGATATGTATGGTATTGGCATTTTTGACATTGATTCTGGCAATTGTGCTGATTGTTTATATGATTCTTCCAGAATTGGGAGCTTGTATCTTATTATTGGTGGATCGACTTCCGGATGCAATTGACTCTGCATTTGCATGGCTTCAGGACAATACAGAGATTACCAAATACCTTGTAGGAGAATCTTCTTTTATTAATAATCAGTCTATTGATTGGGATAGTGTTGTGAAAAAAGGTGCAGATATTCTGTTGAATGGAGTAGGCGGTGCCATGGAATCTATTGTTTCCGTTGTAACCAAGGTATGTTCCGCCACCGTAACATTTTTCATTGGAATCATCTTTTCGATTTATATTCTTTCCAGTAAAGAAAAATTAGGAAAAAATATTAGAACACTAATGAATACTTATCTGGGAAAGAAGTTTCCAGGAAAGATCACATATGTGATTGATGTCATTCACAATAGTTTCCGCAATTATATTGTGGGGCAGTGCATGGAAGCAGTAATTCTAGGTGTTTTATGTATTCTGGGAATGTCTATTCTCAAACTTCCATATGCAAGCATGATTGGAACTTTGGTGGGATTTACCGCTTTGATTCCGGTAGCAGGAGCTTATATTGGAGCTGTAGTTGGAGCATTTATGATCTTTACCGTGTCACCAATTCAGGCTGTCATTTTCGTGGTATTCCTGGTAATCTTACAGCAGCTTGAAGGAAATCTGATCTATCCAAAAGTAGTTGGTTCGTCCATCGGGCTTCCAGGAATCTGGGTATTGGCAGCAGTTACTATTGGTGGTGGAATCATGGGTGTCGGTGGAATGTTGTTGGGAGTGCCATTGACTGCAGCTGCTTATCAGCTGATTAAAAATGATGTAAAAAAAAGGAATGCTCGCGAAAGCTGATAGCGAAATAAAAAGAGGAGGTCTGCAGGTAGCAGATCTCCTTTTCAATATGTAGTAGGTAGTTATTGTTTTTTTCTTTTCTGCTGTTTTAAAGAAACATACGAAGATAAATCTTTACAGAGATTGCAAATTTCAAATCCATAAATAATCATGTCATCATGTTCTTCAATCCGAACCAGACGTCCTACCAGTTTTAGAATATGCCCTAAGTCTTCAAAATTGACGGTCAGCTCATCACCCATTTTAAGGCCCAATTCTTTCTCACGATCCGTAATGGAAAAGCCAGAAAGACTGACATCCTTAATCATAACCTGTTGTATACCTTGTCCTGCCATGGTCATATTCGCCATAACAGCAACACCAACCCGGAAAGAATCCCTTCGATTACGTTTATTTCCATCGGACAGAGCCTGTATTGCATAATCCGCATTACTGTAATTTACGACTTTGATATTACTCCATAAAATAGGCATGGTATTTTCATGGATATACTCCAGATCTACCTGGACATTGTCAAATACCAGTTTTTTATTGGACGGATAATCTAATGAAATAATAGCAATATTTTCTTTTACATGCTTTTTCAGAATTGCTTTCATTTCCAGACCCTTGTCCTGGCTTCTAATTTTCAGAGTTATCTGGTTACCTTCGGCAATTTCCGATAATTTCACTCCCACGTTGTGTTCCCCCTGTAGTAAAATTAATATTATGGTAACATATTTTTTATAGAAAATATAGTTCCAAATTGGAATCTGGCAAAAATACCATAAATTCGATTTAAAACTTGGCAAATTTGTACATCGCAAAGAAGGTATGGAGTAGACGAATCTACAAAAAGTTATTGCTTGCAATCTTTATAATACTCATGCACCAGACTACGATACCCCCATTTTTTCAGGGTATCGTAGCGGATACGATAGTTTCCTTTATAATGTCTGCCTGTAACAGTGTAGCGAATATATTCCTGTAAATAGGCGTCAATGGTTCTTAGTCCCGTATCCACAGTAAGATTTGGAAAGAACCAGCGGCTCCAGGTAAAGTCTTTTATATTATGTTCAGAAGTATCCACGTCATCTGCCAGAGCTAAATTCTTATCTGCCAGAGCTGAATTCTTATCTGTCAGAGCAGAGTTCTTATCCTCCACATAAGAGGAGTTTCCAAAAAACTTCCGATTCATGGCTCGAATCAGTCCAATAGCAGCTTTTTCCCCTGACAATCCCTTATTGCGCTGCCAACGGCGAAGAGCATCCGCTTTTCGCTTTATTTTGGCTTTTGTTTTTCGAATCGTAGTATCTGATAGATCTATATCTCCGTTACGATAGCAAAAGCCAAGAAATTCCCAGACCTCTCCTGGTGCAGAAATATGAACTTTATCAGGATTAATGGTAAGTTTTAAGTCTGCAATCTTCTGATATAGTTCTGTTTGCAGAGCAGTCAGCGCTTCCAGGTTGTCCGCAAACAGAAGAATGTCATCTGAATAACGGAAGTATGGAACTTTTCGCTGTTCAAAATAAAAATCTACATTCCGAAGATAAATATTTGCAAAAAAAGGAGAAATTGGTGTCCCTGCCATAGCTCCATGCACTTCTGATATTATTCTACCATTTTCAATTACATACTCATTTCCCAGAATATTGGAAAAAAGAAAAAATAGATCAAAATCTTTTTCTTTCAAAAAAGCCAGCTGTGATATAAGAATGTTTACATCAATGGAATTAAAATAGTTGCTGATGTCTACTTTCAGACAATACTTTTCCCCTAGGCCGGAAGTGGAACGAATACGGCGGATGGCATTTTGAACTCCAAATTCTCTTCGAAAGGCATAG
The DNA here is from genome assembly GCA_045124075.1 of Agathobacter sp. Lineage (GTDB taxonomy): Bacteria > Bacillota > Clostridia > Lachnospirales > Lachnospiraceae > Roseburia. The sequence continues at coordinate 20,296 of JBGVLD010000098.1, forward strand.
CAGTTATGGCAAAATAGACTGTCATAACGAAACAGATGGAAAGCAATAAATTTTAAAAAAATCCCTTCATCTCCTGGAAAAGTGTACACGATGCGCTTTTTCCGGGTGCCCATTTTGTTTATCGTTTTTTTTACAGGAAGGGAGGCAGGATACTTATGCTGTTTCCAGAGTTCACAAATAGGAAGATAAGCTTTTCTTTCTATGAAATCCCGTAGTTCTTTCTCCTCCTGGCAGCTCAGGTGTTGTCTGTCCAGTTTATATTGTAAAAAGGCATGCCAGTTTTCCTCTTTGGCAGCAATTTCAATCATGGTTTGGTTCATTTTCTTAAAAAGGATATAAAAAAAGAAAGAGAAACAGCTTTGAAGCAATTAAGCTGTGCTAATTGCCACCAGACTGAACATACTCCCATTACCCGCAAAATGTCAAACGATTGCGGAGCATGCTTCATCCTTCACGGGTGCAGCTGAGGCTGCATTTCTCTTTCTTTTTCTCATAATGTATTTCAAAAACTGTTATTTGGCTACATGGTCACGAAGCTGTTTGGATATGTAAGAACGTCGATTCGGCAAATGAAGTAACAGGTTCATGCAGAACACATTCTGTCTTTCACAGGCTTCGTGGGCAAGAAGAACATCCTTCTTGTGGTAGTGGGAAGCAATCGGAATGATCATGATCATTGCCACTGGCGTACCATTTAAGTAGAGACCGTAGCTGTAATCTCTGGCATCAGCAGATGCACCCATCTCAGATGCTGGAATATTTTTGCGGAGTTCATATCCACTCCATTCCTCCGCTGCGATCTTCTCAACACGCTCACAAACCACAGATAATTCGTAGCCACAGTGCTCCTCGTCAGGATCTTCTGTTGAAGCTGGACTTGTATAGGAAGTTGTCTGTGCTGTTGAGACCGAGCTAGAGTAAGAGTTGTTGTTCTGCTGGCTGATTTCGTTGCCAGATGGCTTGTCAGAGTTCATGGAATCATTGATATTGTCCACAACTTTGTCGACCACATTATCTACTACATTGGAAATAATTTTCCGGGTTTCTTTCTTTAATAAGTTATCTAAAAATCCCATAGGGTACCTCCCAATCATTTATCTGTAAAAATAGTAGCATAGAGTAGAGAATTTGACAAGATTTGACAAATTTATTATTGGATGATGATATTTTAAAGTTAATAGGTGAAGAAAAGGAAAAGAATATGCTATACTTATCTGCATAGATGAAAAAGAGAGAGGGAAGATGGCTATGAAGTAGTAAGTGGTCCAAGAACAACTGGAGATGGATATTATGAAAGTTGCGTTGTTGGAATAGAAGGGAATTTGATAGAGATAACAGTTTAGAAAAGAGGATTAGCGATGAAATTAATTATTACGGATATAGAGGATTTTAATATTCCTGTAGAAGGAGAATATAAGCTCATTAAACCCCAGGGGAACATTCGGCATTGTACAGGTTGTTTTGGCTGTTGGATCAAAACTCCAGGAAAGTGTGTAATCTCTGATGGGTATGAAAATACAGGAATTGATATGGGAAAATGTACAGAACTGATTCTGATCAGCCAGTGTTATTATGGCAGTGTGAGTCCTTTCGTAAAAGCGGTGCAGGATCGGGCAATTTCATATATTCATCCGGATTTTGTAATACGCAAAGGGGAAATGCATCATAAACGCAGATATAAAAATGTGATTTCTCTTTCTGCATATTTTTATGGAGAAAACATTACAGATGAAGAGAAAGAGACTGCGCGAAATATGCAGGAGGCAAATGCGGTGAACTATGATGGTCAGGTAGAGGCCGTTCATTTTTATAAATTTATCAATGAATTGGAGGGCATAACTTTATGAGAATTGCATTAATCAACGGAAGTCCAAAAATACAAAATAGTGCAAGTGGAACCCTTTTAGAAGACTTAAAAAAATATATTTCGGAGAGGGCAGAAATTGTTGAGCTTCGGCTAAGTAAGAAGACAATTTCAGAAGAGCAGTTGGAAGAATTGAATAATGCAGATGCATGGGTATTCTCCTATCCACTTTATGTAGATGGTATTCCATCACATTTACTCTCCTATCTGATCCAATTAGAAGAAGTTCATCTGCAAAATAAAAATATTCATATTTACGGAATCGTAAATTGTGGTTTTTATGAAGGAAATCAGGCGGAATTAGCATTAAAAGTGCTGCATAATTGGTGTAAAAAAGCTGGCTTTATTTGGGGCTGTGGTATTGGAATCGGTGGAGGAGGAGGTCTTGCCATGATGCCAAAGATGGAACCTGGACAAGGTCCGAAAGCACCAATAGATCATGTTTTAAAGGAACTTTCAGATAAAATCCTTCAAAAAGAAACCTTGGAGAATATTTATGTTTCCGTTGCATTTCCAAGATTTCTCTATAAAATGGGCGCACAGATGGGATGGCGTCAGATGATAAAAGCAAATGGTGGAAAATCAAAAGATTTGGGGAAAAGACCGGAATAGATATGGTAGATGAGGATTGCAGATTATGAAAGAAACGATCATTAGAATTGCAACCATAGAAGATGCAAAAGCCTTGTTGGAGATATATGCACCTTACGTGAAAAACACGGCAATTACCTTTGAATATGAGGTACCATCTGAGGATGAATTTAAGAAAAGAATTGAAAATACATTAAATAAATATCCGTATTTAGTGGCAGAAAATCAGGGAGAAATTGTGGGCTATGCTTATGCAAGTGCCTTTCATTCCAGAGCAGCGTATCAGTGGGATGTGGAAACCTCCATTTACATCAAACAGGATCAAAGAAATTCGGGTGTTGGAAAAGCTTTATATCTGGAATTAGAACGCTTATTAAAGCTTCAAAATATTTTGAATTTAAATGCCTGCATTGCTTATCCGGAAACAGAGGATGAGTATTTAACCAAAAACAGTGTGGAGTTTCATGAACATTTGGGTTATCAAATGGTAGGCGAATTTCACAAATGCGGCTATAAGTTTGATCGTTGGTACAATATGGTCTGGATGGAAAAGCATATAGGAGAACATTTGGAAAAACCGTTATCGGTTATTTCTTTTAAGGAAATAATGGCGCAGAGTTTCACTATATAATCAGTTTGGGTCAAAAACCAAATTATTCAATCCAACGTGTGTATGGGATAATAAATAAAGTAAATTTATATATGCAGAAAGAAGGGATTTACAATGTATACAGTAGAAAAAGATTATCGTAATAATGATGCATTAAGAAAAAGTTTTAATGAATTGGCTGAAAAAATATTTGGTTTGAATTTCGAGGAATGGTATCAGAATGGCTTCTGGGGAGAGAATTATAATCCATATTCCATCGTTATTGACGGAAAGGTGGTCTCTAATGTTTCTGTTAATAAGACGGATATGCTGATTGATGGAGAAATCAAACATTTTCTACAGCTTGGAACGGTCATGACTGATGAGCAGTATCGAAAAAAAGGACTTACCAGAATCATTATGGAGCAGATTCAGCAGGATTATGAGGGAAAAGCAGATGGTATTTATCTCTTTGCCAACGACGGTGTCCTTGACTACTATCCAAGATTTGGCTTTGTGAAATCCAAAGAATATCAATACTCCAGAAAAGTATCCAATCAGGGAAAAAATCAGTTGCAACAGGTAATCATGGATAATCCTGATTTGTGGAAATTATTGTTAGAAGCTATGGAGAAAAGTAATTTTCATGGAAAATGTGACATGAAAAATAATAATAGTTTAATTATGTTTCACATAACAGGCTATCTGCAGGAAAGTGTCTTTTATCATAAGGATACAGACACCTATATCATTGCTGAGCTTGAGGGAAATTCCGCATTTATTCACAACGTATTTTCCAGCAGACTTACAAACCTGAATGAAGTCATCATGTTATTTGGAGAAGATATTAATGAGGTGACTCTTGGTTTTACACCCATGGATGCAGAGGGATATGAAGTGGTGGAATATCATGAAGAGGATAGTACCTTCTTTGTAAAAGAGGACGGAATGAAAGTAATAGAGGAAGAAAAGTTAAGAATTCCTTCTCTTTCTCATGCATAATTCCAAAAGAATAAAAAAGATTGAGAAAACATTTGACTAATTTTACGGCAATTTGTTATAATCTGTTCAATCGCGTAGCCAAAAAGGTGTAAATCCAGATCATGGATTTGCACCTTTTTTTGTGTGTCAAATATCGCGAAATACAGCCTATGGTCTTTACTATAAAGTACAGCAGTTCGTTTTATTTGCAGCTTTTGGTCTTCGTGATGCAATTACACCTATTGTATCCTTTAATCACGGAATGGGAAGCAGATCCAGAGTGAAAGACGGAGTGAAATATGGGCTGATTTATACCATTATTATTATGATTGTAGGTCTGGCAATTATTGAGATTTTTGCAGGAATGAACATTGCATATCAGGGAATCTTCCAGGCGCTTGATGGTGGATTAGAGTCATTAATTATATCCGTTTTAAGACAGTTTTTATTTGTATTGCCTGTTGCATGGGGATTCTCACTTCTGGCATGTCAGTCCAGTGATATGATGTGGACAGTTTGGACCACATTTATCATTGCAGAAACGTTATCATGCGTAATTGCAACAATATTTATGAAGAGAATAAACCGCAAAGTTATCTCAGAATTGGAGGGATGATCAAATGAAGAAAGTAGTAACAATCAGTAGAGAATTTGGCAGTGGTGGACGATTTATTGGCGAAACCTTAGCAAAAGAACTGGAATTTACATTTTATGATAAAGAAATCATAGCTCAAGTTGCTGAAAAAACTGGACTATCCGAGAAGTTTATTGAGGAACGTGGAGAGTACGCCCCGAAAAAGAATATGTTCTCCTATTCCTTTGTAGGACGAGATGCTCAGGGAACTTCTGTGGATGATTATATTTATCAGGTTCAGAAAAAAATCATCTGCGATATTGCCGAAAAAGAAAACTGTGTCATTGTAGGAAGATGTGCAGACTATATTCTGCGGAACAGAGATGATGTATTAAATATATTTATTCATGGAAATGAGCCTCAAAAATGCAAGAGAATCATGAGGCTCTATGATAAGACAGAAAAAGAGGCGTTGGCTCTTATGAAAGAAATCGATAAAAAAAGAAGCATTAATTATGCTTACTATACTGATCAAAAATGGGGCATGACTCAAAATTATGCGTTATGCTTGAATAGCAGTATTCTTGGGTATGATAAGTGCATCAAAGTTATAAAAGAAGTCCTAGACAACAGAAATAATTCATGATAAACTGTTGCAAATGCGTTGATTAGAAATAGTAGATATTCAAAACCATCAGAGAAAAGTCGGTTGGTGCGAGACTTTTGGAAGTTTGAATGTGGAACCAGTCTAGGAGCAGCAGGAGAGAAAGCTGATTGGGAATCAGAAACTTCTGCCGGAGGTCACCGTTATCAGAGACAGGTAAGTGATAGCTTACAATGAGTGCAGATAATGATCTGAATTTAGGTGGTAACGCGGATTTTTATTCGTCCTAAGTATATTTGGTATACTTAGGACGTTTTTTGTGTGCGCTACTTTGCGCGAGGCAGAAGCTTATATGTATCAAAGAAAATTCACACAATTTTTTGCGATTAGTGAAAGGAGACAACATGAAACTTAAAAATTTAGTAGGATTAAGATTTAAAGAAAGGCCAGCAGATTGCGTGATAGACAGTCATGCGTTAATGGTGCGTGGCGGTTACATGAAATACGTTGGAAATGGTATTTTCTCAGAGTATCCAATTCTGCACAAAATTACAGCAAAGATTGAAAATATCATACGGGAAGAGATGAATGCAATTGATGGTCAGGAAGTATTATTTCCAGTGGTAATGCCAGCGGAACTCTGGCAGGAGTCAGGACGATATGATAGTATTGGAAATGAGTTAGTGCGTTTTGAGGATCGAAGCAAATCAAAGATGGTACTGGGAATGACCCATGAAGAGGCCGCAGTTCATTTAGTAAGAGAATATGGCCAGTCTTATCAGCAGTATCCATTTATGATCTATCAGATTCAGAGAAAATTCAGAGATGAAGCCCGTCCAAGAGCAGGAATGATCCGTGTGCGGGAATTTACTATGAAGGATGCTTATTCGTTCCATACCTCTCAGGAAGATCTGGAGCAGTATTACCAGAAATGCTATGATGCATATAACCGGATTTTTAAACGGGCAGGTATTCCGGAAGTAGTTACAGTTGCTTCTGATTCTGGAATGATGGGTGGCAATATTTCTCATGAATATATGCTGTTAAATGAAGTTGGAGAAGACTCCATTGTATTGTGTGCAGAGTGTAAATACAGTGCCAATATGGAAGCTGCAGAGAATATTGTAGAAAATGTTTCCACAGGTGCCAGTGAGGCTTTGCAGTGCATTGAGACACCGGACTGCAAGACCATTGAAGAGGTATGCAATTACTTAAAAAGTGATGTGGTTTCTTCTTGCAAGGCAGTAGTATATCAGAAAAATGCGGATGATACCTATGTTGTTGCATTTGTAAGAGGCGATTATGAAGTAAATGAAACAAAACTGCGCAATTTAGTGGGAGAAGAAATTCATCCGGCAGAAATTACCGAAGGTGCGCCATTGGTTGCAGGATATATTGGACCATATGAAATTTCGGATCAGGTAACTTATTACCTGGATCTTTCTTTAAAAGGCATTGATAGTCTGGTAGCAGGCGCAAATAAAGAAGGATTCCATTTTACAGGATTAAATTTAGAAAGAGATCTTCCAGATATTTCTTATGTGGATATTGCAAAAGTAAAAGAAGGCGGTATCTGCCCATGTTGTGGAAAACCTGCTTTAACCATTAAACGAGGCATTGAAGTAGGAAACATTTTCCAGTTGGGAACAAAATACACCAAGAGCATGAACATGCAGTATGTGGATAAAGATGGAGTTGCTCATAACCCAATTATGGGATGTTATGGCATTGGTATCGGACGTCTTGCAGCTTCTGTATGTGAGGCAAAACATGATGAATACGGTCCAATCTGGCCAATTACCATTGCACCTTGGGAGGTTCATTTATGCTGCATTCGTCCTGATGATGAGCAGGCAAAAGCAGTAGCAGATGATTTATACGAGACATTAAAGAATTCTAAAGTAGATGTGATTTATGATGACAGGGAAGGCGTGCGTGCTGGTCAGATGTTTGCAGATGCAGATCTGCTTGGAGTTCCGATTCGTGTTGTGGTAAGTCCACGAAATCTGAAAGAAAATAAGATTGAGATTTCCACAAGAGATAAATCAGTACAGGAAAGCGTAGATCTTGCAGCAGCGCTGGATTATATTCTGGCATTAAAAGATAAGATGTACGCAAAGATTCAGGAGACTGAATAACTGCATCTTACAACTGAAAACTGCATTTCACAACGCTAAAGATTGTGAATAAAAAAAATCCTATTATAATCATCTTATCAACGAAAGAAAAACCGCGTATGCATTCGAGGTGGAGAGATTCTTCTGTTCTTATTGGCACTTTTACTGCCTCAGGTGGCATGGGATTTTCGGTTTAAATATGTTTCTGGGCATCTTTGTGCTTGCACTTTCTTTAATTCCGGCATATCTTTTTACCGGGTATGCAGGACTGGAAACGACTGGTGAGTATGAGGTAAAATTAGTTTCGGCTATTCTTGTGGATGAAAGCAGAGCCGAAACCTTTGAAACGGACGGATCAAAAAGAGAAGTTCCCGTGCATTTTTATTATCCAGAAACAAAAAATGTTGGTGGAAAAAGCTTTCCTCTGGTAATATTTTCACATGGAGCTTTCGGGTATTATCAAAGTAATACTTCTACCTATATGGAATTAGCAATTGTCCGTAAGTTGATACAGTTTATTTTGATTGAGGGGATGGTTCTTACCCTCGTGTTTCAAAGCCCTGACCTCCGTGCAGAAAAAATTGAAATTGTGATCACAGTGGCGGTTTGTATTTTTGTTATATTTATTTTGACTCATGTGATCAGTTGGTTTCAAAATTACAGATCTGCCAAAGAAATTACAGAAGAACTGATCCGATTTCAACAGAATTTAAAATGATATATTGCAGTACAAATAGCTGATTAAAGCCATATCAGATAAACATGGTATTGCTAAAGTATTGGAACAGACACCATGAAAGAACAGGTAAAAGGCTATATTTGAGAACAAAATAAGAGGATAGCCAACTAAATGACTATCCTCATCAAATGCTTATAAATCAAGGCTTTTCTGATTAACCAAAGTATCTCTTGAGTAATCCTTCGAAAGCCTTACCATGTCTCGCCTCATCTTTAGCCATTTCATGTACGGTATCATGAATTGCATCAAGATCAGCAGCTTTCGCTCTCTTAGCAAGGTCAAACTTACCAGCTGTTGCGCCATTTTCCGCATCAACTCTTAATTCCAGATTCTTCTTGGTAGAATCGGTAACTACTTCGCCAAGTAATTCAGCAAACTTTGCAGCGTGTTCTGCTTCTTCCCAAGCTGCTTTTTCATAATATAAACCGATTTCTGGGTATCCTTCGCGGTGAGCTACACGAGCCATTGCAAGGTACATACCAACTTCGGAACATTCTCCTTCAAAGTTTGCACGAAGATCCATTAAGATATCTTCGCTAACACCTTTTGCCACACCTACAACGTGTTCTGCAGCCCATGTTCTTTCTCCAACCTGTTCCTGGAATTTTTCTGCTGGTGCTTTACAAATTGGGCAGCTTTCTGGTGCCTCATCTCCTTCATGAACGTATCCACATACTGAACAAACGTATTTTGCCATATTAATGTCCTCCTTCAAATTAAATGTTTTATTAAGTGGCGATTTTTATCTTGCAATCCGGACAGGTTCCATAAAACTGGATACGGTGGCCTTCAATTTCTCCCGGAAAAGCATTAGAAGCTTTTTCGTTCAGATCATGTTGATTATCGAGTTTGATATCCATCACACAACCGCATCCTTTGCAAAGGAAATGGTAGTGAGGAGCCGGATTGCCATCAAAACGATCAGGGCCAACACCTGTAGTGATTTTTTGAATCTCTCCTAAATCAGAAAGTAAGGAAAGGTTACGGTAAACAGTGCCCAGGCTGATATTTGGAAATTCTTCCTTAATGGATAAATATACAGTTTCAGCGGTTGGGTGGTCATAACGACCAGCAAGACACTGTTTGATAGATTCTCGTTGTCTGCTGTATTTTATCATTTGAACTCCTTTCAAATCAATAATAGGAACTGTTACTGATATTAATATACACAGAATTTATTATATTGTCAACTGTTTTTGAGAAAAATTCTTATTAATTTCAATATTTTTATATGGTAAGCCGGGAAAATGGAATGTTTAAAGTGTTGGGACATAAAATATAGGAAATAAAATAAGGAGACTTTTGTTTTGAAACGATTCATTACTTATATTTATGAGTACAAGAATGGGCAGAAATGCAGTAATACAGGATTTATGAAAGTAGATTGGCGAAAAGAACAGTGCAGACTGGAGGTACATATTCGTAACCTGGCTGTAAAGCAGGAGTCTGTGAAAGGTTACTGGGTAGTAAAACGGAATCAGAAAACTACAGGGATTTTTATGGGAGAAATAGGGGTTGCTCAAGGAAAAGGAGACAGTCAAATTAATTTTTCCAGACAGGATGGCAATTTAGATTTTGAAATGGAAGATGTAATTGGAATTGCCATAAAAGGAAGTCAGACTGGTTATCTGGCAACAAGTTGGGTAGATGACCCAGGAATTGAATTTTTATATGGAACATTTGCACTGGGAATGGAGAAAGGATCCGAGAAAAGCGAAGAAAAATCAAAAGCAGATACGGAAAATGAGGTGAAAGCGGCAGAGATTCACACACAGCAGATGGAGAGAATGGCAGAACCACGTCCACAGCCTCAACCAGAGCCGATTCCGCGCCCATATCCAGGAAGTATGAGAGAGCCAGAACCACGTCCACAGCCTCAACCAGAGCCGATTCCGCGCCCATATCCAGGAGGATTGACAGCACCGGAGCCGGAACAGATGCCAATGCTAGAGCAGACTCCAGTTCCTGGGCCACCTAAAAGACCTATTCCGGGTCAGGCTCCTATACAGATTCCACGCCCGGGAAATCCGCCAGCAGAGCAATCTGGCCAGAGACCGGATGAAATTTGGTGGAATGAACCATGGTTTATTCCGGGAAATGAACCGGAGCGGTCCCCTATGCCGGATTGCCCACCTTGTTCAATGGAGCCAGAACCAATGCCAGAAGCTCCGGGCGAAAGCAGAGAGAATGACTCTCTGGAAAGCCAGGAAGCATTCAGTAGAATAAATCAAAGCTGCCAGGAGGCACGGCGTCATGATGAGGATCAAAATAACTCAAATATGCGTCGCATAGATATTAATGATATCCGCACTCTGCCATCGGCAAACTGGTATTTATGTAATAACAGTTTTCTAATTCATGGATTTTTTAATTATAAATATCTTGTGATAAAAGAGATTGAAGAAAATGGAAGAAAGAAATCCTATCTTGGAGTGCCGGGAATTTTCGAGCGGCCGGAACGTACCATGGCACTTCTATTCGGATTTCCAAAATTTGAACCAGAAGTATCCGCATTACAGGGAAATGCTAATATCCCTGTAATGACAGTAAGCGAAGAAATCCAGGATATTCCAGAGGGAACTTTCGGTTACTGGTTTTGCTTGTTAGACATATAAGGATTTAAAAGACTGTATTGCAAATGATCCATCCAGTTTCCATTTAATAGAAGAAAACCCCTGCAAAGTCCTTCCCATTCAAAGCCCATTCGTTGTAAAAGATGAATAGAGGGCATATTATCGGGAAGAACCCAGGCGTTAATACGATGGAGGTTCAGGTCGTGGAATACCATATCAATAATCCGCTCCACGGCCTCGGAAGCGTAGCCCATATGCTGGTACTGGCTGGAAAATTTGTAGCCAATCTGGCAGCTGGAATATAGGGTATTCTTAATGTCCTGAATACTGACGGTGCCAATAATGGTATTTGGATCCTCTTTTAAAAAAATGTAATATCGAATAGAGGTTTTTTTAAAGGCAAGATTGTATTCGCAGCGCAGAAGCTTGTGCTGGTACATGATGGTATAAAAATTCTCGCTTCTTTTTGGTTCATAACGCTCAAAAAGTTCCTGATCCCGTAGATAAAAATCCAGAACCATGGGTGCTGCTTCTGGACTGAGAATTTTTAAGATCAGCCGGTCTGTTTTATATTCAAATAACATAATTGCCATCCTTTTGATTTCGGGTTATTATTAATACATTATATATCAAAACGGAGTGGAAAGTCTATGACACAGGATGAAAAATATATGAAAGAGGCAATTCGGCAGGCAAAAAAGGCATCTGCATTAGATGAAGTACCCATTGGTTGTGTTATTGTTTCCGGTGGAAAAATCGTTGCCAGAGGATATAATAGAAGAAACACTGACAAAAATACTCTATCCCATGCGGAAATGATTGCCATAAAGAAAGCCAGTAAAAAGACAGGGGACTGGAGGTTGGAAGAGTGCACCATGTATGTGACCTTGGAGCCTTGTCAAATGTGTGCAGGCGCAATTGTGCAATCCCGGATGAAGCGGGTGGTGATCGCATCCATGAATCCAAAAGCTGGTTGCGCTGGATCGGTCTTGAATTTGCTTCAGATGGCAGCATTTAATCATCAGGTAGAGATCGAACAAGGGGTGTTAGAAGAGCAATGTAGTAGTATGCTGTCAGACTTTTTCCGGGAATTACGGTCGAAAAAGAAAAAAATAAAGGAACAACAGGCAGAAAACTCCCAAAGACCTTGACAATTGCCAGTTTTATCGATTATACTTAAAACTCGAGCAGCCGGGGTGGTAGCGGTACCTTGTACCAACAATCCGCTATAGTTGGGGTGATGTTCCGTAGAGGCTTGTGATGGTAAAGCTGCCCTTTGTAAGTGGCGTTGACGTCTGGGTCTTACGCAATGAAAATCTGTGAACCGGGTCAGGGTAGGAATACAGCAGCCCTAAGCAGAACCTTTCATGTGACGTGAGGGTGCCTGGGGGGAGTTAACTGCGGAGGTAACGTTTATTGTCAGAAGTCGAAGCGGAACGCTCGATTTTTATATTTAGCTGTAAAGGATCTCTTTTCGGGATTCTTTTTATTTTATTATGAAAAATTTTAATTTCTCAAATCAGAAGTCTTCATATTGATTCTCTCATTTAAAAAAGGATAAAATAAGAATCCTGGTACAAAATAAAGTACAATGATTGACATTTTCTACCTACGAATGTATAGTAAGTCTGTAGGAATTAAGAGAATTAAATGGACTATGAGGTGGAATAATGAAGATTTCAACAAAAGGTCGTTATGCACTTCGTTTCATGATTGATCTCGCCCAGAATAACACAGGAGTTCCTGTAAGCTTGAAAGATGTAGCAGTACGCCAGGGGATTTCTGACAAATATTTAGAGCAGATTATTTCCGTACTAAATAAAGCTGGTTTTGTTAAAAGCATACGTGGGGCACAGGGCGGCTACTTGCTTCGTAGGCGTCCGGAAGAGTACACCGTAGGTATGATTCTTCGTTTAACAGAAGGATCTTTAGCGCCGGTTTCCTGTGTAGAAGATGAAACCATTACCTGTGAAAGACAGACAGCATGTTCTACGGCAGTCTTATGGAAGAAAATGAATGATGCAATTAACGAAGTGGTGGATCATACTACTTTACAGGATTTAGTAGACTGGCAGGACGAGAAAAACGGACAGTATGTAATATAGAAAGAAGGTAGCACAGTGAGCAAATTAATTTATATGGATAATGCCGCAACAACACAGGTCTATCCAGAAGTTTTAGAGGCGATGACCCCATTTTTTACTGAATACTATGGCAATCCATCTTCTGTATATTCTTTTGCGGGAGAAGCAAAGAAAGCGGTAGATCATTCCAGAGACACAATTGCCAAATTAATTGGGGCAAAGACAGAAGAGATTTATTTTACCGGCGGTGGAAGTGAGTCTGATAACTGGGCATTAAAAGCTACAGCAGAAGCTTATAAAGCCAAAGGAAAACATATTATTACATCTACGATTGAGCATCATGCCATTCTTCATACTTGTCAGTGGTTAGAGAAGCAGGGGTATGAAATTACCTATGTGAATGTAGATGAAAATGGTACAATTAAGTTGGACGAGCTGGAAGCTGCTATTCGCCCAGATACCATTTTAATCAGTGTTATGGCAGCGAATAATGAGATTGGAACCATTCAGCCATTAAAGGAAATTGGAGCGATTGCAAAGGCACATGGTGTTTTATTTCACACCGATGCAGTGCAGGCTTTTGCACATATTCCTCTTAATGTGGATGAAATGAATATCGATATGCTAAGTGCCAGTGGTCATAAGATCAATGGACCAAAAGGAATCGGTATTATGTATATCCGTAAAGGTGTTAAAATTTTATCCTTTATTCATGGTGGAGCTCAGGAACGTTCCCGTCGTGCCGGAACTCATAATGTACCTGGAATCGCGGGTATTGGAAAGGCTGCAGAATTGGCAGTTGCCAATATGGAAGAACGCAGTGCATATGAAATCAAGCTTCGTGATCACTTGATCGAGCGTGTTTTAAATGAAATACCATATACCAGATTAAACGGAGACCGTACCAATCGTCTTCCGAACAATGCAAATTTCTGCTTCCGGTTTATTGAAGGAGAATCTATGTTGATTCTGTTAGATCAGGCTGGAATTTGTGGAAGCAGTGGATCTGCCTGCACCTCTGGATCTTTAGATCCTTCTCATGTGCTTCTGGCAATTGGGCTTCCTCATGAAATCGCCCATGGATCTCTCCGCCTTACTATTTCGGAGAAGACCACGATGGAAGAGATTGACTATACAGTTGACAAATTAAAAGAAATTATAGAGCGTCTTCGTAATATGTCGCCATTATATGAAGACTTCGTGAAGAAAGGAAAATAAATATGTACAGCGAAAAAGTAATGGATCATTTCAATAATCCAAGAAATGTAGGAGAAATGGAGAATCCAAGCGGAGTTGGTACTGTTGGAAATGCAAAATGTGGGGATATTATGAGAATGTATCTGGACATTGATGATAATGGTATCATTCAGGAAGCAAAATTTAAGACTTTTGGATGTGGTGCAGCAGTTGCCACTAGTAGTATGGCAACTGAACTAGTAAAAGGAAAAACTGTTCAGGAAGCTTTAGAAGTTACCAATAAGGCCGTTATGGAAGCTTTAGATGGACTCCCACCAGTGAAAGTTCACTGTTCCCTGTTAGCAGAAGAGGCAATACATGCAGCGCTTTGGGACTATGCAGAGAAAAACGGAATCAAAATTGAAGGTTTAGAGCGTCCGGTAACGGATATTGGAGAAAAAGAAGAAGCTCCAGAAGAAGAGTATTAATATCTGACATCAACCAGAAAGAAAGGACTGCGCCATGTGAATACGTAACCGTGTTCCTTGGCGCTTTTTGTATAGAATGAAAGAAAAAGTCGTAGTAGGTATGTCCGGGGGAGTGGATTCTTCTGTGGCGGCATATCTTTTAAAAGAACAGGGATATGATGTGATTGGTGTAACCATGCAGATTTGGCAGGATGAAGATGTATTCGTGCAATCCCAGGAAGGGGGCTGTTGCGGCCTTTCGGCGGTGGATGATGCCAGAAGAGTAGCTCAGGTACTGGATATTCCTTATTATGTTATGAACTTTAAAGCGGATTTTCAGAAGCATGTCATCGACTATTTTGTTCAGGACTATTTGAGAGGATATACTCCGAATCCGTGTATTGCATGTAATCGTTATGTAAAATGGGAATCTTTGTTACAGCGTTCTCTTGAAATTGGAGCAGATTATATTGCAACGGGTCATTATGCCCGGATCAAACAGCTGGAAAATGGAAGGTATACTATTCAAAATTCCGTTACAGCAGCAAAAGATCAGACATATGCCCTCTATAATCTGACCCAGCACCAGCTTGCTCATACTTTAATGCCAGTTGGAGACTATGAGAAAGAGGAGATTCGCCAAATTGCTGAAAAAGCAGGGCTTCCTGTAGCTTCCAAGAAGGATAGTCAGGATATCTGCTTTGTCCCTGACCATGATTATGCCGGATTTATTTACCGGGAGACAGGAATGGAAAGCAAGCCAGGGAATTTTGTGGATAAGGATGGAAATGTATTAGGACAGCACAAAGGAATCATTCATTATACCATCGGACAGCGGAAAGGACTGGGAATTACGGCAGAAACACCACTGTTTGTACAGGAACTCCGCCCAGAAACCAATGAGGTGGTAATTTGTAAATCTGAGGATCTATTTGAAACAACCTGTTATATCAGTGGCATGAATTATATGGCCATTGAAAGCCTTACAGGAGAAATGGAAGCTATTGGAAAAGTTCGCTATTCTCATAAGGGGGCGAATTGCGTAATAAAGCCGGCAAAAGATGGGCTTGTTGAATGTAGATTTAATAACCAGCAGCGTGCAATGACACCAGGACAGGCAGCCGTTTTTTACAAAGATGATTATGTTGTAGGGGGCGGAGTCATTGAAAAGATCAAAATGAAAGAATAAGATACATGTTTGAAGAAGGTTATCTACAGAAAAGAGGAGGGAACACCTCTTTTAAGATGTCGTACCGGACTATAATAGAATTCTTGGTATAAAAAAAGCCTCGGGTCTCCGAGGCTTTTTGTAATGATTACTTTAACTATATTTGCGAATCTTAAGGAATACTCCCCGACTGTCAGCAATTTCCTGGCATTTTATAATGTCTTCTGCAGGAAGAACATCTACGATAGAAAGCTGAGTGTGGCTTAAAGTATGATTACATTCTTCTGCAAAATCCAGCATGGCTTCGTAAGCATTCTCGAATTGTGGACGAGTTACTTTTTGATAGCTTTCTGCATCTGGAGCATTTAAGCTGATGGAAACACTGTCAATGACAGTGGCAAGTTCTGGAATGATGTCTCGTTTATGATAAAGATTTCCCAAACCATTGGTGTTCAGACGGATTTTTAAATTGTGCTTTTCTTTTACGTAAGCAGCACTTTTCAATAGGTTTTCCAGAGCACAGGTAGGTTCGCCATAACCGCAGAAAACAAATTCATCATATCCTGAAAAATCGAAAGAATCAATAGCGGCCTTGATCTGATCCAGATCAGGGTCCTTCTCGTGCCACAAAGTTTTGGCTTCACCAACTGCATCTTTTAATGAACGAACACAGAAGGTGCAGGCACAGTCGCATTTGTTGGTAATATTTGCATAAACCTGATTTTTGTAAGTGTAAATAATGTCTGCCATAATGGTCTCCTTTAGTCGAAAATTTAATTTGTGAAATTAAATTAGTTTATAATTATTTGAGGAATCGGCTTTTAAAGCTGATTCTATCCAAAAACAAACCAAAAATGATAAATACAATTGCACTGCCGAAGCTTTGAACAAAACTGCCGGATAATGACATTAGGAAAGCAGTTTCCGTACCAAAAAGGATGGCTTCTGCAATATAGTAGCCGGTGCCAGAAAGGAGGAATGCAATTACAGTTGCAATCACATTTCTTGGAGTAATTATTTTCTGGCTCTTGTTTGTAAATGGAATTGTAATTACCATTTTAATAATAATAGTAGCAATTGTCCACATTGGAGCGGTTAAAAGATCTGCAAGACCGCCACCAATTGCCGCTGCAGCTAATGCATAGGGTGTTGGAAGCAGAGTTGCTGCAATGTAGATCAGGCCATCTCCGAAATGAACATAACCTCCGTTTGTGCCTACTGGTACGTGGCAGATATATGCTGTCATTAAAGTGATCATGGCTGCAAAAATTGCAGTGGAGGTCAAAAGGCGGATCTGACGGCTGGCAGTAGATATAGTGGGTTTGGTTGATAAGTTTTCAGTGTGTGTAGTGTTTGACATAGGTATTTCCTCCTTGATAAATATTTAATTTTCATATAATTATATTTCATTGCTGCCTGAAAACAACATAAGCAGTAAATTGCTCTATGTTAATTCAGAATTAGCTCAGAAAGGAACTTCTCGAAGTTTACTCCATCATTTCCCGGAATATCTTCATTCATGGTATCTGCAATGCTGCGATACAGAAAGTTTTTTGCGAGTTCCATGGCTTCCTGTGTAGACAGTCCCTTTGTTTTGCCGCCGCACATCACAGAAGCAAATAAATCTCCTGTACCAGAAAAACTTTTCTGGAAAAAATGACTGCGGCAAGTGTAAATCCCTGATTCCGATACTGCAAGGTTGTAGATAAAAGGTGTGGTATCATCCTTGCACTTGATTCCGGTAATTACCACGTCTTGTGGGACTTCAGCAAGACTGCGGAGTTTTTCTCCTAGTTTTGTTGCTTTTTCTAATAGAATATCTGCCTTAAAATCAGAGAAGACATCTGATATATCAGAATCGGTTAGTAAGGCAGCCTCCATCAAGTTCGGGGTAATCAGGTTTGCTTTGCGTGATAATTTCTTCATTCCTTCCAAAAGTTCTGGAGTATACATACCGTATACTCTGCCATCATCCCCCATGACTGGATCTACTAAAAGAAATGTGTCTTTTTTACGAAAAGTATCAATAAAATGCATAATATATTCAATTTGTTCTATTCCGGTAACATACCCTGTGTAGATGGAATCGAAATGAACATGATTATGGGACCAGGCATCTGTATACTGTTCCATCATGTCAGTTAAATCCCTGCAATGAAAATAGGAATAGCCTGTTTGGCCGGTGAGAACAGCTGTAGCAACTGGACAACACTGAACTCCCATTACAGACAGAACCGGGATGGCAGCGGTTAGGGAACACTTTCCAAAACCAGACAAATCATTGATTACTGCGGCTTTTTTCATAAATTAAACCTCGACTAAATTTCGGAGAATATGTTTCTTCTCTATAGTGCTTTATTATATACCCAACTGGTATGATTGCTAGATTCAAAAAAAGAAAAAAATATAAGACCAGACAGTATTTTTGACACATAGGAATGAATTGTGATAAAATAAAACCATATGGGCGGTATGCCAGAAAACGGAGGCATTTACATGTTTCAGAAGAAGCAAATCATTTATAGTGAGACCATTGGTGTATGTCAGGTGGATAACATTATCCAGCTTTCTGCCAAAAAGGGCGAAGGGGTACCATATTATGTATTAAAATCCCTTATGGATTCTTCGAAAATTGCATATATTCCGGTGGATAATCATCAGGTGGTGTTGCGGGAACTCTTTACAAAGGAAGAAGCGGAAAACTTAAAAGATACACCGCAGTACAGGGAAGATGAGAACTTAAAAAATGCGGTGGAATACGTATTGAAAGAGGAGGTGCAGCATGGGGCAGCAGCAGGCAATTCATAAATTTGTTTTAGGAAACAAGGAATTAGAAGGAAAAGTTGCAGAGTTCCAGTATGATAGAGGTTGGTACAGTATTACCGATATATTGGGCGAGGAGAGGAATATAATTTATAAATCAAAAAATGCCCAGGAAGCATATCTGAAATGGAATGTGTACATAGGACGGAAAAAAGATCGTTCAGCAGTATTAGAAGAGAAGAGAAACGAAAACACAAAGAAAGCAAGAGTATAAGAGAGTACATTGCAACTTTTTATGAGCTATATTATAATAGAATAAGCATATAACCAGAGGCTTTTGCATGGGGATGAAAATTATGGGAAAGCTAATGGAAATAGAAAATAAAATATAGAAAGGAAGAAGGATTATGTTAAGAATTGGTATGTTGACCAGCGGTGGGGATTGTCAGGCATTAAATGCGGCAATGCGCGGTGTGGTAAAAGGTCTTTCAGCAAATTTGGATGAACTGGAAGTGTATGGATTTGAGAACGGTTATAAAGGATTAATCTACGGAAATTACCGCTTACTTACATCTTCAGATTTTTCAGGAATTCTGACGAAAGGAGGAACGATTTTAGGTTCTTCCCGCCAGCCTTTTAAATTAATGAGAGTACCGGATGAGAATGGACTGGACAAAGTTGAGGCAATGAAGCAGACTTATCACAAGTTAAACCTGAACTGCCTTGTGATCCTGGGTGGAAATGGAACACAGAAAACGGCTAACTTATTAAGAGAGGAAGGTTTGAACGTTATCCATCTTCCAAAGACCATAGATAATGATATTTATGGAACCGATGTGACCTTTGGTTTCCAGAGTGCAATCAACATTGCAACAGATGCTATTGACTGTATCCATACAACAGCTGCCTCCCATAACCGTGTATTTATTGTCGAAGTAATGGGACACAAAGTTGGTTGGCTGACTCTGTATGCAGGGGTAGCAGGAGGTGCAGATATCATTCTGCTTCCAGAGATTCCTTATGATATTGATAAAGTAGTGGATGCAATCGCAAAAAGAAGCAGTCAGGGCAAGGGATTTACCATTCTGGCAGTAGCAGAAGGCGCTATTTCAAAAGAAGAAGCTGCACTTTCCAAGAAAGAATACAAAGCAAAAGTAGCCAATCGGAAATATCCATCAGTTTCCTATGAAATTGCAGACGAGATTTCTAAGAAGCTGGGCAGTGAAGTAAGAGTTGCCGTACCAGGTCATACTCAGCGAGGCGGAAGTCCATGTCCATATGACAGAGTATTATGTACCAGATTAGGTGCGGCCGCTGCAAAAGCGATTATGGATGAAGAATATGGCGTGATGATTGCTATGATTGACAATAAGACCAAGCGTGTACCTTTAGGTGAGGTTGCAGGAAAACTTAAGACAGTAGATCCTAATGGACAGATGATAAAAGAAGCTAAGAGAATTGGAATCAGCTTTGGGGATTAATGATTAGAAAGCAGGTGTGACAGCATGTCTTATACAGCCCTTTACCGAAAATTCAGACCACAGGAATTTGATGATGTAAAAGGTCAGGATCATATTGTAACAACTTTAAAGAATCAGATAAAAGCGGATCGTATTGGACATGCATACCTGTTCTGTGGGACCAGAGGAACTGGAAAGACCACAGTAGCCAAGATTTTTGCAAAAGCAGTAAATTGTGAGGCTCCCGTAGAAGGGAGCCCTTGTGGTGAGTGCCCTGCCTGCAAAGCGATTGCGGCAGGAACTTCCATGAATGTTATAGAAATTGACGCGGCATCCAATAACGGTGTAGATAATATCCGTCAGATTCGGGAAGAAGTTACGTATCGCCCTACCGAGGGTAAATACAAGGTTTACATTATAGACGAAGTGCATATGCTTTCTATAGGAGCATTTAATGCGCTCTTGAAAACATTGGAAGAACCCCCTTCCTATGTTATTTTTATTTTAGCAACAACAGAAGCACATAAAATACCAATCACAATCTTATCCCGCTGTCAGCGATATGATTTTCATCGTATCTCCATTGATACCATCGCGGATCGGTTATCGGAGCTTATGAAAGAAGAACAAGTGGATGTAGAGGAGAAGGCAATTCGCTACGTGGCAAAGGCCGGAGACGGTTCCATGCGAGATGCTTTAAGCCTTTTAGACCAGTGTATTGCCTTTTATCTGGGACAGAAGCTGACCTACGATCACGTGTTGGAAGTGCTTGGAGCAGTGGATACAGAAGTGTTTTCTAGATTACTTCGGTGCATTCTGGCTTCGGATGTGACAGGGGCTATTGGGATATTGGAAGAGCTGGTAGTAGAAGGAAGAGAATTAGGTCAACTGGTAAATGATTTTACTTGGTATTTAAGAAATCTTCTTTTGTTACAGAGCTCCGATAATATGGAAGAAGTGTTGGATATTTCCAGCGATAACCTGGTGGCATTAAAAGAAGAGGCAACGCTGGTCAAACCAGAAGTGCTAATTCGTTTTATTCGAATTTTTTCGGAATTAAGTAATCAGGTAAAATATGCGGCTCAAAAGAGGATTCTCATAGAAATCGCCCTTATTAAATTATGTAAGCCACAGATGGAAGAAAATTACGATGGACTGATTCACAGGATTGAAGAATTGGAACATCGTTTAGAAAATGGTGTAGTAGTGCAGAGCCAGAGTGCTCAAGGCGTAAAAGCTGCAGCTTCTGCCTCCCAGTCAAAACCGGAACTGCCTAAGGCGATACCGGAAGATGTTCAGAATATTATTAAGAATTGGCAGCGTATTTTGTCTGCTATTGGAGGAATCACAAAGACGTACCTGACGAAAGGTGTTCCTACCTTGGGAAACAATGGAGAACTGGTCATAGTCTACGATGATCCTAACGCATATGAGTATCTGGCTGGAAATAGGGCAGAGTGTCTGGAAGAGTTGAAACGTCTTGCGGCAGAGCATTCTGGAAAGGAAGTAGAAGTGGTCATTCGCAAGAATGAAAGCGGACACAGTGCAAAGAATGCAGTTGTAGATTTGCGGGATATTATACCATTTGATATTGAAATAGAAGATTAGGAGGTTGCCCCAAATGGCAAAAAGAGGAGGATTCCCGGGTGGTATGCCGGGAAATATGAACAATTTGATGAAACAGGCTCAGAAAATGCAGAGACAGATGGAAGAGGCTCAGAAAGCATTGGAGGAGCAGGAAGTAACAGCTGCAGCAGGAGGCGGAGCAGTGGAAGTAACTGTATCTGGTAAACGTGAAGTGATAAAAGTAAAATTATCCGAAGAAGTAGTTGATCCGGACGATATTGAAATGCTGGAAGATTTAATTATGGCAGCTACCAATGAAGCTCTTCGTAAGGTAGAAGAAGCTTCTCAGCAGTCCATGGCACAGATTACCGGAGGACTGGGCGGAAGTCTCCCATTCTAAGCAGAGGCAGTCATGGATTATTATAGTAAGGAGATTTCCAAATTAATTGAAGAACTGTCTTCCCTTCCGGGAATCGGCGCAAAAACCGCCCAGCGCCTGGCTTTTCATATTTTAAATATGCCTGTGGAGCAGGCAAAGAACCTGTCACATGCAATTGTGAACGCCAGAGAAAAAGTACGATACTGTAAAAGCTGTTTTACTTTGACGGATGAAGAATTATGTCCAATATGTAAGGATAGCGGGCGTAATCACAAAGTCATTATGGTAGTGGAAAATACCAGAGATTTGGTGGCATATGAGAAAACTGGAAAATACGAAGGGGTATATCATGTGCTTCATGGTGCAATTTCACCAATGCTGGGGATTGGGCCTAATGACATTCGGTTAAAGGAGCTGATGGTGCGATTGGAGCAGGATATTGACGAAGTCATTATTGCAACTAACTCCAGTTTGGAAGGAGAAACCACCGCCATGTATATCAGCAAGCTGATTAAACCTACAGGAATTAAAGTGACAAGAATTGCCAGCGGAGTGCCAGTGGGAGGAGACTTGGAGTATATTGATGAGGTGACTCTTCTTCGGGCATTGGAAGGAAGAACAGAACTATAAAGCGTGCATAACCTGACCTGTTTCGTGGGTCAGGTTTTTTGTCGAAATATTTTTGGGAAATGCTCTCTTAATCTGCCAAAATCCACGATACACCTATGGTAGCATAGTCTCCAAAAAGGAGGCTATTATGATAGAGATTGTAAATACACATAATTTGAAGAATATTACACAGATCGGTACACCGGGGACAGATGAAGAAAAAATTTACATAGAAGACTCTGTTTATACTAGAATTCATGTAGATGAATTTCGGGATAAAAGAGTCTTTGTATTTATGGGACATACAGAATGTGAAAGTGGAAGATACAAAACCTTTCTTGAGGGGGTTATTCCAGTCTATGACATGGAATTTAAGGAAGGTGTACCTGTTTGGAATAATCATGCCTGGAGTGAAGTCTTTCGAGAAATTAAACGGAATTATACGGATTCTATTATTGTGGGTTGGGCCTTTGATCAGCGAGGGATTAAACCTTCCGCTACATCGGAACTGGAAGCGGTACACAGAGAACATTTTGGAGGAATTCATCAGTTGTTATTCTTGATGGACACCACAGCAGGTGATGAGAGTTTCTATATATTAAGAAGTAACCGACTTTATCCGAAAGCAGGTTTTTACATATTTTACAGTACTGTAAAAATACCAGTGCCAGAACCGGTAGATTTGGAAGTAGAGTGGGTAAAACAGGAATATTCTGCGTCTAGAAGAGTTAACGCACAGCCTCAACGGGTAAGAAAAGAAACATATTCTGTAACGCAAATACCGTCAGAAGCAGAGGAGATGCCGAAGAAAACTGCAAACTCAGGAGGATATTATAGACGGCTTCTTCAGGAAAGCGAACAGAAAGTGCCATCCGGTAAAAGAAGAAATCCAGCAGTGGCAATAGTCGTGTTAATCTTACTGGTGGGGATTGCGGGTGTAGCAATCAGTAAAAATCAGGAAGCGGTAAAAGAGATTCAGACCTGGGTGTCTAGCGTCGGGGCGAAGAAAGGAACCTCCCAGTCACTTCCGGAAGGAAATGCGCAGGCACAGGAATTAACCGATTCAACAGTGGAAAATGAAGTGCAAAATTCAGAAAGCCAGGCAGTGGGAGAAGATGCGGTGTTAAGTTCAGAAAGCCAGACAGTGGGAGAAGATGCAGTGTTAAGTTCAGAAAGTCAGGCAGTCAGTGGAGAAGTGGTGCCGGAAATCCCGGTAGAAAAAGTAGATGGGGGTATTGAAACTGGAAATTAAAGAAAAAGGATGAAGGTTTCAAAATAAAATGCTATAATGGTTTCATGATTGTAATAGACTGAGGAGAGAATGAACATCTATGGCACAGAAAAAAGGCTTTCAGACGATTGAGACCAACTTTGAGGAACTGGATGAGAAAATAAGGGTACATAGAAAGAAAATTTTTAGGAGAACGATTGGGATTTGTCTTGGGGTAATCATAACAATATTTCTGATTCAGTTGTGGATGGCAGTACGAAGCTATGACTCCTATGAAATACGTAACAGCGTCAGCAGGAATGGAAGTGAAGCAGCAAAATACGAGAAATTCCTGGGGAATATCATTGAATACAGTAATGATGGAATTGGTTATATGACTTCTGATAATCAGTTGTTGTGGAATCAATCCTTTGAAATGACTTATCCGAAGCTGGATATCTGCAAAGAATTTTTGGTAATTTACGATAAAGGTGGAACTCTGATTTATATCATGCAGAAATCCGGTGTAGTAAAACAGATTGAGACATCGAAGCCGATTCAGACTGTGTGTATTGCATCTCAGGGGACGATAGCAGTATTGATGAAAGAAAATCAGACTTCCTATCTGAAAGTATTTGATAAGAAGGGCAGTGAGTTGGCAAACGGGGAGTTCTATGGAGAGAAAGGAGGATTTCCTATTGATCTGGCTTTTTCTTATGACGGAAAAAAACTGGCAGTGGGAATGATTGATGTGAATGATGGTGATGTAAAATCCACCATTACCTTTTATAATCTGGATTCGGTAGGACAGAATGAAATAAATAATAATGTAGGAACCTTTTCTTGTTCAGATATGTTGATTCCAGAAATTGAATATATATCGGAAAATACAATGATTGCTGTGGGAGACAGTGAAATTATTATTTTTCAGGGAAAAGAAAAACCAAAGATGGAAAAAGAAATTTTCCTACAAAAGGAACCTACAAGCGTCTTTTATAACGAAAAATATATTGGAATCGCATATAATAATGAAAGTATAGAAAGTGCATATCACATTGAAGTATACAATTTAAGTGGGGGAAAAGTCATGGAAAATGACACGACCCTGATGTATGATACGATTTCTTTTCTGGAGAATAACGAGATCTGTGTTCAGAATCAGAATGAGTGTGAATTATTTACCATACACAGTATAAAGAAATTTTACTATCAGTTTGATACGAGACTGGTAGATATTTTATCCAATGGAAATGGACAGGACTATATTTTCTTATTTGATGAAACGGTTGAGGAGGTACATTTGAAATGAATTTAGTGTTAATAGCTGGGATATTGATTTTGGCATTGAACATTGTTTTAGGTTACAAAGAAGGATTTGTAAAATCAGCATATTCTTTAGTGTCATGGATTCTGGTGCTGGTATTGACGACTTGCCTGACCCCGTTAGCAACAGACTGGGTTATGAACCGTACTTCAGTCCCGGCAAAAGTTGAAGAATATGTTTATGAGCAGATAGAAAAGAGTATTGAAGAAAAGCAGCAGGAAGCTCAGGTACAGCCGGGAACACAGCAGGAAGTGAAAGTTACAGAAGGATTGGAGGTTCTTGAACAGTATGGAATCATACTGCCAGACCAAATTTTGGATAAACTGGAAGAGGTTCAGGAAGAACTGAACATAAAAGAGTCTCTGGAATCTATAACGGATTCAGCGGTTTCTCCTGTATACAAAACACTTTCCACCACCATTACAGCCATTGTTGTAAAAGGTGTGGTTTCAGTAGTGATTTTAATTTTGGCAATTATTGTAGTCTTTGTGGTTGGAGCTATGTTGGATATTGTTTCAAAATTACCTGTCATTAATACAGCTAACAAGGCACTGGGGATTGCAGCGGGAGCAATCAAAGGAATAATCATTATCTGGGTACTCCTTGCAGTTTTGAGCTTCTTTAGTGTGACTGAAATGGGACGAATGCTTCTTGCATGGATCTATGAGAGCCCTATTTTAATCTGGGTTTATGAAAATAACCCGATGTTGAGTCTCTTATTCCTATTTATATAGAAAAGAATAGCAATATGTACAAGACACCCCCGTTTTTGTTGGGGTGTTTTCTTTTGCTCAAAACAATATATTGTGGTCTAAAAAAATATTCGAAAAAAATTGAAATTTGTTGTTGACTTTGGGAACCTACCGTGATATTATAATCGAGCTGACAGCGAAACGCATTGATTTGGAGATTTTGCTAAGGCATATAAATATGTTTTCTGGTTTGCTAGAAAATAAATTAAAAAAGTTGTTGACAAACAAAACAACATCTGATATACTTAAGAAGTTGTCGCGGTTGACAACGAAACAAAGAACATTGATAACTGAACAGTGAATAACCTTGAAAGATTCAATGAGAATTATTCAACTAACCGAAAGGTTAGACGAACAAGGTAATCAAGCAATTGATTAACAACCTTTAACAGTAGATTCTGATAAAACAGAA
>JBGVLD010000099.1:0-3395 GCA_045124075.1 Agathobacter sp.
CAATATTGTTCAGAAATAATTGAAAAGAAATTCAATACAGAATGGCGTAGGTAGTGGAAACATTACTTACGCTGTTTTTGCGTAGGCCGGCGCAATGGAATAATATTTACGTGCATAAAAATGATTATGACAAAGCGAAAGTCGTTCTGAAAAAGAATAGTCTGTAAATATTTAAAGCGGGATTTTTTTGTATGTGTTTTAGGAACAGCAGACTATTTTGATGTGAATTTGAGGAGAGTATGATGGGAAATCAATGCGATACATGTGCGCACAATGAATATGATGAAGATTATGAATGTTATGTCTGTCAGATGGATATGGATGAAGATGAACTGTATCGTTTTATGACAGATAAAAGAAACGGATGTCCCTATTACCGCAATGGGGATGAATATGCGGTAGTTCGGCATCAGATGTAGCAGGAAGATTAAAAGATACATAACAATGACTTCTTTACGGGATGTTACCTGTATTGCCAGTGTTTTTCGGCTGCTGTATATGATTTTGGAGCAATTTGGATAATGTAATTGACGGAGCGGTTAAAGGCGAATATAATGGATTTAGGAGCAAAACAGCCTGAAAATATGAACAAACCCAGTATTTATAAGGCTTCCCGAGAGGGAGGGAAGAAAGGAAGAAAGCCACAAATAAAATGAAAAATGACAAAAACTGGGCGAAATGCTATAATAAATACCAAGACAGTAAAGATATAACAGGGAGACAAACTATGCTCGAACAGATTCGGGAAGAACTTCAGGCTTCGGCAGATGAAAAATACAGAGAATTTAACCGCTCTCTGGTGCCGGGAGAAACCGCATCCATGCTTGGCGTGCGTATGCCAAAGCTTCGGGAGACTGCAAAAAGGATTGCCGGAAAATCAAAAAAAGATTCCGAAGAAGCTTTTACATATATAAAAGAAGTTATGGAACAGGAAAACCGCGGGCAGGCATATCATGAGGAACTGCTCCTGCACGGTATGGTAGCAGGATATCTGAAATGCGACATGGAAACAAGAAAGCAATTGCTGGATGATTTCGTGCCGGTGATTAACAACTGGGCAGTTTGTGACAGCTGCTGTATGACCTACAAATTCATGAAAAAAGATCAGGAGGAATGGTTTTCCTATCTGCAGAACTATTTGAACAGTGCGAAAGAATATGAGATTCGCTTTGCAGTCGTTATCCTGCTGGATCATTTTGTAAACGAAGCTTTTATAGAGCGTGTCCTGAATGCAATGAGAACTATAAAACATGAAGGATATTACGTGAAAATGGCCGTTGCCTGGGCCATATCGGTATGCTATGTCAAGTTCCCAAAAGAGACAGAAGTGCTGTTTACAGAAAACTGTCTGGATGATTTTACACATAACAAGGCAATTCAGAAGATACGGGAATCTTTCCGGGTGACAAAAGACGCGAAAGACCGGCTGAATCTGCTGAAACGAAAAATACAGAAAAGTATATGAATCAGATATGCACTAGTGTGATTGTAATAATCATATAAGAATTTGTAATGTCATATGTAACGAAAATGAAGTGAAAAATTTGTTAAAAACGTTGACAAAAATATAAATTGTGATATTATTGTACTCATTATATTACGCGAGAATCTTCTATTTTAGCGTATTTTATGGACATTTACTGAATAATACAAGAGTGGTTATTTTTTTTAAAATGCGAAAGAAACTGGAAAAGTCATATATCATTAAGGGTGGGGGAAATGTATAGAAAATCGGTACATGGATGGTTAAAACATATAGATTTTTTAATATTGGATATGATAAGCCTGGAAATTTCTTTGTTCAGTGCTTATTTTTGGCGCCATGGTTCTTTTAATATATTGGAAAGCGTAGTTTATCGGAATATGGCAATTGTGCTTTTGCTGTTGGATATTTTTGTTATGCTGTGCTGGGAGACATTTCGAGGTGTTCTTCGTCGTGGGTATTATCAGGAATTAGTAGTTACACTTAAGCATGACGTATCAATGATAGTTTTGGCTGTGCTTTATCTGTTTACTTTCCAGCCGGCGACTAATTATCCCAGAGGGACAATATATTTGACCGGAGGAATATACATATTACTTAGTTACGTGACGCGTCAGTTATGGCGTAAATATCTTAATAAGATTAAAAAGGTTGAAAGTGGAAATCGTTCTGTATTGATTCTTTCCACCCAAAAACATGTGGAATCAATTGTCTGTGATCTTATTGAGAATAATTATGAGCGTTTGACAATCAGCGGTATTGTTGTTATGGATGCAGATTGGGTCGGAAAAAGGATCCAGGATATTCCGGTGGTTGCCAATAAGGATAATGTTCTGGAATATACATGTCGCGAATGGGTAGATGAAGTCATTATATATCTGGAAGAGAGTATGCAGGAATCCAAAGATTTGATTGATGCTTTTATTGGAATGGGGATTACTGTTCACTGGACGCTTGCAAAGCTAAGAAGCAGAAGAATGAAGAAGAAAGATATGGAAAAAATGGGTTCTTATGCAATGCTTTCCATGGGCGTTAATATGATTACTCTCCGTCAGGCTATTTTTAAACGTATGATGGATATTGCCGGCGGATTTGTCGGATGCCTCGCTACAGGAATTCTGTTTCTTTTTGTGGGACCGGCAATTTACTTCAAATCACCGGGACCGGTTTTCTTTAAACAAACACGTATTGGAAAAAATGGTCGTAAATTTGAGATATATAAATTCCGAAGCATGTATATGGATGCAGAGGAACGGAAAAAAGAACTTATGGCTCAGAATAAAGTGAAAGATGGCATGATGTTTAAAATGGATTATGATCCCCGAATCATTGGAAGCGAAAAGGGTCCGGGTAAAGGGATTGGAAACTTTATCCGTAAATATTCCATTGATGAATTTCCGCAGTTCATCAACGTTTTGAAAGGAGATATGAGCCTTGTCGGAACCCGTCCGCCGACAGAAGATGAATGGGAGAAATATCAGCTTCACCATCGTGCACGACTGGCTATAAAACCGGGAATTACTGGCTTATGGCAGGTGAGTGGACGAAGCGGCATCACGGATTTTGAAGAAGTGGTAAATCTGGATACACAGTACATTATGGATTGGAGTCTGGGATTGGATATTAAAATTCTGTTTAAGACGGTTTTGGCTGTGGTTAAGAAAGATGGAGCGGTTTAAGGTAAACATGAGAGACAGATGATGTTGTTCAGTTGACAAGGAAATTAATCGTTTTGTGTAAAACAAAAGAGGCGTGGATTATGTATAGCGATAGGCAAAATGGCCTGTGTGAGCCACAGAGAGTGGCTTAAACCACGCGGCGTTGATTATAGAGATACCATCGATTGTATGTGTACATAGATATAAAAAATACCTTTCTAAGGGATATGGTCCGAAGAGGACCGGAGGAGTAA
>JBGVLD010000100.1:0-6495 GCA_045124075.1 Agathobacter sp.
TTCAGTGATTCAATGGCGTTCGTAGTGTAAAATGCGGTACGGACGTCCTTGGAAAACTTAAAGATTGGGGATATCGCATCCCAATTCTCATGCCAGCGATTCATGGCGCTTGGGTACTGCTCTGACCATTTTTTAGTCACAGACTCTAACTGCTTCCTGTATAGTGGCTCAGTTGTCAAGACAAAAATCTAAGATTTTTATAATGAACTGATATGGTTGATAAGTTACAAGGAGAATGGGGAGAATGGTGGAATGCTCCCCAGATCCATATCTGCTAAGCTACATATGGATCTGGGGCTGTCTATTAACCGATAGCCCCTTTTAAATCTACTTTCTTATATAAATCATCCAGATTTTCAATTACGCCTCCAATCTGTGGTTGTTACCTCTCCTCCACGGCCGTTTGTTCCCAAGCCAACCATTATTCTCCCAGTATTCCTTTTCCATTGGTGAGGATCCCATACCGCCATTTTGCATCATTCCCATGATTTTAAAAATAAAACGGGTTTTGAATCCAACATGAGGCTTTTTATGGTTTGAAATTCTTCTTGCAATTTTTGCCGTATCTTTCTTCAGTCTATCTTTCTTCTTGTCGCTTACCTGTTCCCAACTCATAGCCTGGAGTGCCTTTCCATATGACGTGATGTCCGGAACACCCCAATAGAAAAGTGCGGTTGCAATGTCCTTCGTTGCTTTTTTTGCCCCGGAACCTGCCGCTGTTGAAACCACTACAGCCCTTTTGGAGAACATGCTCTTTCTTGGTCTATGGGACATCCAATAGGTAAATGTCAGATCAATAAAGGCTTTCATCGGTGCAGATGCCCTCAGGCAATAGGTCGGCGTGGTAAAAATAAGAATATCCGCCTTCTCCACCGCCTCCATGATAGTCTGCTTTTCTTCATAAAAGGGACATTTTTCATCTCCTTCGATGCATTGGTAGCACCCCATGCAAAAATGATTCAAATCCCTTGGAAGGAAAAATTCTGTTATCTCTTTTTCCACTTCTATCTGCTCAGCAATCAGCCTTCCAATATGGCAGGAACTCCCCTGATGATTTTGTCCGTGTATCATAACGATCTTCATTTCGACTCCTCCTTAGCTGACTGATAAATCCTTTGAAATTGGCGAATATGCCGTTCTAAATATGCCATTGCCTCTTCTTCTCTGGCAGGTTCTCTATCACACATCGTCAGCAATAAATAAATCGGGGCATAAAATTGCAACGCCATTACTTCCGGCTCCTCCTTCCTCAAACTGCCTCTCCCGCATAACATTTGAAATAACATTGTCTGGTAAGCGAGCGGACCCTCTACATATTGTTTTGTAAAGAGTTTGGTCAACTCAGAAGCATGAAACTGTTCTATGGTCAGCATCTTGCGAAATCGGCTC
The DNA here is from genome assembly GCA_045124075.1 of Agathobacter sp. Lineage (GTDB taxonomy): Bacteria > Bacillota > Clostridia > Lachnospirales > Lachnospiraceae > Roseburia. Next base: position 1,390 of record JBGVLD010000100.1, read on the forward strand.
ACGTACTTATCATGCAAAAAATAAGAAAACAAATGAAGTCCCGCTTTCACCAGACCATCTTCTGAAATGTTCTCAAAGAAATCCGTATCAGCAAACGCGTCTTCTCCATTCATGCCAAGGATCCTCGCTTGTGTTTCATAATTTTCTTTCATTTCTTCCAGTATCGCATTAAAAATATCCTGTTTACTTTTGTAATGCTTATAGAGCGACGGCGCTTTAATTCCCACTGCTTCTGCAATCTCACCCACATAAACATTGCCATAACCTTTCTCTGCAAATAATGTGAGCGCAGCATCTAAAATTCGTTTTTTTGTATTCATATTCTTTTCCCTTCAGGCTAATTCTAATTAGCTTAATTATAGACTAATTAGAATTAGCTGTCAAGAAAAGGAAAAAATTGCGAGTACTATTTACTCGCAACCTTTTTGATTATATCACATAATGCCTTGCGATAATCTACTATATTATCTAACATCGTGATATGACCGGCTTCTTCAATAAGATACAATTCTTTCTCCTGCGCCACTATTTCATTAAAATACCGCATGCTGATCTCTATAGGTGTTTGTTGATCATTTTCGCCAAGAATATAGTACACAGGAACCTCATATTTCTGCCCTATCGTCTTTAAGTCAATGGACATCAGTTCCTTCATCAACTGCAAATTGAACATCATTCCTATTATTAAAGGCCACATGTCCTTTATCCCCATAATTGGAGAGTTTTTGATAATCCGCAGCATATATATGCTTATTAAAGAATTTATCCCCATCTACTGGAACAGGGATATTGATATCTGCTGACAATGTAGCAAATTTAAACTGTTTTTCTTCTGCCAGTTGGAAGTCCTCTAAATCATCAACGTAGCATTTACTCTTATACACTTGATATTTTCTCTTGCACCCAAAAGTGATATGAAATATCTTATTTTTGAAGACCGAATATACATTAAAAACAAATTGAACAAAGGCTCATCCTTTAAGGATAGCTCCAAATTCTTATACAAGGATGCCACCTGTACCTCAAAAGAAGTAAAGGCTCACTGTTTGTGTGACAGATACCATATCAATCTGAATAATCTGTATGAAAATAGTGCCAACAATTACTTGACAGTAACAGCTAAAAGGTTATTTCCCATTTCGTCTGCCACAAGTGGAAATCTCATTTCAACAATAAATTCTTCTTTCTCTATCTTTGCTCCAATCTCTCCATTCATCCGACTTACCAGCTCCCTTGCAATAGATAGTCCCAATCCAGTAGATGTTTTACTTCTGGCAGCATCTGCTTTGTAAAATCGCTCAAATACATGATTTATATTAATCTGTTCTGGATGTGTAACCTGATTGCTGATTCTAAGCACTGCCTGATTTTGATTACGTTCCAACACAATGCTAATCTTCTTTTCTCCATGATCCAGCCCGTTTTTTATCGCATTCTGGATAACACGGCGAAGCCCTTGCCTGTTTCCATGTATATACAACTGTTCTTCCGTAATCTGAATATCCGGCTGAATTTCCATTCTTACCCAGTCATCATAGTATGAAAAAACAGTTTCTTTCAAAATCCGGTTCATACAGCAAGACGTCAGTTCCAAACTGTAAGATTCGTTTTTTAACTTTGTAAATGTAAAAAGTTCTTCCAGCATTTCATTCAGACTATGAATTCTTTCGTGGATAATGCTTAAATAACGTTTCTGATCCTCTACATTTTCACATTCTTCCATAAGCTGGAAATATCCGTCCAAAGATGTCAGTGGTGTCCGAATATCATGAGAAAGATTTGTATAAGTGTCCGCAATCAGAGCTTCTTTCTCTTGATAATGCTGCTTCTCTTTTCTCCGCAGTTCCAGAAGTTCATTCAACCTGTCTGAAAGCGTTCCTATTCCACCCATATCAAATTCACGATTAATCAACATGTTACTGTCATGTTTCATCAAAAACGCCAATTGGCGGCAGATGTCTTTCACCTGCCGCTGGTATTTCCACATAATAATAAATTGTAAGATAATAATTCCTGCTAATATCCCAGTTACAATATACATCCGTTAAATATCCCTCTTTTGAAAAACAACACTGCTTGCAGATATCATTATAACAATGAACACCATTGCTACACCAAATGCTGCCAGGCACTCATTTCCACTTGGATTCATAGGAAGCAGTGATAATTTCCCAGTTATCGTATACTTATAAATCTGGAAATTCTGAATTCCTATTTTTTGAATAGCACTATTGACCACTCCATACACAATGGTCATTACATTCATGGTAAGACAGACAGCAATGACCATGCTGATTACATTATTTTTCAAAATAATTGCAATCGCCATACAAATCAGCACAAGTGCATAATGAAGAGCCAGCTCAGTCACAAAATAAGATAAAATCGCCTTTGTATTTCCCCATTCCAATTCCCCGAAAACAATACAGTTCGCCGCTGCCTGGAATAAGAATGCCGCTGCCATTGTCAGTACCGTAAAGACAGCTAAGGCAATTGACCTGGAAAAAATCAGAGATCCCCTGTTTCTAACCTGACCACCAATATTTTTAATATAGCCGCTGCTGATATCCGCTGTTGAAAACAGAACAGCAAAAATCACCAAAAACAGTGCATAAAATTTCCCTTGGGAATTTGCAAAGAAGATGTCATATACCGTTACCTTTTCTCCCGGCTCCGTAGGCAGTGTTACCATTATTCCCACATTAATATTATCCGAAGTTGATTCAGCAATCTGCTCCTGCTGCAGGGCATCCTCTTCATTCAAAAGATCATAATCTGTCTTGCATAAAGATGTTGTAATCAATAATGCCGCTGCCAATACAATCCAGATTACATACATACTTTTGGTTCGGAACATCCGGTATAAATCCATTTTTATTATATTAAGCATGGTCTGCACCTCCCGTTAGATTCAGAAAATAAGTTTCCAGTTCTTCACTGGTAATGGAAATCCCTTTTACCAGAATTCCCGCCTTTGCAAGTTCCATATTCAAAGCTGCACTTTCATTCAAACGTTCAAAAATATGAATATGTTCTTTATCTGTTACCTGATAGTTGGTAAATCCCATAGAATCCAGCACAGGAATCGCCTGTTTCGGATAATCTAGTGTCAACTCCATACGTTCACTGCATCTCCTCATTAATTCTTCTCTTGTAATTTCCTGTAGCAGACTTCCATTATGAATAATTCCATAATCTGTAGCAATCTTAGATAATTCCTCCAGAATATGACTGGAAATGCATATTGTCATATTCCGTTCTTTCCGAAGTCTCTGTATCGTATCACGGATTTCTGCAATACCCTGTGGATCCAAGCCATTAATCGGTTCGTCAAGGACTAACAAATCTGGTTCTCCAACCAATGCAAGACCTATTCCCAGCCTCTGTTTCATTCCAAGGGAAAAATGCTTTGTTTTTTTCTTCCCCACATCTTCCAGACCGACAATTCTCAATATTTCTTCAATATAACCTATCTTCTTTATTCCAAACAACTTACACTTAATATTCAAATTTTTATATGCGGTCATATTTCCATAAAGCCCCGGTGCCTCAATCAGACATCCTACCCGGGATCGAACATTTTGCAGATCCTTTCCCTTGTATCCGAACATCTCGATTTCTCCACAAGTCGGCTTTGAAAGTCCACTGATCATCTTTAGGCAAGTTGTCTTCCCAGCCCCATTCCGACCGATAAATCCATAAATAGCGCCTTTTTTAATATGCATATCGACACCATCTACAGCCTTATGGTGTCCATACTGCTTGGTTAAATTTCTTGTTTCCAATAACATTTCACTCAAGTTTTTCATCTCCTTTTTTCTTATCTGCATTTATCATAAAGGAATAATCCTAATCAAACGCAAATTAATAGTAAAAAAAGAGTAAAGATTATACATGAAGACGATAACCAATTCCCCAGACTGTTTCAATGTATTCCTCAGATGTAACTGTTTTGATCTTTTTACGAATATTGCTTATATGTACATCCAGAGTCTTTGTTTCGCCCATATAGGGTTCGTCCCATGCATATTCAAAGATGTCCTCTTTACTGAAAACCTGCTTCGGATTCCTGAGCAGTAATTCTAAAATCGCAAACTCCTGTTTTGTTATCTTAGGAAGTATTTTTCCATCAATTTTGACCTGAAAAGTATCTCTGTTCAATACCATTTTTCTAAACGAAAGATTATGCTCTTCTTCTGTTTCCTTTTCTTCTGTATGACGGAGCTGTACCTGAATTCTCGCCAGCACTTCTCTGATTTCAAATGGTTTCGTTATATAATCATCAGCTCCATTGGTTAAAATCTGTACTTTTTCGTCCAATCCATCTTTTGCGGTCAGCACAATAACTGGAAGTTTACCTTTCTTTCGTATCTCTGATAGAACCTCTTCTCCTGTGATTCCTGGAAGCATTAGATCCAGTAACACCAGTGCATAGTTATGTTCCGGCATATTTAAAAGCAACTTTGCCTCTGTTCCGGAAAATGCCTGTTCGCAAGAATATCCTGCTTTGGATAGTGCTTCTCGAAGCAGATTGTTGATATTTGTATCATCCTCTACAATCAGTATTCTCTGCATAATTGTTCACTCCTCTATTTTACACTGTGAAGACATTATATTCTTGCATTATACGCCTTTCCCTCTTTTTCTGCAATTACTCCCCACAGATCGCCGTAATTCTCAGATACACTTCGGTTTTGGTTTCGATACATCCCATACTTTTTGATCCAGCTGAATTTATAATTTTCGGTATTGCCGCGCTTCCAATATGCGTATATCACCTTCTCCTTCCATTCTTCCTATAGTGGCTCAGTTGTAAGCAAAAGAAACCGAGATATCTAATCCTTCCGCTACGTCTTCCACTGACATACATCTTTCTTTTACGCATGGAACCATTCCACTCCCTTCTCCTGTGGGATCTGGCAGACATCCTCAATCCCGTAAAAACGTTCCACGAAATACTTGGTTGGAACCTTGCCTTTAAGAACCAGATACCCTTTCTTCTCCAGTTCGCTGTTCAAATTTGCAATGATCTCATAAGCAGAGGTTGTAGATACCTCCAAAAGTTCACATACATCTGCTGCTTTTAAAAATAATTTGTTCTGCATA
>JBGVLD010000101.1:0-26960 GCA_045124075.1 Agathobacter sp.
ATCATCATATGCTTCCTCAACAGTAACTACAAGCCCTGCATTTTCCAGTTTCTTCACTGCGTTGTCCTTAGATTCTCCAACAACGCCTGGAACCTTGATTGATTCCGCTCCCTGGCTGATCACAAGAGTAACCGTAGTTTCTACTTCTACAGAGGTTCCTCCTGCAATGCTCTGGGAAATAACCTTTCCTGCTGCAATTTCAGAGTTATACTGATATTCTTTCTTGTATTTTAAGTTCAAAGAGTCTAATTTAGAAATGGCAGAAGCTTCTGTTTCATCTACCAGTTTTGGCATAGTAACAGTTTCTGCCTCTGCATCCTTTGCCACTACAACTTCTACTGTACTTTCCGGCTCTACCATAGTTCCTTTTTTGATGCTCTGCTCTAAAATGGTTCCAGGTTCTTCATCCGATTCTCTTTCTTCTACGATTTCCATCTGGATTCCAAGCTCTTCTAAAGCTTCTTCTGCCTCTTCTACAGACATGCCTGTAATCTTGATCATCTCTACCGGCTCTGCATCTTCTGTATCAGAGTCTGTTTCTGTTTCAGAATCACTTTCTGTTTCCAATACGCTCTCAGTTACAGTCTGCCTCTCAGTACTGTCCGGCTTCTTTCCGGAAGAGAATAATCCCATGATACTTCCTACCAAATAAACACTGAAAATGACAATAATGATAAGAGCAACAATACTCATAATGGTCATTGCCTTATCTAATTTCGGATTAAAAGATTCCTCTTCTTCATCATCTTCTATATCTTCTTCTAAATCTTCTTCTGAATCTTCTATCTCTTCATCATCCATATTCATGTCTGATGCCGGTGGTACTACTGCTCTTTGCTCTTTGATCTGATTCAGCTCTTCCTGGCTGATAACTTTTGTCTTTCCGTTATTTACCAATGGTGCAATTACAACAAAATCCTCATCTGGAGAAATCAGCGCTTTTCTTAAATCATTTAATAATTCCACAATGGTCTGATATCTGCGATCTGGATTCTTCTGGGTACATTTTAAAATAATCTTCTCCATACTCACAGGAAGATCCTGGGCATATGCGGTAGGATTTTCCATTTCTTCCTGCAGATGCTGAATGGCAACCGCCACGGTGGTATCTCCGTCAAATGGCACACGTCCGGTTACCATTTCATACATTACAATACCCAGAGAATAAATATCACTTCTTCCATCTACAAAACCATTTCTGGCCTGCTCTGGAGAAGCATAATGTACAGATCCCATCACATCGGAACTAATGGTATTAGCAGAAGCTGCTCTTGCAATACCAAAGTCTGTTACTTTTACTTTTCCTTCTGTAGAGATAATAATGTTCTGTGGCTTAATATCTCTATGTATCAGATGTTTGTTATGGGCAGCCTCAATTCCTCTTGCCACCTGAATTGCAATACTGATGGCTTCTTTAAATGTCAGCTGTCCCTTTTTCTCAATATAAGTCTTTAAAGTGATGCCTTCTACATGTTCCATAACAATATAGTGAAGACCCTCTTCACTTCCTACATCATAGATGTTTACGATATTTGGATGCTCAAGTCCTGCTGCTGACTGAGCCTCTGTACGGAATTTTGTCACAAAATTCCTGTCATCTGAAAATTCCTGCTTCAATACTTTTATTGCTACAAAGCGGCTTAATACATGGTCTTTTGCCTTATATACATCAGACATTCCGCCTGTACCGATCTTTCCTACGATTTCATAGCGATCTGCTAAATACATTCCAACTGTTAACATGCTTTCACCTCATCCGAAAATGGTCTAATTATAATTACAGTTATATTATCCCGGCCACCGTTTCGATTGGCCGTATTGATCAATGTGATGACCTGGGATTCCAGACTTGTCTGGTCCAGTAAAATCTGTCCGATTTCCTTATCATCTACCATATTGGTAAGTCCGTCTGAACACAGAAGAACTAAATCGTTCTTCTCCAGTTCCACTTCAAAGAAATCTGGTTCCACCGACTCGGAGGCTCCGATTGCTCTTGTTATAATATTTTTATCTGGGTGTTCTTTTGCCTGATCCGCATCCATTCCTCCCATGCGCACCATTTCTTCCACAAGAGAGTGGTCTCTGGTAATCTGTCGGATTCCATTTCCGATTACATATAACCGGCTGTCTCCAACATTGGCTACGATCATTTTATTTCCAATAATAGTGGCGGCAACCGCTGTTGTTCCCATACCATATTTGGATTCATCTTCTCTTGCTTCCATAATCAGCAGTTCATTTGCCTTATCTATGGCCGCCCGAAGCACCGCAACTGGTTCATCTCCATTATTCCTTGCAACAGATGCCACAATACGCTCGATTGTGTACCTTGACGCATACTCACCAGCTTTGTGACCACCCATGCCATCTGCAACAATATAAAGATTTGGGAGATTTCCAACGGCAGTATCGGAAGCGAAGAAATAATCCTGATTCATTTCCCTGGAGATACCAGCATCCGTCATGGAAAAGGTTTTCATCTGTCTTAAGTCCTTTCTATATATCTTTTGCGAAGCTGTCCACAGGCCCCGTCAATATCGCGGCCCATTTCTCTTCTTATAGTAACATTAATTCCGTTTTTTTCAAGTTTATTTTTGAATGCTGCTATTACAGAAGCATTTGACTGCACAAAATTCCGTTCTTTAATGGGGTTCACAGGAATCAAATTTACATGACAATTCATATCCCCAATCAACTGTCCTAATGCTCTTGCATCCTCATCTGTATCATTGACGCCACCCACCAGACTGTATTCAAAAGTCACTCTTCTTCCTGTCTGGTCAAAATAATACCGACAGGCATCTAAGACCTCATGAATTTCATATTTATTGGCAACTGGCATGAGTTTTAAGCGTTTTTCCTGACTGGAAGCGTGAAGAGAAAGTGCCAATGTAATGGCAAGCTTTTTCTCTGCCAGTTCCCGGATCTTTGGTACGATTCCACAGGTGGAGACCGTAAGATTTCTCTGACTAATATGTAAGCCATGTTCATCGGTAAGAAGTTCAATGAACCGGAGCAGATTGTCAAAGTTATCCATAGGTTCTCCTGTTCCCATGACTACCACGTTGGAAATTCTTTCACCGATATCTTTCCCAATCCGGTAGATCTGATCAATCATTTCTGCCGGCGTAAGTCCCCTTACCAATCCATCTAAGGTAGAGGCACAAAATTTACATCCCATGCGACAGCCCACCTGAGATGAGATACACACGGAATTGCCATGTTTGTATTTCATCAATACGCTTTCGATGACATTGCCATCCTCCAATGCGAACAGGTATTTTCTGGTACCATCAATCTTGGATATCTGCACTTCTTCTTTGGACAGAACCGTTAAATAGCAAGTTTCTTCCAGCTTCTGCTGAAAAGCCTTGGAAAGATTCGTCATTTCTGAAAAACTTTCCACCTGCTTCACATGAAGCCATTCATAAATCTGTTTTGCACGAAAGGATTTCTCCCCCAGTTCTGCCACAAATTCCTGCAGTTCTTTATAATTAAAAGATTTAATATCTGTTTTATCCTGCATTAGCACTCCTTATTTTTTAAAAGTTTCGCAATAAAAAATCCGTCTGCAGAAGCCTCTCCCGGAAGCATCTGTTCCATTGAAATAAGAGAAAACTGTGGGTATTTCTCTAAAAACCACTTCACATTCTCTTCATTCTCCTGCTTATGAATGGTGCAGGTACTGTATACGAGAGTTCCCTGAGGTTTTAAATAGCTTTCTACAGTAGAAAGAATCTCCCTCTGTAATTCCACCAGATCCTTTTGCTTCTCTGGGGTCATCTTATAACGGATGTCTGTCTTCTTTCCCATTACTCCCAGCCCGGAGCAAGGCAGATCACATACTAAAATATCCGCTTTTCCCACAGATTCTTCATCTTTTTTCGTCGCATCCATGCGGACCGCCTTAATATTGGAAAGACCATGTCTTTCGATATTTTCTTCAATCAAAGAAACCTTATAATCTGTCAGATCTCTGGCTTCCACCATACCACTGCCATTTAACTTTTCTGCAATATGGGTACTTTTTCCCCCTGGCGCTGCGCAGACATCAATAACATAATCTCCTTCTTTCGGAGATGCGGTCTCTGCTACCATCATAGAGCTGATATCCTGCACATAGAAAAGTCCCTTCTGGAAACTCTCTAAACCAGCAAGATAATCAAATCCGGATATAGCGAAGGCGTAGTTCAAGGTCTTAGACTTTTCTACTGTTACCCCTTCTGCCAGAAGTGTCTGATATAATTCTTCTGGAGAAATTACAGTGAGATTCGTCCTAATCCACAGGGATTTCTCCTTGAAAAATCCCTCCAGAATGGCTTTGGTCTTTTCTTCTCCATAATCCTTCATCCACATTTCTACCATCCATTTCGGAATGGAATAACGGATACTGTAATTCTCTGCCACATCCTTTGGATAAGAAATTGTTGTTTTATTTCTTGCAATATTTCGCAAAACACCATTTACAAAACCGGAAAGCTGGCGGAATCCTCTTTTTCCAGCCAATTTTACTGCTTCATTGCAAACTGCAGAATCCGGCACTTTATCCATATATTTCAGCTGATATACACTCATTCTTAAAAGATTCCGGATTAATGGTTTCATTTTCCGTACTTTTACCTTGGAAAAAGAATCCAGTATATAATCCAGCTCAATCTGCCGCTCTAAGGTTCCTTCTACCAGTCTGGTCAAAAATGCCCTTTCCTGCTTCTCCAGAAACTGATATTTATCCAGTACATCACGAAGTATCAGATGAGAATACTGTCCATGTTCATTTACTTCTATTAATATTTCCAGTGCCAGTTCTCTGACGCTTACTGAATCAGTCATCCCGTCTTCTTCCTCCGAAAAGTAACACTATTCTTAAAAGCTGTAAAATTGCCGCTGCTGCACTTGCCACATAGGTAAGGGCTGCTGCAGAAAGCACTTTTCTGGCATTTCCTACTTCGTTTGCCTGCAGAATTCCTGTTTCTTTCAGTTTTACCAATGCTCTGCTGGAGGCATTGAATTCCACCGGAAGCGTAATAAGCTGAAAAATCACAGCAAAAGAAAATAGAAAAATACCAATATTAATGATGGTTGCTGAAGAGCTGCTATTAATAAATAATCCAATTAAAATCACTGGCCATGCCAATGTAGAACCTATATTGGCAATTGGTACAAAAGCACTTCTTAAACTAAGCGGCACATACTTCGTAGCATGCTGTATGGCGTGACCGCATTCATGAGCCGCTACTCCAATAGCTGCTACAGATGTGGAATTATAGACCGAATCCGATAAACTTAAGGTCTTATTCCGAGGATCATAGTGATCGTTCAGATTCCCCGGGATATGGCGGATCTGTACATCATAAATTCCGGCATTTTTAAGGATTCGATCTGCTGCCTGGGCTCCAGTCATTCCACTATAACTTCTGTAAGAAGAATATTTCTGAAATGTGGATTTTACTCTGGCGGAAGCAATCATACAAATAATTGCACCGATAATTACCAGAAAATAAGTGGTATCAAAATAAAAAGGCATATTTTCCCTCCTTTGCCTGACAAACGCTCTTATAGCAGTTTGTTAATTACGCGTGAAAGAAATTCCCTTCTTTGACCGGATATCCCCGCAAAAAGGAGCCAATATCCATTCTCTTCTTTCCTTCTAACTGAACTTCCTGTAAACTTAAAATTCCCTCACCTGTCTGTACCAAAAGTTCATTCTTTCCAACTTTTACAATACAGCCCGGATTGTATTCTGTTCCTTCCGAAACAATTTCTGCTTTCCAGATTTTGAAAGTCTTCCCATCTAAATGAGTATACGCACTTGGCCACGGATTTAATCCTCGAATCAGACGTTCAATTTCCATCGCACTTCGATTCCAGGAAATATCTCCCATTTCTTTGCGGATCATGGACGTATGGGTTGCTGCTTCTGAGTTCTGAGGAGTATAAACAGCTGTTCCCTTTTCAATCATTTCCATGGTCTCTACGCAAAGCTTTGCTCCCAGATCTGCCAGCTTATCAAATAAACTGCCTCCGGTCTCGTCTTCTGCCAGACGTAGCTCTCTTTTGGCAATCATATCGCCTGTATCTATACCTTCATTCATACGCATGATTGTAACGCCTGACACTTCATCCCCATTAATCACTGCCCATTGAATTGGTGCTGCTCCCCTGTATTTTGGAAGAAGGGATGCATGAACATTTACACAGCCATATTTTGGCATATCTAAGATTGTTTTGGAAAGGATCTGTCCAAAAGCTGCTACAATAATAATATCCGGCTGGAATTTCCGGAGATATTCAATATTTTCCGGCTCTCTGATTTTTTTCGGAGTAAATACCGGAATATCATGGGCAAGGGCGCACTCTTTTACTGGTGTGAACTGCACAGCATTTCCTCTGCCCTTTGGTTTGTCTGGCTGAGTCACTGTCAGCACCACTTCATGTCCCGCTTTTATAATCTCTTCTAATGTTCCCACCGCAAAATCCGGTGTTCCCATAAAAATCACTCTCATGGTCTTAATCCTCTTCTTCGTAGTTTACATCATGAAGCTGTCCCTCTACTTTTTCAGTGTACATATGTCCATCCAGATGATCAAGTTCATGACAGATACAACGTGCCAAAAGTTCCGTTCCTTCGATCTCACATTCATTCATTTCTTCATCAAAGAAACGAGCCTTTACAAAGTTTGGTCTGGTAACCTGGCCTGCTTTTCCAGGAAGACTTAAACAGCCTTCATCTCCAGTCTGTTCCCCGGAAGCTTCTACAATCTCAGGGTTGATCATGCAGAGAGGACCGTCTCCGATATCAATAACTACGATTCTTTTTAAAATACCCACCTGTGGTGCTGCAAGTCCAACACCATTGGCTTCATACATAGTTTCAAACATATCGTCGATCAATGTCTGTAACTTTGGTGTCATTTCATTAATTACTCTACAGGATTTCTCCAGTACTGGATCTCCCTGAATACGAATTTGTCTAAGTGCCATATTTTCCTCCTTAAAATCCACTCATTGGGTTAAAATCAAATTGTATGGAAACATTATAAAATGCTTTCTTATCTTTTATGAATCGTTCCGACCAGTCCTTGATCTGCACCAGTGTCTGATAATCTTTTGTTTTCAAATAAATGACCTTTCGGTATACGTCACTGATTTTAGCAATCTGAGCATCTGCCGGACCAATCATCTGAACTGGAACTTTTCCGATTTCCAGCCGTCTTCCTATCTCTTTTGAAATCATGTGACAGGCATATGTAAGCTCTTCTTCCTGCTTACTGGATGCAAGAATGACCATTAAATTCCATGCCGGTGGATAGTGAAGCATCTGACGGTATACAATTTCCTGCTCATAAAATGCTTCATAATTCTGATCTTTTGCCGTTAAAATAGCAAAATGCTCTGGACTATAGGTCTGGATCACTACCTGCCCTTTTAACTCCCCTCTGCCGGCTCTTCCTGCAGCCTGTGTGACCAATTGGAAAGTCCTCTCGGCACCGTGATAATCATTAACATGTAAGGACATATCCGCCGCTAAGATTCCAACCAGAGTTACATTTGGGAAATCGTGGCCTTTTACGATCATCTGGGTTCCAATTAAAATGTCTGCCTGCTGATTGGCAAAAGCCTGCAAAATATTTTCATAAGAATCCTTGGTTCTCGTAGTATCATAGTCCATTCGAAGGACTCTTGCCTCTGGGAAACGGAGTTTTACCAGTTCTTCAATTTTCTGGGTTCCAGCTTTGAACCCGCTGATATATTTAGATCCACAGGAAGGACATACCTTTGGAACTGCTTCTTCATATCCACAGTAATGGCATACCATTTTCCCGTGGTTATGCATACTTAAAGACACCTCACAATGAGGGCATTTTACTACATGTCCACAGGAACGACAAGACATGATTCCACTGACACCACGACGATTCAAAAACAGCATGATCTGCTGCTTCTTTTCTAATTTCTCCTCCATCAGTTCCTGCAGATGCATACTTAAAATGGAGCGATTGCCCCCTTTTAATTCCTGACGAAGATCTATGATTTCACATTCTGGTAAAGGCTGGCTTTTGACCCGTTCCTTTAATTCCAGTAATGTGTAATTCCCTATTTGCGCCTGATAATAGCTTTCTATAGATGGAGTAGCGGAACCAAGAAGTACCGTTGCCCGATTCATGGCCGCCCGTTCAATGGCAGTCTCTCTGGCATGATATCTTGGAGCTGTTTCACTCTTATAGGAGCTTTCATGTTCTTCATCCATAATAATGATTCCCAAATTCTGAAAGGGAGCAAACAGCGCAGATCTCGGACCTATCATAATATCAATATCCCCATTTGCAGCCCGAAGATACTGATCATAACGTTCTCCCTGGGACAATCTGGAATTCATGATAGATACCCGATCTCCAAATCTCTGATAGAACCGCATAACGGTCTGAAAGGTCAAAGAAATCTCTGGGATTAGTACAATTGCCTGCTTTCCCCTGGCAATTGTCCGGCCAATCAGTTCCATATAGACTTCTGTCTTACCACTGCCCGTTACTCCTTTTAAAAGATAAGTCTTAGAAATTCCCTGCTCCATATCGGAATCTACTGTGTCCACCACACTCTGCTGAGCCGAATTCAAAGAAAGAGTATATTCTTTCTTTGATAAATGACTGACCGGATTTCGGTACTGGGCATCTGTCTCTATTCTGATAATCTGATCTTTTTCCAGGCTTTTTATCGTGGAGGTGGAAATGTTTAATTTCTGCACCACCAGCTGCTGATCCAGTTCTCTGGTTTCTATCAGTGCACCTAACAATCTTGCTTTGGCTGTGTAGTGCTTCTGTTCAAAAAGTGCCAGTTTCCGATAGGCGTCTTCTATATTCAATAGTAAAATCAGACGTTTTCTTTCGATCTGTTTTACCTTCTGTTTCACTGGAAGAACGGTCTTTAACGCCTGGTTCATGGTGGAACCATAATTTCTCTTCATCCATCCTGCCAGTGCAATCAACTGGGATTCAATGGCAACACTGCCTTTCTCAATCCCTATGATTGGGCGAATCTTTGTCACATCATATTCTGGTGTATCCGTACATTCCATGACATAACCAGTCAGAGTTCTTTTTCCAAAAGGAATTCGTACCTGCACACCTTCTGTAATTTGCTCCTCTAATTCTTTCGGAATCCTGTACTGGAAGGTCTTATCCAATTTTTCAAGTGATATATCAACAATGATGTTGGCGTAAGCTGCCAAGGATCCACCCCTCCATTTTTAAACATAGTATCGTCTTATTATATTCCAAAAAGGGGATTTTGACAAGCTTTTGCAAAACCTTTCTAAATTCTAAAATCCCTGTATATCTTCATTCTCTAATGGGAAATAATAGGAAGGGTGAGGTATAACATGAATCGAAAAAATTTTGTAATGTGCGGTCTGATTGGCTGGTGCATGGAAATTCTTTTTACATCATTGGGCAATATGAGACCTGGGGATATGCGTCTAAAAGGAACCACTTCCATCTGGATGTTTCCCATCTATGGAATGGCTTCCTGCATCGGAAAAATCTATCCGAAAATTAAAAAATGGCCCACTCTGGTAAGAGGTGCCTTGTATTCTATTGGTATTATGACCGGTGAATTTATCAGTGGCAGCTTTCTTAAAAAATTCCATATATGTCCCTGGGATTACTCCGGCTCCAAATATAATATCAAGGGGCTTGTCCGGCTGGATTATTTTCCATACTGGGCACTGGCAGGCCTTGCTTTCGAACGGCTTCTTTGTAAGCAAGGCACCACAGAAAAAAGTCTAAAAAAGCCACAGTGATAAAAGGAGTCTCTCCTCTTATCCTGTGGCCCGCTTTCTGTGGGTATCTTCTATAGAGCAAGCTAATGCTGCTTTTGTATTAATTTTTTTTCTTCTTTGGATTGACATATTTCTCTTCGCAATATTTGCAGCGATATACTTCCTTTTCCGGATCGGTCAATACAAAAATCTGATCCAATTCCTGTTCGATGGAAGTGATACATCTCGGATTCTTACAGCGAATCACATTTTTGATCTGTGACGGCAAAGTTAAAATCTTCTTATCTACAATCTTATCTCCCTGAATCACATTCACTGTGATATTATGATCAATAAAACCTAAAATATCCAAATCTAATGACTCAATTGGACATTCCACTTTGATAATGTCCTTTTTGCCCATTTTATTGCTTTTTGCATTCTTAATAATGGCAACTGTGCAGTCCAGCTTGTCTAATTTCAGATCATGATAGATCTGCATACTCATTCCTGCTTTGATATGGTCTAAGACAAAACCTTCATGAATTCCACTAATATTTAACATAGCGACTCCTTTCTACACCTGAATTCCAAGTAGCGTCAGGATCAGTGCCATTCGCACATAGACCCCATACTGTGCCTGTTTAAAATAAGCAGCTCTTGGATCATCATCCACTTCTACTGCAATCTCATTCACACGAGGCAGAGGATGAAGCACCAGCATATCTTCTTTTGCCAGTTCCATTTTTGCCTTGGTAAGAACATAGAAATCTTTGAGACGTACATAATCTTCTTCGTTAAAGAAACGCTCTCTCTGCACTCTGGTCATATAAAGCACGTCCAGCTGTTCCATGGCATCTTCCAGACGCTCTACTTCCTCAAATTGGATATGATTGGCTTTTAATACATCATCTCTTATATAATCAGGAATTTTTAACTCTTCTGGTGAAATCAAGACGAATTTTACATTTTCATAGCGAATCAATGCATTGATCAGAGAGTGTACGGTTCTTCCGAATTTCAAATCTCCACAAAGTCCGATGGTAATACTATCCAGTCTCCCCTTCAAAGAACGAATGGTCAAAAGATCTGTTAAAGTCTGCGTTGGATGTTGATGTCCCCCGTCTCCTGCATTGATAACTGGAATGGTAGATTTCTCGGAGGCTACCAGCGCTGCACCTTCCTTTGGATGGCGCATAGCACAGATATCTGCATAGCATGAAATTACACGGATGGTATCTGAAACACTCTCTCCTTTTGCTGCGGAAGAGGAATCCGCACTATGAAATCCCAATACTGAACCACCCAGATTTAACATTGCTGCTTCAAAGCTCAACCTCGTTCTGGTACTTGGCTCATAAAAGCAGGTAGCAAGCTTCTTGCCCTGACACGCATGGGCATATTTTTCCGGATTCTTTTCAATATCATTCGCCAGATCTAAAAGTTGATCCAGCTCTTCTACGGAAAAATCCAATGGACTCATTAAATGACGCATTTTTCTCCTCCTTGTATATCCATATTTTCTATTTTTGTAAATCAAATCTTATAGATACTTTTATATCTTATACATCATATACTAATCATTTGCAGAATTCAAGATAAAATACCTTTGCTTTTTTTGGTTTTTCCAGTACAATGTAATTAATGTATATAATCTGCGCCTGGCTCCATTACCTGGCAGCAGGATGTAATTTATTTTTCCCAGGAGGATATGAAAATGGCAGAAGAAAACGTTGTAACCCCAGTAACTGATGATGAAGATGCGGTAATGTTTACGGAAAGAAAACGTGTTCTTTTCTTCGGACTTCCATGGACTTTTACCAAATATACCATCACTCCATCTTTACTTACGATTGACCAGGGATTTTTAAAAACTACAGAAGACGACTGTTATATGTACAAAATACAAGATGTAAAATTAACTACCAGTCTCATAGAACGGATTTTTAAGTTAGGAACCATTACCTGTTACACCGGCGATATCACCAATCCAGAGATCAAACTGATACATATTCGCCATGCAAAGGAAATCAAGGCCTATCTCTTAAAAGCTTCCGAAGCAGCCCGCATTAAGCGCAGAACCATGCATACAGTGGATATTGGAGCTCATGGTCTGGAAAATGATGACAATAATGACCTGGTAGATGATATTTAAACTAGTAAAAAGAGTTGCTATGTCTGGAATTCTTAAAGAATCTTGAACATAGCAGCTCTATTTTTACACTTTCCATTTTCCAATACAATATAATGGTACATTTGTCATCCACTCTTGCTGGCGATAGTCTGACATAGATGTTCTTAGTGCGATTTCTGGTTGATATTTATCACAAAATGAACGCAAACTCTTTGCTTGCAGATTTTCTTCTGCCTTTACTTCTATTGGTATAATATGATCCTCTTTTTGTACCAGAAAGTCAATTTCTGCTGTTGCGGTATCCGATGACCAATAAAAAATATCTGTGTCTGGATCTACGCGTAATTGCTGAAATACATATTGTTCTGTCAGAGCCCCCTTAAATTCTTCAAACATTTTATTTCCTTGTAGTATCATTCGATCTGTCAGTCCTGACATAGCTCCCAATAGGCCAATATCTAATACAAACATTTTAAAGGCCTGAAAATCCTGATATGCCCGTAATGGAAAATCTGGCTTTTTCACCCGATTTACTTTATACACTAAACCACAATCTATCAACCAAGTGATAGCCACCTCATATTCTCTGGCTCTTGCCCCTTCACGAATAAGTCTATATATAAATTTTTTATTTTCTTTTGCGAGCTGCGTTGGTATGGAATTCCACAACATTTTAATTCTTGTTACTATTTCTATTGGCGCATGTTTTGAAAAATCATTCTCATAGGCACCAAGTAATTTTTTCTGCACTCTTCGTACCTTCTTTAAATCTTCTGTACCGATATATGTTGCTACAGCCTCCGGCATTCCTCCGATGTAATAATAATATTTTAAGTAATCGATACATTTATTTTTAAAACATGTAATCAAAGACATTCTGCATTATTTCATTTTCATCCATAGATATATATGCACATTTTTCATAACAGGTTCTACCAAATTCCTTCATTAACCATGTTTTTCCTACCTGTCTTGCCCCACGAATGATCATGGGTTTTCTATCTTCATCTTTTTTCCCTTCAAAGGCTACACCTTTTCTAACACGGCCTGCAGCAACAGGTACAAAGCAGCTGTGCCAGCATCAGATTCAGGCAGAAACCATTATAACTGGAATACGGGCGGTCATAGCCGCTTCCCATGCTACTGTACCAACTGCCACCATTCTCTAAAATCTGTTGGAACTGGCGGTACTGCATATTGCTCGGTTCTAATTCCACAGCTCTGCGAATATGCTCTAAAGCGGTTGCCATGTTATTGATTCCATGATTCGCTACCGCACTGAGATAATACCACTTTCCCTGACGCTCTCCAAACGGAATGTTATTCAGGACATTAATTGCTTCTGCATAATGGTGATTCCGAATATAGTTGGCAGCAGCCTGCATAAGCGGTGTATCCTGTCCAGTATTGTATCGGTTACCAGTGTATTCATATCTTCCGCCAAAACCGCCGAATCCACCAAAATCACCAAATCCACCGTCACTATACTGATAGCCGCCTGCACTGCCAGAGCTATATCCCTGCTGTTTCTCCTTCATGATTTGATCATAAGCCTGCTGAATTTCTTTAAAACGTTCTTCTGCCTGCGCTTTATTGGGATTATTCACATTGGCATCCGGATGATATTTCCGGCTTAAATTACGATATGCTTTTTTTATTTCTTCATCGGATGCATTTCGGGCCACCCCCAGCACCTGATATGGATCTGTCATTTTTTCGTCCTCTTTTTCTTCTTTAACTGAATATATTCGTACTTGGACCAGACGCCGGAGTACAGAATGTTACGCAAAATATCTGCATGAAGCAGAATCGGAAGTCTTTCAAAAGACTTGGCACACTCAGATATCATACAGGTCATCATAAGTCTGCACAAAGTCTCAAAATCTGGACCATTTTCTTTCTTCAAATAAATTAATGGATTGTAAGAACCTTTCTTCTCGTCTTTGTCCAGGTCTTCATAGGCATCCATCAGATAAATGAATTTTCCCATATAAAAACCAAGGGTTTTCAATTCTCCATACCACTCGTCCTGTTTCCAGGCAAATAGTTCTCCTAACATCTCTCCTGTCAGACCTGCCACTAGATCAATATTGTGTTCTTCTGCTTTTTCGAATTTTTCAAGTTTCTCAAGATATTCCTCTAAAGCTTTCACCTGTCTTGGATATTCCTTTGCCGCTATGTCATAACTTTTCTTAAGCACACCTGCCATGGTACGCTTCGTATAATTATGATCATCTTTCCAGTCATCTACCAGATTATGATAGGCAAGAAGTACATTCATAGCCGCCGCATAATCTGTAATCTCATTCATCAGAGCAGTTCTTTTCTTCGTAGGATGAAGGGCACAGATAAAGGATTCTCGTCTGTTTTCCTTTTCGTAGAGCCCTGTCAACAAGACTACCAAAAACGTCATATCATAATTCAAAAGCACCTGACCTTTCGCCCCAAAATGTTGTTTCAAACTCTGGCAAAGGCCACAATAGTATGACTGATATATGGATTGATTCTCTTCGGATAATTCCTTCCGGTTCACATTAATATAGCCAAACATAGTTCCTCCGGAATCTTATGATTTTTTAATAAATTCTGTTCTGCATTTTGGACAGGTAATACAGATCCTGCCTCTTCCCTTTGGTACACGTACCTTCTGCTTACAGGATGGGCATTTGAAAAACCGATGGGTCTTTCTCTGGGCAAACTGATTCTTCTGCTTATTCCATTTCACCACTGCATGATAACGGAAATTTAAAAATTTCTGGTTCTCTGCTCTTCTTTTCGCGATATTTCTGGAAAACATGCGAAAATACATATAGATCATAAGGGCAAATCCCAGTAAATAAAAAATAGACCAGCGGGTAAACAGACTGACCACCAGTAATACAATGACAACAATGGAACTGAATCTGGATAATTCATCTGCCCCATATCTTCCCTGCATGAATTGACGCAATTTTTCTTTCATAGTAAAATACTCCGTTTCTGATTTCTAGGAAAATCTTACTATTGAAAAATACCCTCGTCAACAGAGTTATTGTCTTTTCACAAATATTTTAGAATTCCTTTAGATTAAAGGTCAAAAAATCCTTTCCCTTTATGGCAAAATTGCCGTCTGGAGAATCCAAACGGCAATTTTATCAATATTCAGATTAGCAGAACGATAAGCCGGGTTATGTCGTTGGGTGATCATCTATCTAGGACCATTGTCGCCAATGGCCTCAAGCGACCTACCTAAAGCTGGCGGGCAACTTCATCGCTTTTATTCGGTCTTGCTTCAGATGGGGTTTACATGTGCCCTCTCTGTTACCAGCGAGGCGGTAGTCTCTTACACTGCCATTCCACCCTTACCAGAAAATCTGGCGGTATATTTCTGTTGCACTTTCCTTAGAGTTTCCTCCACCGGCCGTTAACCGGCATCCTGCCCTGTGAAGCCCGGACTTTCCTCACCTGCGGTCTTTCGACACTTGCAGCCGCGATCACCTGTCCTGCGTCCTGAACTTATTTATTATATCAATTTTACTCAAAAATGCAAGGACTTTCGCGCAGTTCGCGGTTGCTATACGTTGAAGCAGCTTCCTCCAATAAACTCTCTCAGCAGAGAATTGTTATTGATTCCCTCTGATGGAAGTGGCAGGAAGTAATCTAAGAACTTCAGAAGTCTCTTTGCTTCATCGTACTGTTCGCTTTCCCGTGGAATCTGGAATAAAAGTGGTTCTGCGTATATCTTTAAAGCAGCCACTTCATAGATTAAAGCGGAGTTAAAGAATGCATCTGCGCCGTCCTGGAATGGAAAAATGTATTTCTCTTCTCCTCGTCTTACAGAATCCCACATTGCTATGGTCTCCTGAGCAGTAGTACCTCTTGTTCTGGCATCTCTTACGATTCTTCTTAATAATCTGCCATCCGTAGTAGAAAGGGGATTATGTTCATCAATATTTAACTGGGTAAGAGCAGAAATATAAATTCGGAATTTACTGTCTGCCGGAAGGGAATAGGATAATTTATCATTTAATCCATGAATCCCTTCAATAACCAGCACATCATCTTCCCCAAGCTTTAATTTCCTGCCTCTGTACTCTCGCCTTCCAGTTTTAAAATTAAAAGCCGGAATTTCTACTTCCTCTCCCGCCAGCAAGGCTGTCATGTCTTTGTTGAATAGCTCTACATCGATGGATTCCAGACATTCAAAGTCAAATTTTCCATCTTCGTCTCTTGGACATTTATCCCGATCAACGTAATAATCGTCCAGACCAATGGCATGAGGAATCAGCCCTTTTGCCATAAGCTGAATCGACAGACGATTGGAAAAAGTGGTCTTTCCAGAAGAGGATGGTCCTGCGATCATAATAAATTTATTGTTTGGATTCTGAGCAATACGGGCTGCCAGATCTCCGATCTTCTGCTCCATTAATGCTTCCTGAAGCAGCATAATTTCCTGGCCACGTCCTTGGGAAATGGCGTCATTTAAGTAGCCAATGGTTCCCACCTCTAACATCCGGCTCCAGTCTCTGGACTCTTCTAAAGTCTGGTATAACTTAGAAGAAGTCTGAAGTGGTTCTACAACTGCAGGATTCTTATATGGAAACAGAATTACAAATCCTTCTTCATAAGGCACAATATCAAAATACTGTAACATTCCTGTGGATGGAAGCATATAACCGTAAAAATAATCTACGGTACCATCTAATTCATATAAATTCACACGGGAACTTCTTCTATATCGAAGAAGTCTTGCCTTATCTTCCATTCCAATTCGACGGAAAAGTTCCTCTGCCTCTGTTGTCCGGACATTTTCCTTAGTAATCGGCAGATTCTCATCTACCAGATCCATCATCTTAATCTTTAAAGATAAAAGCATCTCAGGGGTGGCTTCCTTATAGCTGAAATCCTGTTCCATAAATTCGCAGTAATATCCCTGTCCTAAGGAATGAAGTACTCTTACCTGCACTTTATTATCCCAGATTTTTTCTACCGCATGCTGCATTAAAAAAGTCACACTGCGGCGATAGGTTCGTCTTCCGTCTTTATGGTTCATCGGCACATAAACCAAAGTCCCATCCGTGGTAATCGCTCTATTCAATTCCTGCAAATGTCCGTTGAACCTGGCTATTGCCACCGGTTTTTCGGGATCTTCATATTTTTCTGCCAGTTCCAGAAACGTAATGGATTCAGAAACTTTAATTTCCTTCTCCTCTCCTGACTGCAGTTTCAAAATTACATTATATTCCTGCATTGATCATTTCCCCCAATATACAATATGCTGATTCATTATATGCCAGCTGCTGCTTTACTTCTTCTATTCTTTTTAAAATTGCTTCTGTTCGATCCTGCTTTTCCAATCCCTTCAAAATCGAAACAAACTGTTGGTGCTGATTCACCAGAAAACGTCGTAATACCGGATTTCCATTCCGAAGCAGAAGTGGTCCATATATATCACATGGCATAATCACATCTGGATTGATTTTTTCCCACATTTCATCCTTTTCCACCGGCACAACCTTCATCATAGGGTAATATTTCCCCTCTTCAAACACCATATCCTCGTCTACGATCTGGTATTTATGTTCCCGTAAAAATCTCCGTACTTTCCAGATATCTGACTGAGGCTGTAAAATCAGCTCTTTTACCTTGCGGCAGACCGCTTCTCCTTCTGTCAGAATATGGATTACAAGCTCTCCTCCCATGCCTGCCACGACAATAGTATCCGCTTCCCCTTCCCGTAAAGCGGCCACCCCGTCAGACAGCCTGGTTTCTATGTACTCTCCCAGTTCATAAAAACCGATGTGTTCTTTTGCCCTTTCCAAAGGGCCTTGATTAATATCCATGGCGATAGCTTTAGAAATAAGTTTATTCTGAATGAGTGCAATAGGAATATAGCCATGATCCGTTCCTACATCACAAAGCACATTTCCCTGGCTCACCATGGCCGCCACTGCCTTCATTCGCTTGGATAGTTTCACCATTTTACTCCAGATAATCCTTTAACTTACGACTTCTACTTGGATGGCGGAGTTTACGAAGGGCTTTTGCTTCTATCTGACGAATACGCTCACGGGTAACGTTAAATTCTTTTCCTACTTCCTCTAAAGTACGAGCTCTTCCGTCTTCTAATCCAAAACGAAGAGTCAGAACTTTCTGTTCTCTTTCTGTTAATGTTCCAAGAACTTCTTCTAACTGTTCTTTCAGAAGTGTAAATGCTGCTGCATCAGCTGGAACTGGCACATTGTCATCTTTGATAAAATCTCCTAAATGAGAGTCTTCTTCTTCACCGATTGGAGTCTCTAAGGAAACTGGCTCCTGAGAAATCTTTAAGATTTCCCGCACACGTTCTACCGGCATGCTCATCTCTTCTGCAATTTCTTCCGGACTTGGTTCTCTTCCTAATTCCTGAAGCAGCTGACGAGACACACGAATCAGCTTATTAATCGTCTCTACCATATGAACTGGAATACGGATAGTTCTTGCCTGATCCGCAATAGCACGGGTAATTGCCTGGCGGATCCACCATGTTGCATAAGTAGAAAATTTATAACCTTTCCGATAATCAAACTTTTCGACAGCCTTAATAAGTCCCAGATTTCCTTCCTGAATCAAATCAAGGAAAAGCATACCACGTCCGACATACCGCTTTGCAATACTTACCACCAGACGAAGGTTGGCTTCTGCCAGTCTTTTCTTGGCATCGCTCCCCAGATCTACATCTTTCTGAAGCATTTTGATTTCTTCCTGCAGCTCTGCTAATTCTTCTTCGCTGGCATCTTCTTTACGTCCTTTTAAAATGACAATTTTCTCAGAAGCCACTGCTCCAGCTTCCATTCTCTGAGCAAGATCAATTTCTTCTTCTGCACTTAAAAGCGGCACTTTTCCGATTTCTTTTAAGTACATACGAACAGGATCCTCCACGCTGACACCATCTGGTACGGAAAGGTCGATTTTCTCAACCTCCACATCTTCCTCTCCCTCCAGCAACAGTTCGTCATCTGTTGGATCATCATCATCATTACTGATTCGAAGTACGTCGATATTGTTGTGCTCTAAATATTCCAGCACCAGTTCAAATTTTTCTGCATCCAGGTTCATATCTTTGAAAAAGTCATTGATTTCCTGGTATTCCAGCATATTTTTACGCTTTTTTGCCAAAGCCAGGAGTTCCTGGAGCTTCTCCTGGAATTTTGCCATTACTTCTTCTGTTTCTACTGCTTCAAGTTTTTCATCTTTTTTCTTTGCCATTTGATTCATCCTCTCAGGTTATTTACTATTTTGTCCTTATTCAACGGAAATATGCAGTTTTTCCAGTTGTTCCAATGCACGCTTGTCATGAATGACCTTCATCATCCCCTCCATATCGGTAGGATCCAAATGTTCAGAACGATAATTGACGCTGTTCTGTTTCACTCGGATTACGGTTTCTTTTATGGCTTTTTCAAATTCCGCCACAGTCTCCACTTTGTGAATATGGGCATTGAACAAGGCTGCAACTTCTTTCTGCTCTTCTTCGTCTTCAAACATACTGATGATGGCAGCTGGATTGACATTCCCATTGTCTTTGTATTGTGCAAACAGAATCTCTGCTACACGATGATACAGTTCCTCTGTAAAATCATCTGGTGTGATCAAGGTTCCGACACTTTCAAAAAGCTTCGTATGCTCAATGAGCCAGGTCAAAAGAAGTTTCTGGGATTGCTTCATACCGTCTTCTTTTTTCTTATTCTCATGAATCCCGCTCTTTAACTGGGTCGGCTTTGTGGTTATTCCACCTTTGACCGCGAGATTATTCACGAGTTTTCTTAAATTTTCGAAACCTATCTGATATCTGTCTGCTACAGCTTCAATATAGTTGTTTCGCTCCAGTTCCTCGGAAAATCCCAGCAGTTTCTTTGCTATTTCATTATAAAATGCGGTTTTGGACTCTGGATCCTGCATATCATAATCACTTTCCATAACGCGTATTTCAAACAGAAAGCTGTTCTCAGCTTCATCAATTCGCTTCTGGTATTCATCAGCCCCCAGGGCTTTGATAAACTCGTCCGGATCCTTATAGGGCCGCATATTAATAACCTTTGTTACGATTCCTACTTCCTTTAAAATCGGAATTGCCCGAAGAGCCGCTTTCACACCGGCTCCATCGCTGTCGTAGGTCAGATATACTTCTTTCGTATATCTTTTTAATAAATTGGCATGTCCACTGGTAAGAGCGGTGCCAAGAGATGCAACTGCATTGTCAAATCCCGCCTGATGCAGAGCAATCACATCCATATACCCTTCACACAGCAAAAGCTGGCTTTTCCTGGTGGTTCGGGCTATATTCAATCCGTATAGATTACGGCTCTTATCAAAAATTTTTGTTTCGGGAGAATTTAAGTATTTTGGGTCTCCCTGTCCCATGACTCGTCCTCCAAAGCCAATGACCCGGTTGTTCACATCCATAATGGGGAACATGGCACGATTCCAGAATTTATCATAGCCGCCCCTGACTTCATCCAGCGTGACCAGCCCGGAATCTTTTAAAATATCATCTTCATATCCTTTTTTCCTAAGATACTTATACAGATCATCACTATACTGGTCAGAATAGCCCAGTCCAAATTTCTGCATGGTCTCAGGACTTAAGCCCCGTTCCTCAAAATACTGATAGGCCCGTATTCCTCTCTTACTTCTAAGAAGGGTGTAAAAATATTTCGCGGCTTCTTTGTTGATCTCCAACAGCCTGCTTCTTCGATCTGCTTCCCTCTTCTGTGCCTGAGTCATTTCCTGTTTCGGAAGTTCCACCCCAGCCTTATCTGCTAAAGTCTGCATAGCTTCTGAGAAGGTAAAATTCTCATACTGCATGAGAAACGTAAATACATTTCCTCCAGCTCCACATCCAAAACAGTAATACATCTGCTTATTTGGTGACACAGAAAAAGATCCTGTTTTTTCATTATGAAACGGACATAATCCGAAATAAGTATTTCCTTTTTTCTGAAGACGTACATATCCACCTACCACATCTACGATGTCATTTCTGGAACGCACTTCTTCAACTAATTCATCTGAGTAGTAGGGCATAGAGTCTCCTTCCTATATTTTAATAGCCGTCCACCTGCCATGCCTCTGGCATGAAATGCTCGCTGAACTTGGTTATGGCATACTGATCTGTCATTCCTGCAATATAATCACAAACTACTCTTCCCTGGTCTTCCCCCTTCTCCATCATACGAAGATGTTTCTGCGGAAGCATTTCAACATGATCCATATAGAAATAATACATCTGTTCCAGCATTGCCTTTGCTTTTACTTCTTCCCCCTTGGCCACAGGATTCTTATACACATTCTCGAACATAAATACCCGTAACTCTTTTAAAGCTTCTGAAGTCTCTGGTGACATAATAATATCATTCTGATTTCTACTATGTATAATAATGTCATGAATCAAATGATTCAATCTGCTCTTAGAGTTAAATCCTAACGTCTTGCGTAATTCAAATGGAATATCCTCTTCACATAAGAGCTGTGCCCGAATCGCATCATCAATATCCGAATTCACATAGGCAATTTTATCAGAAAATCGAACAATTTTGCCTTCTAAGGTATGTGGCATGGTGCTAGTCTGATGATTTAAGATTCCATCTCTTACCTCCCAGGTCAGATTCAGTCCTTCTCCATCTTTCTCCAGTTTCTCCACAATCCTAACGCTCTGCTCGTTATGCTTGAAACCGCCTTCATATATCTTATTTAAAATAAATTCTCCTGCATGTCCAAAAGGCGTATGTCCCAAATCATGTCCTAAAGCAATTGCCTCTACCAGATCTTCATTCAACCGCAGAGCCTTAGCAATCGTTCGGGCATTCTGAGATACCTCTAACGTATGGGAGAGCCGTGTTCTGTAATGATCTCCCTTAGGAGTTAAAAATACCTGGGTTTTATTCTTTAACCGACGAAAAGATTTGCTGTGAAGAATCCTGTCTCTATCCCTTTGAAATACTGGACGGATATCACACTGTGCTTCTTCCCGGTCTCTTCCTTTGGAATTTACACTAAAACAGGCATATGGACTTAAGGTTTCTTTTTCCATTGCCTCAATCTGTTCCCGAATTGTCATATTCATTTATGCTCCTTATATAAATGTAGAAACCCTTACATATTACTTATTCTGCATAAAAAAGTTATTTCCTTTTTTTATTTTCACGTTTTTTAACAAAAAAAGGCAAAAATTTCTGCATATTCATTGTTAGAAGCTTCTTTATTCTTCCGAAGAAAGTCTTTCCTGAGAGTTCTCATAGCCCCCCAAAACATCCAGAAGCTGCTCCAATAAATCTCCGGTAATCTGATTTTTGGTAGTTCCAAAATAAAATTTATTTTCTTTTATTAAAATACATCCAGCCCAACTTCCCTTGCTTTCTGCTTCTTCCAAATTATCTGGCATTTCGTCATAACCTTGTATGGTAAAATAGGCATCATATTCCTTGAAATCTTCCTCTTTGTAAACCACTTGTGGGTAAGCTTTCCGAAGCCCTTCTACCAGTTCGCTGGTACAAACCGTATAGCCGGTAAATCCTCCACCATAAGAACTTTGTGTTTCCCACTCTTCATCCCAAAGCAGAAATACCTCTTTTTCTTTCCATGCAGCCTCTTCTTCTACTTCCATAGCCGTTCTGTAATAATTACTGTCTGCTCCCTCCATCCAGAGCTGCTTATTCATGGTACCTTTTTCCGTATAGAGCAAATTACTGATTGCCAGCTCATAAAACCTGCTATCGCAGTTCTGTCCTTTATACCCAAGATATCCTAAAGGAGTCAATTCTTCCGTTCGCTCAGATTCTTCGTTCGCTGGCAGATAAATATTGCCATCATATGCCATAGGTCCAAAATAACAATCCCTGGTTAAACATTCTGCGACTTTATGATAAGTCATTCCCGTACTATTATCTCCAAAAAAGAAATATCCTACACCTCCTGCCGCTAAAAGTACAGCAACCACCACTGGAATCAGGATATTTTCTTTTTTCAGAATTATATTAGCTGCAATTTCCTGTTTTCCCCAATTCTTTTTACTAATGATATAGCTCACTATAATTACAGCTACCAAAATCAAAACAATCCCTGCCAGAAGCAGCACCGGCTGCCAGTTTGCTTCCATCTGACACATTAACAGATCGTCCAGCACACATTTTGCTCTGTTTTTTCTGTTCCCTTCTACAAAAAAATACTGACAGATTCCTGCTATTCCACTGCAAAGCAGGACAAAAAATCCTGTATCTCCCAGAAGATACAATCCCCATACTTTTCGGCGTTTCATTACCACCAGCGGAAATAATGACATTATATAGGTAAACATCAGAATTCCTGCAAAGAAGTATGCCCACCGTTCCATCACGGTACTTCCCACAAGTTGTTCTATATAGGTTCCTATAGTAATTCCATCTATTCTGCCCCAACCAGATATTCTGGATAGAAACACCACCACATTCATTCCTGTCCAGATCAGAAGATATCCGACTCCATACTGCACCATTTGTAAAATAATTTCTTTTTTTATGGTGTTCTTTTCTTTATGACCAGCCTTCCTTCCAATACAGAAGAATTTCAAAAGAACATACATACCGAAAAATCCCACCAGTGCCGGCATACCACCCATACTGCCAATCAACGTATTAATCAAAAGCATAACTCCCAACGCTAAAATTAGTGCTATGACAAAATGAAAAGAGTTTACTTCTTTATTTATAGAAATTACGGAATCTTTTTTCATAGGCAGCTTCCTTTCTTGGTATATAAAAAAACCGCTGATTCCTCAGCGGTTTTAAAATGCAGGAGATGGGACTTGAACCCACACGATATTGCTACCACAGGCACCTGAAGCCTGCGCGTCTGCCAATTCCGCCACTCCTGCGAACAAATGATATTTTATCCAATTTCTTCTCATATGTCAATAGAAAACTTTGATTTTTATTTTTTAATATTTTCTCAAAAATTTTCAAAATAACCATTGACAATGCCTTTCTCATTTGTTATTATTAACAAGTCGTCGCGAGACAACAATTTAACATTAGATATGCGGAAGTGTCGGAACTGGCAGACGAGCAAGACTAAGGATCTTGTGGCTATTGCAGTCGTGTGGGTTCAAGTCCCATCTTCCGCATTACTTAATAGAATGGGAAGCCTTATAAATCAAGGCTTCCTATTTTTTTGCTTGTAAACAAATTTGGGTTACAGTTGGGTTACAAATTTTCTTGTCCTATGCGTCAAGTACTTTTGCGAATTCTTCTGCATATTCTGTAATATCTTTGGTCTGATGGATATAACATTTCTGTGTTGTAGAAATATCTTTGTGTCCTGCAAATGTTTTTAATGTATCATCGGAAATTACCATAGCTTCATGTAGTTCTGATATTGTTGTACGTCTGATACTATGGTTACCAGATGGTCTACCTTCAATTATAAAAGCATCTTTTTCATTTCTTACACCATTTAATCTGCGAAGAACATTATTGACTGCATGGTCATGTATTCTATTTCCTTTTTTATCCAGAAAAATAAAATCCTCGTCTTTAAGTCCTTTTGATTCATTATATCTAAGTGCCATATCAATATATTTACGTGCTTTTGGAGTAAGAATTAATCTACGATTACCACTTAATGTTTTTGTATGATTTACAATTTCATAACCATCTCTGTGAATCGTTCCATCTGCATCCTTATGATAGGTCTTAGTTTCTTCTTGACAGATAGTAATTGTTCCATCATCGTTTATGTGACTTGTTCTTAATGCGACTAATTCACCTACACGAAGACCAAGAGAGAAGTTCAGACAGACTGCAATATATGCAATATTCTTTGTCTTAAAAAACTGTTCCATAGCTTCTGCGAGAACAGAATGTTTTGCATCTGCATTATAAACAATTTCTTCAACAGGCTTTTCGGCTTCTGGTTTGAAATTTCTTGCAGAAAAACCTCTGACCTGACGAGATAGGTTGATTTGGATAATATCGAAAGATACTGCATAATCAAATATCATATTCATAATAGATTTTAAATCTTTAAATTGTCTATCTGATAAATGCATTTCTGCAATCACATCAACACACCATTTTTTTAAAGCTCCTGTGGTTAATTTTTCAAATGGAACATCTATGATACTAGAATTTTCAAAATAGCGTTTCCATCTAGATTGAATATTACAAGCATTTGCATACGAAGTCTCTTTGCTCTTATAATCTATCCACTCTGGATAAATAGAACGCATACAAGGCTTTGCAGGTTTCTTTTCAAGATTCTTGTAGTACTCGACTATATAGTTTTCAAGGTGCTCCTGTGTAGGCTTTGCTATTAGTTTTTTACCACCATCAGCGGTAGGAACTTTTGTTTTATATCGTCCATCTGATGCAAGCCATATTCCACAGAACTCTTTTTGTCGGTTCAATATTTTTTCACGTTTAGTCATATGCTCTAATTGTTCCGACACATCGTCTGAGCTTATTATATTCTCATTTAAGTCTTGTAGCAAGGAATTTATTTCTGCCTGACGATTAGAGAGTAGTTCTGGTGAAAATCCAAGTGCTTTGATGATTAGGTCGGTGTTATTTGGTAAGTTCATAATAAATACTGTAAAAGTACTTATCTGAGAAGGATAAATAATCATGCTTTTGTCTCTGCATCTTTTGTCTTGTCTCCTTTCTTAATTTTTGGATTTATGTAAAAAGCTATTTCGTGATAGTAGTCAAATAGCTTGAAAAAGAGGTTATACAGTTGTGGTGCATCATTGATTATGTTTTGATTATAATATAGGCTTTTAGGGGATTCTTTCAGGATATTGGTAGAAAAATGGGGAACAAAAAAGTGCTCATGATTTTTAACACGAACACAAGAGGATTTGAACGAATGTGAAGTTGGAAAGGCTTGTAAATAGTGGGGTAGAGGGGGATAACACTGAACACAAAAGTCGGGGTAATACTAGCCCGACTCCTCCCCCTTGTGGGGGAGTGCCCTCTGGTGCTCGGACGCTACGCCGTCCTGATCGCGACAGCTCCACGTCCGTTCCGCTTGTCTGCGAACAGAACGCCTGCGTCTGTCGGCACTTTGGGCACATATTTATGTAATTAGCTTTTAAAACATCATCATCTATACTGTCTGATAAACTGTATATGTAAATCGATACCAGACTCACCATAAATTTAAATTCAATGTAAAGGTAGTGTCTAATATATGTTTTACCTTTATTATAATGTGAGGTTAATATAAACCAAGGTGTATACTTTTAATGTATGTTTAGGAGATAAATTGTTTATGGAATTTCCCATATTGTCTTTCCTGTTTCTGGATCTGTATATACTTTTCCGCCCTCTTCTATTAGATTTTGTTTTGCTCTCTCTGTTTGTAGCGCATCTTCTTCTTCTTGTGTGCCACAAAGGCGTGAGCCATCTGGTATTATATCACCTACGTGGTATACTGTACCATAAAGTGGACTGTCTGGTTTCATGTATACACCATAGGTTGGTTGACTGCCTGCAGCTTTACCATTCATATATATGAATGTCCAACCAGCTGCCCAGTCTGCTCCTTGTTCTCTTGCATATGCTTGGAATTTCTGCATTCCTGTACCTTCGCCTGGCAAATCTTTACCAAACATAGCTGTCTCATTATGCTCTTGTTGTGCTGCCTCTTCAGTTTCAATTTCTTCTGGACTTTGGTAACCACTGTAAAAACCAATTGCTGTGTTATGTGTATAACAACTGGTCATTGCTATAAACAGCTGAATTGCTTCTGATTTTGTAAGACTGCTATCCCAATCTTCTAATAAATCTTCTGTTAATAATCCGTATTGTACTGCTGTTTCGAATGTTTTGTACATGTCTGTTGGTACACCTTTGGATGTATCACCAATTGCATCTGCGAAAGTAATGTCACCACCATCTGTTACTGTGGTTAGTGCTACCTCTGTGTCTGCGAATAAATCATTGTAACCTTTATCTTCTAATATTGCTTGGTATTCTGATTTTAAAAGGTTAGTTATCATGCAAATGTATTCGCCTCTACTCATTGCTGAATTGAATACTCCTTCATTTAAACCATTTGAGGTGTTGAGGTAGCTGTATT
>JBGVLD010000102.1:0-5791 GCA_045124075.1 Agathobacter sp.
TGCTCCGAGCGCAAATGAAAAGTATGTCTATACGATTGAAGGAACAAGTGATGGAAAAATCTTAGACAGTAATAGTACATTGACAGTTTACTCTTTCAAAGCAACAGATAAAGTTTACGTCTTTGATTACGGTTTGGATTCCAACTTAACTGAAACAAAAGACAACAATGGATTATTCCAGGATGGTGTATACTTCAATGATGAAGCAGAAAAAACAAAAGCTGACGCAGATGATTCAAAATATAGTACAACCGCTACGTTGAGGGGTATTACACAGAATGCAACGGCTGATGGAGAACATCAGACAAGTATTACAGCAGATGCTTCAGTGACAATCAATGATAGTAAGGGCGCTGCTACTGGAAATGTAATATGCAGTATTGGCGATTTCATGGACAGAGTAGAGACGTATAAATATCAGGTTGGTATTAAGAGGGATCTGGCCAGCGTGACATTAAATGCTGATAACCCTGAAACAGGAACAGTTGTTACTGGTAATATTGAAGTAATGCCAGCTAATGTTGTGTACTATGAAGATAATTTTGATGGAATTAACTATGAAGCCAATGGTGGAGTAGTTACAGAGTCTAATGAGACAGATTCAAAACAGTCAAACGCCAACGACACTATCCATGGAAATGATATTGTGTACAATGACTCTAATAATGAGAGCGATGGAGTAAGTACTAAACTTGAAAGAACCGATGGTGGTATTCCAACATTCTCATTCAGCTTTAAGGGAACAGGATTTGATATCGTTGGAAGAACTAACACAACATCAGCTAAACTGACAGTTGTAGTAGAAGACGAAAGTGGAAAACTTGTGAAAACCGGTGTGGTAGATACATATTATGCAAATGGAGATTTGTATCAGATTCCGGTAATTTCTATCAGAGATTTGGATTACAAGCAGTACACTGTTAAAGTTGCTGTTGTAAGTTCAACTAATGGAGGAAGTGTATTCTACTTAGATGGTATTCGTATCTACAATCCGATGGAAGATACAAGTAAATATCCTAACGAGGCAGAACAGAATGTTGAATTTGCTAATATTCATCAGTTGTTAGTAGGAAAAGGAACAATCTCAGAAGACAGATATGATGATGGAACAATTCTCAGCGTTACTGCAGACGACAGCAAAATGGTATTAGTATCGTATGATGCAGATGAGAAAAAGGCAGTATTATACGGTGATACAAATACAGAAGACCAGGGAAACAAAGGTAGTTCAACATATTCAGCTTCATTGGTAGATTATCTGAATAAGGGACCGAATAATGAAGTTTACCTTGATCCGAATGTCGGAATCGCATTTGACGTAAAGGGAACAGATGTAAAGACAATTCAAGTTGAAGCTAAGAAAATTGATATAACATCAAATGAAGACCCTGAAACAGATGCA
Organism: Agathobacter sp.; assembly: GCA_045124075.1. Taxonomy (GTDB): domain Bacteria; phylum Bacillota; class Clostridia; order Lachnospirales; family Lachnospiraceae; genus Roseburia. The sequence continues at coordinate 1,403 of JBGVLD010000102.1, forward strand.
GAAAAGTCCTTTAGTCTTATGAAGGCTGATGGAACTTTGGTTTCATTAGAAAAGGTTGAATCTAAGACTGCGATGTATTATAATATACCAGTATCGTCTTGTATCTCGATTGACGGTGGTTATCGAGTGATTCTGGTTGCTCATGATACGGTATCTCTCAGTAATCTTAAGTATACGGAAGAATGCGAAGTAAGTGTTCCAGAGACTACTGATTATCTGACAAGACCTGAAGTGGATCCGACTGATGATGGATATGAATACCAGGCTCAGATTGAAGAAATTTCATTTTCTCCTTCTGCTAAAGCATTGAAAGCTGAAAAGAGAGTAAAAATCACTGTGACTTTAGATGATGAAACTGATTTCGATCATTTTGTAGCATATCTGGTTCCAGATACTGAGAGCGTAGACACTGATAGTGATGAGTATATGGTTGAGTTAATACGTGACAGCGACACTGACTTAACGTATAGGTTTTATGCACCAGAGGTGAAAGGCAAATATAACTTTATATTGATTCCGGTAGATAAAGACGATAATCGTTCTTGTTATCAGAAGTCTGTAGCTGTGAAAGTTAAATAAGCGAGGTGAGAGATAGATGAAGAAGATATACACAAAACCAGAGCTGTTCGTTGAAAACTTTTTGTTGAGTGAAAGGGTTGCAAGTTGTGATTCGGAAGATCCGGCATTTACTAATGGATGTGAGGTAACGGTTGATTCTGAAGTTCTGGCAGGTTTTGCAGCGCTTGGACATCCGAATTTGTTTTCAACAAGTTGTGAAGAACAGGCAACTGGGGGAGTAGATATTAACCTTGATGGAAATGTAGATCTTTGTTATCATACTTCCAGTGGTACATCTTTGGGATATGATAATATTTTCGTTTCTTAACAATGAATATCGCACCAGCCTTTTAGGCTGGTGCGATAATTATTTAGAGTAAATTGGAGAAGGAACTGACAAAATGTTGTAGAGGCTGATAAGATGTCATATTATTCAATAGCGGATATAAATATAGAAATAGCGAACCAAGAATTAAACTTGGAAAGATTAAGGAATTTTCAAAAGGAAAAATTGGATAAGATAGATATTCAGTATGTAATATCTTATATAGATGATGTTTTTTCTTATAATGAATTGTCTTTATCATATGAAGGAAAATTGTTTAAAGAATATGAAGATGATAATAATGTGTATCGAGTGTTTTGGGTTTCTCCAGGAGCAAACCAAAGCCAATTAATTGTTGTCCGTCCTAAAGAGAAAAGTGTGCGGTGGAAGATATTGCTGGGGAGAAAGTTAAAGGGGGAATATCCTAAATATTTTGATTTTGCAAACCACCTGGCTATTGAGAATGTTTTATGTAACTTTCAGGGGTTCATATTGCATTCTGCTATAGTAGCTTATAAGAAACAAGGGATATTATTTTCAGCACCATCTGGAACTGGGAAGTCGACCCAGGCAGAATTGTGGGAAAAGTATAAGCATGCTGATGTATTAAACGGGGATCGTGCGTTTATACGTAAAAGAGAGAAGGAGTTTTGGGCATATGGTTCGCCTTTGGCGGGATCATCGGGAATATATAGGAATGATAAAGTAAAAATAAATGGAATTATTATTTTGAAACAGGCGAAAAAAAATACAATAAGAAAATTAGGTGCGAAAGAAGCGTTCTTGCATTTGTATAGAGAAACATTAATTAATATGTGGGATAAGAATTTTGTGACTGCAGTTGTTGAAATGATTTCGGAGCTTATTACTCGTGTACCGATTTATGAATTAGCGTGTCGTCCGGATGAGGAGGCTGTTGAATTGGTCTATAAGACGGTAATTAGTACGGAGAATAGGTTAGAATAAGGAGTTTGACATGGAAGAACAGAGAAAAAAAAGTAGGAAAAAAGGTGTTAGTGTGGAAACAGCACAGCATAGTAAAAAGAAAGTAAACAGAAGAGGGAGAAAAAGCAAAAAAGCAGCAAAAAATAGAAGATTAATTATTACAGCAGCCATAGTTTTATGTGTTCTCCTAGCTGGAGTTATAACGACACTTGTGCTGAAAGAAAAAGGAATTCTATTTGGTTCGGACAAAGTAGAAGGACTTCATGAATTGTCTGAAGGGGAGGATTTGGAAAGTGTGAAGATAGAAGTGAAGTCTTCCGAGGATTATGTAGAACCGGCATCAGGTACACTTGCCATAGATAAGATTCAGGGATTTGTCGGAAATGTTACAGGAACCGCTGCGAACTCTGACGATAAAACTACTGAAGAAGGTGGTTCTGGTGTAACTCTTTCTGATTCAAATCTGAAAGTAGAATCCATTGGAAGATATTCCGGCAACTTCCTCGAAGATGGTAGTGATGAATCTATTGCTAATGTGGCAGCTATGCTTATCACAAACAATTCGGATCAGATGCTTCAGATTGCCGAGATTACTTTTAAGGTTAATGAAACTGAGACGGCTAATTTCAAGGTTACAGATCTTCCGGCGGGTACTTCTACATTGGTTCTGGAGGCTAACAAGCGAGAATTTAAAGAAGAGGATTCTTACACTTATGGTGAAACTGCCACGGGATATATGGAGCAGCCTTCTTTAGAAGAGGATAAGTTTGAGCTGATTACAGAAAAAGGGAAAATTACTTTAAAGAATAAGACTAATGAATCTTATGACAAGGTTTATGTATATTATAAATACGTTCAGTTGGGAGGAGCTTATCTGGGGGGGATTACTTATCGAACCCCATTTGAGAATGTACCTGCCGGGGGGGAAGTTGAAGCAATAGCTGCTCATTTCAATCCGGAGAGCAGTAAGATAATGGCTGTTCAGATTCAGGAATAAGAAATCTGTTTTGGATAGGAGGAGTCATGTATGGAACAAGAAAAATCACCTATGCAGCCACAGCTGCGTAAATATATCTATCGCAAAGCAGCACGTAATAGAGTACCTGTGAGTGGAACATTTGAGATAACTCCTCGATGTAACATGAATTGTCAAATGTGCTATATTCGTATGTCAGAAGAAGAAATGGCTGTTCGTGGCAGAGAGTATACAGCAGATGAATGGATCCGTATGGGACAGATTTGCGCGGAACGAGGGATGCTTTTCCTGCTGCTTACCGGCGGAGAACCTTTTCTTAGGAAGGATTTTAGAAAGATTTATACGGAATTAAAGAAGCTGGGGCTTCTGATTACCATCAATACAAATGGAACGCTGATTGACAAGGAAACGGTAGAATGGTTAAAACAGGATCCACCAATGAAGGTGAATATCACTCTTTATGGCGGTGGGAATGAAACATATAAAAAGCTGTGCGGTCATCCAACCGGTTATGACGCTGCTGCTCGGGCAATTGATATGCTTCGAGAGGCGGGAATTTTCGTTAATATAAATGCAAGTTTCACCAATTACAATATGGGAGACATGGAGAAAATCTTTGCGTTTGGGAAAAAGCGAGACATTCGTGTGAATGCTGCTACTTATATGTTCCCACCTGTACGAAGCGCGCGTGAGGGTGCGCCGAACGAAGAGGTGCGTTTTACGCCAGAGGAGGCGGGAAGAGCAAGAGCAAGGGTAGAAATATGCGGTATGGAGAAGAAAGAGCTGGAGATACGGTTAAAAGCTCTTCACGAAGGAAGAGGTGAGTTTCTGTGTCAGGAGGAAGAATGTGAACGAAATCCGGATGAAAAAATGGGTTGTATGGCAGGACGTTCCTCTTTCTGGATTACCTGGGATGGTCGTATGACTCCATGTGGCATGATGAATGAACCTGTTACCCGTCCTTTTGAAGACGGATTTGATGTGGCATGGCAGAAAATCATAAAAGAGACGGATGAAATTTTCCTTCCACCTGAGTGCCGGGAGTGCAAAAAACGTTCTTTCTGCATGATATGTGGTGCGCTGGCCATTGCAGAAGGGGATGGTTGCAGCTACAAGAAACCAGAGTATCTTTGCCGTCTGACAGAAGTTTTTCTCGAAGAGATGGAAAAAGAATATCAGAAGATGGCATCTATAACAATGGAATAAAAATAGAAAATATAACAAAAAACATCCATAGCACGGCATCATCAGTAGGCTGAGGTACTATGGATGTTTTTTTCTTCTATTTACATATATGTGGAAGAATATTGCGAAATTTATTCAACCGTAACAACCAATTCTTTAGGAAGTGAAGTACTGCCATTAGCGCCAGTCACAGAATATACAAGAGTATAAGTTCCGACCTTCCATGAACTGACTTTCCCTTCAATAGTAACATTGTGCAAAAGCGAACTTCCATCTATATCAACTGCTGATGCAATATATGATGATGGCGAAAAAGCAGAATTCTTCTTGATCGTCACTGCACTTTCGTTCAGAGTGATGACCGGTCTGGGGTCAGCAATAGTAAAATCAGCTTCCACGG
>JBGVLD010000103.1:0-3419 GCA_045124075.1 Agathobacter sp.
TGAAAATGGCAATGCAGTGTACTATTTGGCCCAGTCCTACCGGAAATCCGGTGATGCAGTATCTGCGGCACCATATTATCAGTATGTTTTGGATAATTATCCAAACACGGAAAGAGCTCGAACTGCGAAGAACTATGTAGATGTACAAGAGTAAGTGTTTTCGCAATTAATTGAATATTTATACAAAAGACGTCATGACCATTAGGGATGGCGTCTTTTGTATTTACCAGGAAATTTCTCTGGAATTTCCTCTAAATAAAAAACACTTTGTAGCAATGATTAAGGAGGCAGAATATGAATCGTACATATGAAATTACGGGAAGCAGGATGATTGCTTATATGCCAAGAGAGGTGGATCATCACCAAGCTGAAGAGTTAAGAAAAAAATGGGACATGGTAATTGAAGGCAGCCATATTAAAGAATTGATTTTTGATTTCTCTAAAACCGAGTTCATGGACAGTTCTGGAATCGGGGTATTGATCGGAAGAACCAGAAAAATTGGATATTTTGGAGGACATGCATATGCTATGGGATTAAATGACCGGGTCAGCCGGCTGTTTCTGGCGGCGGGATTAAATGAAATGATTCCGGTGGTCACGCTGAAAATTCCGTCAGAAGAAAATGGAAAAGATTCTGACAAGGAGCAGGTAGAAGAAAAAATGAATTTGACAGAGAAGGAGGCACAGCATGAACCAGAACAGGAATTTTAATTTGGAAAACCAGGTACATATTTATTTTGATGCAAATTCCATTAATGAAAGCTTTGCGAGAATGGTGGTGGCAGCTTTTATGTCAGATATGAATCCCACATTAGAACAGATCGGTGATGTGAAAACGGCGGTATCCGAGGCTGTTACCAATGCAATTATTCATGGTTACGGAACAGTGGAAAAAGAGATTCCGCAGGTAGAGATGATCTGCATAAGAAAAGGAAACCGTCTGGAAATTACAATATCAGATCAAGGTGTAGGAATGGAAAATGTGGATCAGGCAATGACACCTTTTTATACGACAAAAAGGGAAGAGGAGCGCTCAGGCATGGGCTTTGCTTTTATGGAGGCTTTCATGGACGAGCTTAAAGTAGAATCCCAAAAGGGAAAGGGAACTACTGTTACTATGGTCAAGTACATCAATGGAGGGGATGAGCAGTAAGGAGGCTGCAAAAGAAAAAGAATGGAGAATTTCCATATCCCAGGCACAAAAAGGAGATAAAGCAGCCAAGGAAAAGCTTTTAGAGCAAAATACGGGACTTATTTACATGGTTCTAAAAAGATTTTCCGGAAGAGGACACGATATGGAGGAGTTATTTCAGGTGGGGGCAATTGGACTCATTCATGCAATAGAAAGGTTCGATCTGGAAAAAGAATACGCATTTTCCACTTATGCAGTACCTCTTATCATCGGAGAAATCCAGCGTTTTCTGAGGGATGACAATATGATACATATGAGCCGTAGCATGAAAGAAAATGGAAGTAAGATTGCAGCAATTCGGGAGAAATGGAAAAAAGAGAAAAATCAGGAACCGACGTTGGAGCAACTGATTAAAGAAAGTGGGCTTAGTAAAGAAGAGGTACTTTGTGCCTTAGAAGTTTTTGTAGAAGTGGATTCTATTGACAGACCAGTAATTCCTAAAAGTGGAGGAGAAGCTTTAAATAATCTTCGATTAGGAGATCAAATCCCAGATGAACGGTGTTCAAATAACCAAATTATTAATAAACTTGCAGTAGAACAGCTTTTGGAGAGGTTGGAGAAAAAGGAGCGGCAGCTCATTGAACTTCGTTATCTGTCAGGAGCGACCCAGACTCAGACGGCAGAGGCTCTTGGGATGAATCAAGTTGCAGTATCCAGGCTTGAGAAGAAAATATTGCGCAAGCTCCGGCTTATGATGTAAGATATAAGAAATGATATATAAGAAATGATATATAAGAAATGATGTATAAAAAATGATGTAGAAGAAATAACGTAAGAGAAGGAGAGGGGCGCAATGAAAGAGAAATCCCATCAAATTTTAAAAGAGGCAATTTTACCGGAGGGATATGAGAATTATGTGTTTGATCTGTATGGAACTTTGGTTGATATTCATACAGATGAGAGTGATCTAGGGATCTGGGAGAAATTAGGTTTGTTCTATGGGTATTATGATGCTCACTATTCCCCAGAAGAATTAAAGGAAGCCTATGGGGAGCTGGTTCATGGAAAGGAAGCAGCGCTTAAGAAGAATCTGGATAACGATCCGCGTTATGCCCATGAAGCATCTCCGGAGATTGAGATTACAGAAGTCTTTCGGGGGCTTTTTGCAAGAAAAGGTGTAGAACCAGAGGAAAGTCTTTGCATTCACGCAGGACAGTTCTTCCGGGTGCTGGCAACAGAATACGTACGGACATACCCCGGAACAACAGAAATGCTGGCAGACTTGAAGAATCAAGGAAAGAAAGTATATCTTCTGTCTAATGCTCAGCGTATTTTTACTGCTTATGAAATGCATGTGCTAGGAATTGCAAAGTATTTTGATGGAATTTTAATATCTTCGGATTACCAGACAAAGAAACCGGATATCCGTTTCTTTGATGTGCTGAAAGAAAAGTATTCTTTGAAAGAGGAAGAGACTCTTTTTATAGGAAATGACTCCCGAACCGATATTGGTGGAGCAATTGGAGCTGGCTTTGATACTTATTATGTAAAATCCAATATTTCTCCAGAAAATGATATGGCAGAAAATGCCGATTATATCGTGCCGGAATTTGCATTCTGGAGTGTTAATCAAAATTCATAAAAAAAACTTAAAAAATTGTGAGAAATTCATAAAAAATATACTTCCATTTTTTGAAAAAAAGAGTAGAATAAAAGACGTTCAAAAATATAAATAAGCGGTGAATACATCGCTATGGAGGTACACATCATGTTGATGGCACAAGTTTTGGCTGTCCTAATTTTTGCTGTGATGTTCATTTTGATTATTACAGAGAAAATTGAGCGGCACTATGTAACTTTGGGCTGTGGTCTGCTGACTCTCATTCTGGTATTCGGTGTTGGAATGCATAGTTTGACAGCAATAACTGATACCTTGAATATTCACAGTATTTTTACAGTTGATTTCTGGTATCAGGCAGGCGAGGCCAGTGAAGAATCCAGTGGTATTAACTGGGCGACTATTATTTTTATTGCAGGAATGATGGTCATGGTAGAAGGAATGGCAAGAGTAGGATTTTTCCGGTGGCTGTGTATGCGGCTTGCGAAAATGGTAAATTACAAGACCATTCCACTTTTTATTACATTTATGGTAATGTCTGCAGTTCTTGCAATGTTTATTGACAGTATTACTGTAATTCTGTTCCTTGCGGCAGTTACCGTAGAACTGGCATCTTTACTTAAGTTTGATCCGGTTCCAATGATTCTGGCAGAAATTTTCTGTGCAAAT
>JBGVLD010000104.1:0-10146 GCA_045124075.1 Agathobacter sp.
AAGCCGGAGCAGAGCCCAAGATACGGGGATTTAAAGATTATTAAAACCCTGCAGTCCTACAATACGTCTCTTGCCAACGTAACCTTCGTCTTTGAAATTGAGGCGGTGGATGCAGAGGGAAATGTGGTATACAGCAACGTGGTGTCCACCACCCATAATGCAGCGGGAACCAAAGAGGTCGTGATTGAAGGAATTCCGGCAGGAAGCACAGTGACTGTGAAGGAAGTCTATGCAGGTGCCAGCTATGAAATGTCAAGCAGCGCCAGTGTAAAGACCGTAATCGTGGCAGAGGATACGGTAACGACAGAGTTCAAGAACGATTATGACGACCAGCTTATGACCAGTTATGGAGCTACCAACCATTTTGAGTATGATGATGCCCAGGGCTGGCAGTGGAAGAGACTCACCGATAACAGTGCAGGGAATCAGTAAGGGAGACGGGAAGTTATGAAGAAGATCATGAAGAAGAAAACATTCTGGCTCGCAGCTGCAGCAGTGGTACTGGCAGGAGGAATGCAGCTCGGGAATGCCCTGGCGTATTTTACCACACACGTAGAGGCAAAGGGCGGATATGAAGTAAGGATCGAAGGAGGTTCCTCTGTTATCGAAGAAGAAGTAAGAAATATGACCAAGTACATCACACTGACCAACAACGGGAACTGTGACTGCTATGTCCGCGTAAAAGTATTTGCAGGAAGCCAGATTGGCATTTCCTACTCTGGAAGTGGGAAATGGAGCCAGAAATCCGATGGGTACTGGTATTACAGTGATATTGTACCGGCAGGAGGAAAAACAAAGACCTTAGAGGCTAAAATCCAGGTGCCTAAGGAATTCCAGGACACCTTTGATGTGATCGTAATCCAGGAGACCACTCCAGTGTTGTATGACAGCAATGGAAGGGCCTATGCAGACTGGGAGAGACAGGCGGATACCACAACGGATATCGGAAGCGCAAATTGAGAGGAGGCAGACTTACGATGAAACTCATAAAGAGAATCTTTGAAGGAAAAAAGGGAACGCTGCTTCTAGTTGCAGTGGCTGCCCTTCTGATGGCTTCCAGTGCCATTGAACCTGCAAGAGCGGCCCTGACCTATTTCAGTCATGACTATACCATGCAGATGGAGATCCAGGATATCGGCGTGACCCTGGTGGAGAAATCTGCCAAAGGAAAGAAAGACATCAGCAATAGAGACTATCTGGGAAGGGATGATAAGTGGAGACAGACCAGCGGAGCCCTCCTGACAGACATGTTGAAAGAGACCAATGGAGAGCTGGTAATTGGAAGAAAATACAAGGAAGAGCTTTCCGTAAGAAATACCGGAAGCATCGACCAGTATGTCAGAGTCCGGATTTTCAAGAGCTGGACCAATGAAAAGGGAGAGAAGGTCAATACTTTGGCGCCAAGTCTGATCGAACTGAACCTGACCAACAACGGATGGATCGTGGATAAAGCAGCATCTACAGAAGAGAGGACTGTGCTGTACTGGCCATATATCCTGAAAGTAGGAGAATCCACAGCACCTCTGTGCGACAGCATCCAGATCAGTAATTCCATTATGTCGAAAGTGACAGAGACCCAGGAGACGAAAGACGGTCTTACCACTATTACCACCATCTACAGCTATGACGGCATGAGCTTCAACCTGGAAGCAGAAGTGGATGCGGTGCAGACCCATAATGCAGAAGCGGCTATCAAGAGTGCCTGGGGAGTGGACGTGACCGTAGGCCGAAACGGAACCTTAAGTCTTGTAAAGTAGAGAGGGGATCGAGATGAAAAAGAAGAACATACTTATTATGGCAGCGTCCCTTATGCTGTTATCTGTCCCTGCTGACACTTATGCAGAGACTTATTCCGGAGGAAGTGGATGGAAAGTAGATTTTGATGGAGAAGAACTGAACAGTACTTTCAAGAGCTCCGATATCAACGATGCTATGTACAAACTGCAGCCAGGTGATACGGTCAATATCGAATTGGCATTAAAGAACACTTCCGATTATGAGACGGAGTGGTACATGACTAACGAGGTGTTACAGTCGCTGGAAGACTCCCAGAACGTAGCCAATGGAGGAGCCTATACCTACATCCTGACCTACTATAATCCAGAAGGGGGAAGAGAGACCATCTACAGCAGTGAATCAGTAGGTGGAGAAGGGACCTCTGGAGCGGGAGAAGGCCTGCACCAGGCAACGGATACCCTGGAAGATTTCTTCTATGTGGATTATCTGGCACCGGGAGAGAGCGGAAAGATCACTCTGGTTGTGAGTCTGGATGGAGAGACACAGGGAAATGATTATCAGGATACCATGGCGAAACTGCAGATGAACTTTGCAGTAGAGCCGCTCATCATAGATGAGAACGACCCCACCAAGGTCATTGCTAAAAGACCAGTAATCATCAAAACGGGAGATGATCTGTCCGGTATGATCCCATCCCTGATTCTGTTCGGGGGAGGAATTGCAGTTCTGGTTCTTGCCATCGTAAAGCACCAGGTGGAGAAAAAGAAAGCAAGTGAGAAGGGAGCCGAGTAGGAATGAAGAAGTTTAAGAAAATATGTGCTGCCCTTCTGCTGGGCTGTATGACCATACTTACGGCAGCAAATGGCATCGTACCTGCCATGGCAGCACCTGGAGGAAATGAGGAAAAATACACTTATACGGTGACCCTGTATGCAGGAAACCAGGGTAGTTTCAGCAGTACGAGCGCAGTGCAGGTAGACAACCACAAGACGGGATCATCCTACCAGATTTCCAGTCCCCAGGATGGAGGAGACAAGATTACGGTTACCGGGCTAGAATACGGAGATATTGTATCTGTGGGTGCCCAGAGAAGCGTAACAGTAGGAAAAGCTTCCCGGTATTATGTAGGAGGAATCCGGGAGAGCGGACAGGATAATAATACGGTAAGTAAATCGGCCTTTGCAGTAGAAGGAGACCGGGAATATGTAGTGGCTTACGGAATTAGGAGCAACATGGTAGCCTATACGGTACACTACATAGATGAAGAAGGAAATGCTTTATTAGAGAGTGAGACTTATTATGGAGCAGTGGGAGACCGTCCGGTCATCGCATTCCGGTATATAGACGGCTACTGGCCTCAGACATATAATCTGACGAAGCAGCTGAGTGCTAATGCAGCAGAGAATGTATTTACCTTCGTGTATACTCCGATGTGGCTGTATCTCCAGCAGCAAGAGGGAGAGCAGGAGACGGAAATCGTATACGAGGAAGATCCGAATGCAAATAGGGATGATGATGAGAATGATGATGCAAACGCTAACATCCAAGAGGAAGATCCAGCAGACCTGATCAACTTAGATGAAGAAGATGTACCATTAGCGTACCAGATCATGCAGAAGTTAGCGCAGTTCGCGAAGGAAAAACCGATGGAGTTCATGGGGTTATCCGCCCTGGTGCTAGCATTACTGGCAGCGCTGATCTTGTTAATCATCTTTAAGAGAAAGAAGAAAAAGAACGAAGAAGAGGCAGAACCAGAAAGTGGAACAGAAAGTAAAGAAGAAAAGAAAGAATAAAAAAAGCGTAACTTTTTTACATCTCCTGGGGGAATTATTATTAATTATAGTAATTCTGGTCTGTATACCACTTACAGTACCAAGACTCTTTGGATATGAAGTGTATTCGGTAGTCAGTGGAAGTATGGAACCTGCAATTCCAACAGGAAGTATGGTTTATATTAAATCAGCAGAACCGGAAGATATAATGGAAGAAGATGTTATTGCTTTTTATAGTCCTTCTAATCCAGATGCAATTATTACTCATCGGGTAGTGAAAAATAAGGTCGTCTCTGGAGAATTTGAGACAAAAGGAGATGCCAACGATGCCAATGACCCCGTTCCAGTGCCGTATGACAATTTGGTAGGACGGGTAACGGTGTCAATTCCCTTTGCAGGAGAACTGCTTTCCGGGATTGTTACAACGGAAGGAAAGATTGTAATTATTGGGATTGTGGTAATTTCTGTTGTCCTTCAGATTGTTGCAGGAATCATTCAAAAAAAGAAATAAACAAAGAGTGTCATGTATGGGGAAGAATTTTTACATGGCACTTCTTTTCACTTTTTTGAAAAATAAGTAATATCTCTAATTGGAAATTTGTTTTGAGATGTTACAGCAGTAGGGAGAAATTGATGATGAAACGGAATAAATGGAAAATTGTAATAGTTTTAGTGTTTATTGCGGGTCTCTCAGTGTTGCTGTATCCTAATTTCAGTAATTATTGGAACTCAAAAAGTCAGTCAAAAGTCGTAGCATCTTACAACGACGCATTAAAAGAAATACCTCAGGAAGATTATGAGGGAATGCTTAAAAAAGCAGAAAGCTATAATGAGGGACTTCGAAATATAGATTTTCCATTTCGGAATTTTGATCTAGTAGTAGGTTATGATAGTATTTTAGATGTATCTGGTACAGGTATCATGGGATATCTATCTATTGAAAAAATTGATGTAGAATTGCCGATTTATCATGGAACTTCAGATGGCGTATTGCAGATTGGAGTTGGGCATATGCAGGGTTCTAGCTTGCCTACAGGAGGAATTGGAAATCATATTGTTCTGTCTGCTCACAATGGACTGGCAGAGGCAGAACTATTTACTAATCTGGATCAATTGGAACATGGCGATACTTTTACAATTACTGTATTAGATCAAAAACTTACATATCAGGTAGATCAGATTGTAGTGGTAGAACCAGAGGATTTTTCCAATCTTTATATCGATGAAGAAAAAGATTATTGTACACTGCTTACATGTACTCCATTTGGAGTGAACTCACATCGCCTATTAGTGCGGGGAGCTAGAGTTGGTGGCGAAGAAAGTAATGTTTCTTATTCCGCAGATGGGACTTGGGTCAATACAGATATTGTAGGACTGATAATTTTTATATTTATGAGTTTTATTGTATTATTGATCTGGGGACTTTGGTATTTTATAAAAAGCAGAAAGAAGACTATACGATAAGTTTGTATACAGAAAGCCATATATGAGGAAATTAAAATCCTCATATATGGCTTTTTTAATCTTAGTTTGCACCAAGCTTTTTGCTCATCATTTCTGGATTAGAGGCATTGGCAATAGCGGTCTTCTTATCAATAATTCCCTGTTTGTAAAGAGTTAAAATACTAGTATCCATTGCAATCATACTATCATTGGTAGAAGTGTAGATCATACCATCAATCTGGTGGGTTTTTCCTTCACGAATCAGGTTACGGATAGCAGGTGTTAAAATCATTACTTCAAAAGCAGGAATAATCTTACCATCAACAGTAGGAAGCAGACGCTGGGAAACAACTGCCTGTAGTACCATAGAAAGCTGCACAGCAACCTGATGCTGCTGACCTGCTGGGAAAGCGTCAATAATACGGTCAATAGTATTTGCTGCACCAATTGTATGTAACGTAGAGAAAATCAGATGACCGGTCTCAGCGGCTGTCATGGCAGTAGCGATGGTTTCATAATCACGCATTTCACCAAGAAGGATAACATCCGGGCTCTGACGAAGTGAAGCACGAAGGGCGGTCAGATAGTTCTCAGTGTCACTGGATACTTCTCGCTGGCTGACAATACTCTTCTTATGGCTGTGAAGGTGTTCTAATGGATCTTCCAGAGTAATAATGTGTGATTCCTGTTCTTCATTAATCTTGTTGATCAGACAAGCAAGAGTTGTAGATTTTCCGCCACCGGCAGGTCCGGTTACCAATACAAGACCTTTATTTGTATTAGCCAGTTCCATGATAGAATCTGGAATACTAAGATCTTCTGGTTTTGGAAGATTAAATGGGATTACTCGGATTACTGCTGAATAAGAGCCACGCTGTTTATAGGTGCTGACACGTAAACGGGACAGTCCAGTAATAGAAACTGAAAAGTCATCATCACCAGAATCTGCAAAAGAAGAAATATCCCGGTTGCCAGCAAGTTTGTAGAGCTCTGTAATAAATTCCCGACAATGATCTGGCAGCATTCGGTCTTCGCTGTAATTTTTCATATTGCCGTTCACTTTATAGGTAAGTGGACGTCCTGCTACGATAAAAATATCAGACGCATTTTCTTTCACGATTGTTTGTAAGATTTCTAAGATATTCATACTCATATCTGGATGTCATTCATCCAATCCTTTCTTAAAAATATGTTTTATATTGGTAAACAAAAATTAGTGAATAAACAAAATCAGCCCCCGAACAGATTCAAATGATCCTCTTCCACTGGAGCGTTTGAGGTTTTAGTCTGCCACTGCGTAATTCTATAAAAGCTTTCCTCTTTATTTGGTGGATAATGAACTTCCAAAGAAACATGTAATGTCTGCACAGAAGAAACCATTACCTGATAAGAAATAACAGGAAATTCATTTTCATAAGTTACCAGAAAGCTGTAGACCTTATCCGGTAATTCTCCTTTGATCAATTCTGCGTTAATACCATTGTAATAAGCGGAAGCATCGGCAGAATTCTCATAAAGAGAAGCAAGATACTGATCAATCATGCTTGCAGTATTTTTGGCCTTCGTATCAGCTTCGTAGTAAGCGATAGTCTTGTCTGCCATTTTCTGACTCAGTCGATAATCGGAATGTGAAGTCAGAAGAGTTAAGGTGGAAAAAGTCACCAGACAGATCATAATAAAAACCATCAGAATAGAGGAAAAGCCGATATTTATGGAAAATTTTCTTTTCTTATTCATGAGTGTCACCTCCTATAATTGAGGAGAGTGTCTGAGGATGGTATCCCGATACAGAAAGTGAATAGAGTTCTTCTTCATTTTCGAATTCAGAAAATGAAATCTCTGCTGTACTCAGGGAATCAGAGTTTAATGTAATGGAAGCGTAATAGCAGCTTTCTTCCTTTGAACAGGAGACAAACTTATCATCAAAATAAATCGTAATGATATTACCCTGCTCAGTGGCCTCTGGATAAATATGAAGAATAGACTCTTTTCCTTCATTGCTGCTTTGGTATACTTCTGCAATGGAAGTACAGGTGCTCACCGCCTGATGCAGAACTGTCGTGGAATCTGACAAATTATGGGCTTTAATAAACATCTGCAAACATATTGTTACAAGAATAGAAAAGAATAAAATATTCAGCATAATTTCCATAAGGAAGAGGCTTGCCTTGGAATGTCTGTAATTTTTCATGACAGCTCCTTATGTATGCATAGGTTATTTTGAATTTAAAGACACATAAAGGGAATAATTATCCCCAATGGTACTTGTAATCGTAAAATGAAATAGATTACTGGAAAGTGCTTCGATCTTCATATCTCCAGTTTCCAATATTTTCTGACCGCTTCCTGGTGTGACCAGGGTGTCAGAATTAACTGTAATTTCCCAGATATAACCATCGTAAGCGTAAATATAAGTTGTGTAGCTCTGCCCATTAATTATTTGTGTGAGAGCGAGAGCATCTGTAGAATCCAGCTGTACCACGGCACCAGCACCACGGATATCGTTCTGGTTTAATTTTTCTTCCAGGTAGGAAGAAATGGTACGAGTCTCATAATTATCTGACATACGGTTAGCAGTAGCCTGGTATTGTTTTGCACCGACCAGAATGACAAAAAAGGAAGTAATTCCAAATACTGCCAAAAGGCCGAGAATAAATACCATGTCAATGGTATGACCCGATGACTTTCTTAATTGCATCATAATTATTCATTCCTTTTGATAATGGTAACATCCGGGCGAAGATTCGCGCCAATATACTGGTAATCAATAAAATATTGTTTTTCATCATAGACCAGACCATAATGTTCGGTCAGGTATTCAATATCCGGTGGATAAGCACCTTCTAGGGCATAACATGCGGTAATACTTCGAGTAACAGATCTTTCCAGCAGTTTTGCCTGTTCTGTTTCGTTAGAAGTCTGAATGTTATTTAGTCCTATAACGAATAATAGAAGCACTACAGCAAGAAGTAGTACAGAAAGAATACCAGCCAGCGGACGTTTTGCTTTTTTTGCTTTAAAACGTTTCATGGGAAATCCTTTCTAACCAATACTGCTCATAATTCCAATCAATGGGAAAAGGAACGAAATCAGTATTAATCCAATCATAACGGAAAGAATGATAACAAGGGATGGCTCTAAAATCCCAATAAAATGGTTGATTTGATAATCAATGTCATTTTCGTATTCTTCGGATATTTTTCCCATAATTTGGTCAAGTTCACCAGTTTTATATCCGATGGTAATCATAGAAGCATAGATATTGCGGAAAATACCAGCTTCCATAATAGAGTTGGAAAAACTATCTCCCTCTTCCATCATGTTTTTGCATTTGCGGATACGTTCAGCCATAATAGAGTTATCAACCAGCTGTAAAGCCAGATCCATACCCTGTGTGGTATCAAGACCACTGCTTAAAGCCAGAGCCATACAGTTTGCAAAACGGCTGGCTGCAGTATTCATGGCAAGTTTTTGTCCCTGAGAGAATTTTTTCCAAAGAGACGTCTTGGTCAAGATGAAAAATGCAATAAGGATCACCACAAGCACTGCAATAATAACTGTAAAATATTTATTCATGCCCCGGCTGAGATTCATCATGGCAAGAGCGAAACCACTTAAGCCAGCCCCTAGTTCGGTATAGATCTGATTAAAAATAGGAAGTACTTTGGTAATCAGGACAAAAAGCACTGCAATCATAATACCGATCATAATAATAGGATAGGTCACAGCAGTTTTGATACCCTGACGGATACTTTCCTCTCGTTCGTAGTAGTGGTGAAGAGAGCGGAGTACATCATCCAGATTACCGGACATTTCACCGACTTCTACCATGTCCAGTACGTATTTTGGGAAAACACCGGATTGTTCTAATGCTTCATAAAAAGCACAACCGGTTTCTAAAGGTTCGTAAATGCTCTGAAGGATTTCTTTTGTATCCTTATCTGGCGCATCGTCCATCAGAATGGAAATTCCTTCATAGGCAGGTAGTCCGGCTCCAATAATCATGGCAAGCTGGTCGCAGAAAGAGGCAATTTCCAGATTGCCAAGCATACGTTTTTTCATTAAGCCAGAGTTTTTTGCCGTGGTATCAGCGTTTGTATTGGTATCCATGTAAAAAAGCCTCCTGTTAATATACATATTTTGTAAGATAAGCATCGTTCTCCGTTATAAAATCAATCGGAGCTCCACTTGTGGATGCGAAAGTCGGATCCATTAGGTTCCATTCATTTCCGTTATATTGAATAATACCATTGATCCAGCCCTCACCAGAAATATAGGTACTGAGCCAGGCGTGGTAGACATCTCCCTTATAGCCAACCTCTAATCGGGTCGGAATATTTTGTGTCCGGAGCATGGTTGCCATAACTGCGGAATAATCAAAACAAATACCAGTTTGTTGGGAATAAACATCATCTACAACTGGCAGATAACCACTTTCTACGGTTGACGCTTTGTCGTAATCATAGGTAAAATTCGTAATAATATAATTGTATACATTTTCAATTACTTCCAGATCGCTGTCTGCTGGTCGGGCAAGCTGTGAGCCCTTTTCCACAACGGTTGAGCCAGATGTAAAATTCACATACTGGTTCGCATACAGATATGGACCAAATTGGTTTGCAACGGAAACCTCGATATTTTGTGTAAATAATGTGGAGTAAGTAGTTCCTTCAATAAACTCAAATACACCTAAGGTATAACTGCCGTTTCCAGCGGTAAGAGGAAATGTCTCATATCCTCCATGCAGATTGTAGGTATAAGTTACCTGATCTGGTCCGGTTATCTGGAACTTCACTTTCGGATTAGAGCCAGTATAGTTGGCCATCAGATATCCTTCATCAGTATGAGAGATATCAATGGTAACGGACTCATTACCCAAAGTGCTTGTACCATCCGCTGATCCAACACGAACGATTGGAGTGTTGCTGCGGCTTCCGACTTTATCAGAAGTGGAAGCGTCCAGATGCTCTGATTCAGAGGAGGAAACATTTTCAGATGAGCCTGAAGGTCCTGGAGAAGGATCTAGTCCTGAAGGGTCTCCACAGGAACACAAAGTAAGGCAGGCCGCCGCAGTAAATGGAACCAATATGCGGAATAAAAAAGACCTGTGTCTCATGGGTGTTCTCCCTATGTTAAATTTTTTTAAATGATTTTGATATAACCTAATATATTATAGCTTAATACAGTAAAAAAA
>JBGVLD010000105.1:0-15625 GCA_045124075.1 Agathobacter sp.
ATCCTTAGTTATTAATAACAACATTGAAATAACCGTACTGGATGTGCGGGGAGATCAGATTAAGATCGGCATATCTGCACCGAAGGATGTACCGGTCTATCGTAAGGAAGTATATATCCAGATTCAGAAAGAAAATGAAGAGGCAACTCATGTAGATGGATTGGAATTGCTGAAAAATTTAATGTAATAGGGAAATTTTTTGTGAAAAAGTGTTAACTTTAGAAAAAATCCACCGATATACAAGGTAGAAAACTATACAAATATGCACATGGAGGTGTAAGAAATGGGAGTAGAAGCTATAAGTAGAGCCGGAATGACCTATCAGGCTGCACCAGCTGTAGAACCAAAAGTAAGTCCAAGGATGGAAACCGAAATTGTACAGGAGCCGGTTGATCTGAATACGCAGTCTGTTAAGACTACGGAAAGCTCTTCTCAGCAGAAGGGGTATGAAGAGAACTCATCTGAGAATCAGATGACAAATAGTAATGCCCAGATTAAGAAAGCGATAGAAGACATTAATAAGAAAGCCTATAATTCAGAAGCTATCTTTGGAATTCACGAAGAAACAAATCGGATCACAATCAAGATTGTAGATCGTTCTACTAAGGAAGTCATTAAAGAACTTCCACCAGAGAAGACTTTAGACATGATTGCCAAAGTCTGGGAGATGGCAGGATTATTAGTAGACGAGAAGAGATAGGAGGGAGAGCGCGCTATGGCAATGCGGGTATCTGGAATTAATTCTGGACTGGATACAGATGCTATCGTTCAGGAATTAGTATCTGCATACAGTAAGAAAACCGAGAAATATGAAAAAGAACAGACAAAGCTTTCCTGGAAGCAGGAAACCTGGAAGAGTCTGAATACTAAGATTTACAGTTTATATAAGAATGTATCTAATCTGAGATTCTCATCTGCATACAACACGAAGACAACAACTGTTTCTGATAATACAAAAGCAAAGGTAACTGCAAATAGTACTGCAGTAACTGGTACTCAGAAGCTCAATATTATAAGTATGGCTCAGGCTGGATATATTACTGGGGCTGACCTTACTCGTTCGAATGGAGATAAGGTAACTGGTGATTCTATGTTGTCTGCATTAGGATATTCTGGTGGTGATTCCACAATTGAAGTGAAGAAAGCAGACGGAACCACGGCTAAAATTGATGTCAAGAATACCACTAAGATTTCAGATTTTGTAAAATCATTACAGGATGCAGGACTCAATGCAAGTTTTGATGAGAAGAATCAGCGTTTATTTGTAAGTGCAAAAGAATCAGGTGAAGAGAATGACTTCACCTTGATGGGAGCGGACAAAGATGGAGCAGATGCATTAAAGGCATTTGGGTTAAATGTTGCTCTGGTAAAGACGGACAATGCAGGAAATCTAAGCTTTACAGAAGAGGCGGCTAAGATCTATCAGGCGGATTATGATATTTATCAAAGGGCTCAGATCGCGAATTTGGCAAATGGCGATGCAGGCGAGAATGTGAAGAAATATCTGGAAGCCGAGCTGGATGCATATGACAGTGCGAAAGCAACAATAGAAAGCCTGCAAGCAGAAAATAAAGAAAAGCAGGCAGATCTTGAGAAAGTCAAGGCAGAGAGGGCTGCAACTCAGAGTAAGATAGATCTGGTTAACCAGTATAACGATTTGGATTCTGGTGCAGATGACTATGATGATCAGGTAGCAGCAATCAAAGCAAGCCTTGCAGCTTTGGATGGTGTAGAAGATCCGAACACTATTGATGTAAGAACATATGATGTGGATGCTTTGAGTGAAACCGTTTCCCAGAAAGCAGAACAAATCACAAGTCTCCAAACGGATATCACTGATAATAATGCAATAATTGCTGATAAGGAAGAAATTAAGAAGAACAGCCCTGTTGCTGATTTCGCAGAATTAGAAGATGATGAGAGAACAGCACAGGTTCTTTTTAGAACCCAGACCGCTATTGAAGCAAATCAG
Source organism: Agathobacter sp. (assembly GCA_045124075.1). GTDB lineage: Bacteria > Bacillota > Clostridia > Lachnospirales > Lachnospiraceae > Roseburia. Next base: position 1,973 of record JBGVLD010000105.1, read on the forward strand.
GTACTGAACAGTGGTAATTATACAGCAAGTGATAATGATGCTGTAAAAATTACAGGCTCCGATGCCCACATCGTATTGAACGGCGTAGATTACACAAGTTCCTCTAATTCATTCTCCATCAATGGACTTGAAATCGAAGCAACCGGAATTACTGGTGAGGGAGAAGCGAATGCAATTTCTATTAATACTTCCATTGATGCTCAGGGTATATATGATACAGTTAAGGATTTTCTGACAGAGTACAATGAACTGATTAACGAAATGAATACATTGTACAATGCAGATTCGGCAAAGGACTATGAGCCTCTGACTGACGACGAGAAAGATGCGATGTCAGATACCGAGATCGAAAAGTGGGAAAAGAAGATTAAAGACGCTCTGCTCCGCCGTGACACTACCTTAAATGGCGTAATGTCTGCTATGATTAATTCTATGGCAACAACCTATCAGGTAAATGGTAAGACTTATAGTTTATCCAGCTTTGGAATTCAGACATTAGGATATCTTAATGCTGCAAAGAATGAGAACTATGCATATCACATTGATGGTGATGAGGATGATGAGAGCACTTCTGGAAAAGAAGATAAATTAATGGCTGCTATTAAAGAAGATCCGGATTCTGTTATTGAATTTATGAAACAGCTTACCAGTGGATTGTATAAATCCATTGATGATAAGATGAAGTCTACCAGCTTAAGTTCTGCATATAAAGTATATAATGACAAAGAGTTGGATAGTCAGTATAATAACTATGCGGAATTAATCAGTAAGTGGGAAGATAAGATTGCTGACAAAGAAGAATATTATTATAACCAGTTTACCCAGATGGAAAAGGCTCTTGGCCAATTAAACAGCCAGTCAAGTTCATTCACCAACATGCTTGGAATGTAAGGAATCATTTTATTGGGTAAGGTAAATGAGGAGGAATTATGGTTCAGAGAAATCCATATGCAGCATATACAAATAGTAAGGTGTTAACTGCTTCTCCGGCAGAATTAACATTGATGTTATATGAAGGAGCAATTAAATTCTGTAATATTGCAATTGTCTCAATTGAGAAAGAAGATGTGCAGACTGCTCATAATCATATTATGAAGGCACAGAAAGTAGTTCAGGAACTTCAAGGGACTCTGGATATGAAATATCCGGTAGCTCAGGATTTTAATAATGTATATAATTATCTGATTTCAAGACTGATGGAAGCAAATCTGGAAAAGAATGTAGAAATTCTGGAGGAAGTTCTGAAACATTTGCGTACCATGAGAGATACATGGAAGGAAGTTATGCAGATTAATGCTGCGAACAAGAATCATGTGTCATAGGAGTAAATATGCAGGAACAGACTTATATTGAGATTATGCAGCAGAGTCTGAAGAAAAAGCTTGATATCTTAGATAAGATTATTTCTTTAGATGAAAGGCAGAAAGAACAGTTAGAAAATCCTATGGCTACAGCGGAAGAGTTTGACAAAACTGTAGAAGAAAAGGCGACACTAATCGAACAGTTGAACCAGCTGGACAGTGGATTTGAAAAACTCTACGCCAGAGTAAAGGAAGAATTGGCAATTCGTAAAGAGGATTACACGGCAAGTATCCGCAATATGCAGGATTGTATTCGTAAGATTACTGATAAGAGTGTAGAAATACAGGCTCAGGAAGCAAGAAATAAAGAGCTGATGACAAAGAAATTTGCAATGATGCGGCAAAAAGCCAAATCTGTTCGCACTAATTCAAAAGCAGTAAACCAATATTACCGCAATATGATGCAGTTGAATTACGTTGATCCACAATTTATGGACAATAAGAAATGATAGAAAAGAAAAATTAAATTTTTCACAAAATATTTTTCTTTTGCTATAAAGTATTGGACATTTTGTCCGATATATGTTATAAGTAAACAATAAACATGTTACTTAGTGACAGAACTTGAAACGGAGCGCGCGGCCGGGACGAGGAAAGTCACACACAACAAAAACTAAAAACAAAATTATGTGAGCAAGGATGCTCACGACAATTTCAAGGAGGAAATTATTTATGGTAGTACAGCACAATATGCAGGCAATGAATGCCAACAGAATGTTAAACATCACAACAACACAGCAGTCTAAAGCAACAGAGAAGTTATCTTCTGGTTACAAAATCAACCGTGCAGCAGATGATGCAGCTGGACTTTCTATCTCTGAAAAAATGAGAAAGCAGATCCGTGGTCTTGACCAGGCATCTACAAACGCACAGGATGGTATCTCTGCAGTACAGACAGCTGAAGGTGCTTTAACAGAAGTTCACGATATGTTACAGCGTATGAACGAATTAGCAGTTCAGGCAGCTAACGGAACTAACAGTGAATCTGATCGTAAATCTATCCAGGATGAAATTGATCAGTTAACAACTGAAATCGATCGTGTTGCTGAGACAACAAAATTCAATGAGACTTACCTTCTGAAAGGAAACGGAAAAGTTTCTACAGCAGTTATCGCAGCTAAAGACGCTGGTATCACTGGAACATTAACAGGTATTGGAACCGGTACAGCTACATTTAAGATGGCAGCACTTAAGACTGGTCAGTCCATTTCTATTGGTGCTAAAGGATACACAATTGGTACCACTATCAAAGAAGTTAAAGAAGCCCTTGCTGATGCTGCAGAAAATAGCATCGTTACAATTAACGGTACAGAATACACAATTGCTTCTAAGACAAGTGTTATCGACAATGCATATACAACAACTGATATCCAGAACTTAGTAAATGATGGTGCAACTGTAATTGTTGGAACTCATACTTATGTAGCAATGACAGAAAATGTTGCTGACGGTGTCAGTGACAATGATGCGTCCGTTATTTCTGCAAGCAAAGCTTACAGCTTAATTGCTAATGAACTTCGTGTAGCAAGTTCTATCGGAACAAATCCAGGAAAAGAAGCTAGCATTAAAGGATCTATTCCAACAGAAGAATATTCTTCATCAACTACACAGGTTTCCTTCACAATTAAAGAAGGTAAAGTAGAGGTTAAGCAGGGCTTACAGATGGGATTACATGTAGGCGCTGATGCTGATGGAACCAACAAGATCACATTCACAATGGATACAATGGATTCTGCAGGACTGGGAATTAAAGGACTTAATGTAGTAGATAATTCTGGAGCGAAAGCAACATATGCTATCGACTCTATCGCAGACGCTATTGCTAAAGTATCTGCTCAGAGATCTGCTCTTGGTGCTGTTCAGAACAGACTTGAGCACACAATCAAGAACTTAGATAACGTTGTTGAGAACACCACATCTGCTGAATCTCAGATTCGTGATACAGATATGGCTGAGACCATGGTTGAGTACAGCAAGAACAACATCCTTGCTCAGGCAGGACAGTCTATGCTTGCTCAGGCTAATCAGGCTAACCAGGGTGTATTATCTATCCTTGGATAATTGCAATTCATTGCATGACTATCAAATACTTAAAGAGAAGCGAAGCAATTCGCTTCTCTTTTTTTGGTTTTAGGCACAATAGACGCACTTTCATGGAAATTATTGTGCATAATCATAAAAAATTGTTGAAAAAAATGAAAAAAATTAATTTTGGGGGTTAAGTATCCACAAAAGTTCCCGATATAAAAGGTAACTAAGAGAAAATGGTGGAACAAAACACCATAATATAAAAAGGTAACCAAGGATAGTTACATTAGATTCAAGGAGGAAATTTTTTATGGTAGTACAGCATAATATGCAGGCGATGAACGCCAACAGAATGTTAAACATCACAACAACTCAGCAGTCAAAGGCAACAGAGAAATTATCATCTGGATATAAAATTAACCGTGCGGCAGATGATGCAGCAGGACTTTCTATTTCTGAGAAAATGAGAAAACAGATTCGTGGTCTTGATCAGGCATCTACAAATGCTCAGGACGGTATTTCAGCAGTACAGACAGCAGAAGGTGCTTTAACAGAAGTTCACGATATGTTACAGCGTATGAACGAATTAGCAGTTCAGGCAGCTAACGGAACAAATAGTGCATCTGATAGAGAGGCTATCCAGAATGAGATTCAGCAGCTTACCACAGAAATTGATCGTGTTGCTGAGACAACGAAGTTCAATGAGACATATCTGTTAAAAGGAAATGGAAAAATATCCACAGCAATCATCGCAGCAAAAGATGCAGGAATTTCTGGCACATTAACAGGAGTTGGAACCGGAACAGCTACCTTTAAGATGACAACTCTTAAGACTGGACAGTCTATTTCCATCGGTGCAAAGGGATATACAATTGGAACATCTGTTGGAACTGTTCGTTCTAATGTAGAAGGTGCGGTTGGAACAGGAAGCATTGTAACAATTAATGGAACAGCATATACGATTGATACTAAGACAAGTATGGCTGATAACAAGTTTACAAAAGAGGATTTAGTAGATATTATTAAAGATGGTGATACAGTAATCGTTGGAACACATACTTATGTGGCTATGAAAGATTCAGATGGAGATGGAATTGGGGACAATGATGCATCTGTAATTTCATCCAGCAAAGCATATTGCTTAATTGCGAAAGAACTGGGAGCTGCAAGTTCTCTTGGAACAAATCCTGGAAAAGAAGCAAAGGTTATTGGAGATATTCCATCAGGTGAATATTCTGTCAAGAATACACAGGTTTCCTTTAAAATTCAAGAAGGAACTGTGCAGGTTAGTCAGGGATTGCAGATTGGTGTACACGTTGGAGCAGATGCAGACGGAAGCAATAAGATTTCCTTCACAATGGATACCTTAGATGCAGCAGGACTTGGAATTAAAGGTCTTAATATTGTGGATAATACTGGAGCAAAGGCTACTTATGCGATTGACTCTATTGCAGATGCAATTGCTAAAGTATCCGCACAGAGATCTGAATTAGGTGCTATCCAGAACAGACTGGAGCATACAATTGCTAACTTGGATAACGTAGTTGAAAATACAACAGCAGCAGAATCACAGATTCGTGATACAGACATGGCTGAGACAATGGTTGAATACAGCAAGAACAACATTCTTGCACAGGCTGGCCAGTCAATGCTTGCACAGGCAAATCAGGCAACTTCTGGAGTTATGTCAATCTTACAGGGCTAATCCATAAGTAATGAATGAGATTCTAAAAGGAAGAGCAAAGACAGCTCTTCCTTTTTTCATAAGCAAAATAGGAGCAGGGTATGAAAAATAATCAAAAAATATTATTAACAATTTCCATGCTGGCATCAAACCGAATAGAGACACTTCGAAAAAGTCTGGATTCCCTAAAACCCATTATGGAGAAAATTCCAAGTGAACTGATTCTGACAGATACAAGCAAGGATCCCGAAATACATAACATACTTTTGGAATATACAGATCATGTAGTTGAGTTTGATTGGTGCAATGATTTCTCAAAAGCAAGGAATGTGGGACTTAAACTGGCAAAAGGCGAATGGTTCATGTTCCTGGATGATGATGAGTGGTTTGTGGAAATCGATGAACTGGTCAAGTTTTTTATGACTGGGGAATATAAGAAATATGGATGTGCCAATTATATCCAAAGAAACTTCTATGATATGGGATTTGAAAATTATAGTGATTCATGGGTTTCCCGTATTATAAAAAGAGATCCGGATACTCACTTTAAAAGTAAAATTCATGAATATCTTTATCCAGTGAAGGGAGACTGCAAGTATTTGTCTGCTATGGTGCATCACTCTGGATATATTTTTTCAACTTTAGAGAAAAGAGAGAAACACTTTGATAGAAATGCAACACTGCTTTTGGAAATGATAGAAGAAGAACCAGAGAATCTGCGTTGGCAGGTACAACTCGCCCAGGAATATCGTTCTGTTAGAAGATGGGAAGAATTGTATACATTTTCTGAAAAGTGTATTGAAAAGGCAAAAGATAGAAATAGCAAGTATGATAATTATGATATTGGAACCTTTTATGGTGGGGGTATCGAATCACTTCTGTTTTTAAAGAGATATGATGAGGGAATTGAATTTGCAGAAAGAGCTTTTGCCGATAAGCGAAATAGTCCTATGTGCCATGCTTATATTTATCTGGCACTATCTGCTATTTATTTTGGAATGCAGAACTGGAAGATGGCAGAAGATAATGCACACAGATATTTAAAACTGTCAAAAGAAATCCAGAAAGATCCTGTAAAAATGGCAGAGCAGAAAACTGCATTATTGGTTGGAGAAGCCTTAGACGGAGTACCAACTAAGAGAGCATATTCTATTCTGATTGGAAGTGGATTAAAGCAGGGAGACACAGCGCCATTAAGAAAATACTTAAAAAAATTAGAATGGAATAAAAAGGTTGTATATGCCTTTGATGGACTGATAAGTCCATTAATTGAGGGAATGGCAAAATTGCCATTAGAACCCGCCTTTATAGAGATTGCCCAGCTGGCTTGGAACAATTCTGAATTGCAGAAAAAGCTATTGGTAAAAGTTCAGGAATGGGAGAATAAAGATAAAAAAGAATATTATCGGCTACTTCGAGTACTTTCTAATCTGGAAGGAAACAGCTGGTATTTGTTGTATGCAAAAGTTGTTATTGCAAATGAAGATAATAATCAAGAAGAAACTTTTAAACATCTTCAGGCATATTATGAAAATTCAGAAAATATATTTGTGGAACCATCTTCTATAACTGAAATCGTACAGAAAACAAATTTCCCATTAGAAGATTGCCTTTTAGGGCTGCCATTTGAGAAGTGGACAGAACATATCAGTGACTATTTAAGTAAAGTTAACAGAACAGATATTTTTGTAGTAGAACATAAAATCTCTGCTATGAAAATGCAGGAAAATATCCGATATGACTATTTTTATATGAGAGTGGCAGAAGCCTTGATGCTGTTTACAGTAATGGATAATACTTATGAGGAAAAGAGAAAGTGGATTAAAAACTTTATAGAAAAAGCAACCGCTTTTCACAAAGAATATTATTCCACAGAAGCTATCGAAGAGTATCCGGAAATACTTCCTGAATATGCGCAGGCGGCCTTTTGCCTGGAACAAGCATTTGTTTGGGAAGATAGTGAACCAAAGAAATTCTTGGAACATTTAAAAATGGCAGTAGATGTCTACCAAAATATCGCAGATGTAATAAAAAGCTTCATAAAGCTCTACGGAGAAGCAAGAGCTGAAAGAGAAAGAAAAGCAAAAGCGGAACTTCGTCAGTTGGAGAAGCAGATAAAACAGGAAGTATATAAATGTTTAGAGAGAAAGAACTATACACAGGCACTTTCTATTTTGCGCGAACTCAAAAAAATGAAACCAGAGGATTTAGAGGTAGTAGAACTGACGCTGAAAACAAGAATTGCTATGTTAGAAACAGAAGAAAGAGGATAATTTATGGACAAAAAATTATTATCTATCTCCCTGTTGGTTTCAGGGCGGGAAGACACAACAGAAAAATGCTTGAATTCTATAAAACCACTTCTAGATCAATTGAACAGTGAATTAATCCTTGTAGATACCGGGTGTAATGGGAAAATGCAGGAATTATTAAAAAAATATACGGATAAAATCATTCCATTCAGCTGGTGCAATGATTTTGCTAAAGCGCGAAATGCAGGGATTGCACAGGCACAAGGGCAGTGGTTTCTATATCTGGATGACGATGAATGGTTTGAGGATGTAACCCCGATTATTGAATTTTTCAATAGTGGTGAAAGCAATCATTATGATCAGGCGGTCTATTATGCAAGAAATTACTCCACGCTGGATGGGAGCGACTATCAGGATGAATGGGTTTCCCGCATGATCCGATTAGAAGAAGATACTCGATTTGAAGGAAAAGTACATGAATCATTAGTTCCCGCAAGAGGCAATTGTAAAAGGCTGGAAGCTTTTGTACATCATTATGGATATGTTTTTTCCACAGAAGAAGAGCGTCAGAATCACTTCAAGCGAAATGTTTCTCTGCTATTGGAATTAATAAAAGAGGAACCAAATGATCTTCGTTGGAGACTTCAGATTCTTCAGGAATATGATAATATTGGAGATGGAGTCAGCTTGGAACAAGCTGCCAGGGAGGCCCTTTTACTTCTGAAAGAGATGGATAAACCTTTTGTGAATCAATGTAGAGGTGCATTCTACACAGCGGTGTTAGAAGGTTTGTTTCTTCAGAAAGAATTTGAAGCATGTATAGAAGAGGCCAACGGGTATTTGGAGGATAACAGAAATAATTCATATACGATCTGCAGTATCACGGCAAAGGCAGTGGAAGCGGCTGAGAAAATTTTGGATAGTGAGTCCGTGGTTGAGTTTGCAGAGAAATATTTTAATGCGTATGAGGTGATTTGCCAAGAAGAACTGAGCGAACAGGAAAGAATTATTCAGGAAAGTATTGTTTTGGTAAAAGATGCTGTCACAGATAACTGCGCAGAATATATTTTGGAGACATATATAGAAAATGTGCCACTGATTGAGAGTAAAACTTTTGTTCTAGAGTCATTAAAAAAGAAAGTAGAAAAGAAAGTGGATGTCTTACTAAATGGCAATGGAGAATTTCTATTTTTACCGGAGAGATATTGGAATTTTGCTAAAGCCGGAGTTATTTCCCTGGAAGAGAAAATAGTAAATCTACCACTGTCCCAGTGGATGGTTATGGTTCTGGTGCTACAGCACAAAAATTCCAAAGAAATCTGGCAGAAAACATACCAGCATCTGGCATTGGTTCAGACAAAAGAAGATGTTCGTTTTGACTATTTTTATATGAGCCATGCAAATTATCTGGTGTGCAATGAAAATGAGTGTGATTATGAAACCTGGGGAGAAATTCTTACATATTTTGCAGAAGCAAATGTATCTTATGCACAAAAAGTCTATAGTGATAAAGCCTTTGAAGGGAAGCAGGAGATTCTTCCTAATCATTGTAGAGCAGCTTTAGAAATAGAGCGAATGTTCTCCTGTAATGAAACGGATTGGAATGGTCGTCTGGAATACTTGGGTAAAGCTGTAAAAATCTGGCCGGAAATGGGCGAGACAGTAAAAAAATATGCCAAACGTCTGGGAGAAGAACAGGAGAAAATTGAAGATAAGGCAAAAGAAGCAAGAAGTGAACTTCAGATTATGGCGGAGCAAATTAAGGCGCAGGTAAAAGTTATGCTGGAAAACGGCATGAAGGATCAGGCTCTTGAAATTGTAAAACAGCTGCGCCAAATGCTTCCAGATGATAAGGAAATTGTAAAACTGGAAAAAGAATTAGGAAATGGGATAAGATAAGCAAATTATGGATAAGAAGAAAATACTTTTATCTATTGGTCTGTTAGCATCGAATCGTCAGGATACTATAAAAAAATGCCTGGATTCACTAAATAGTATCAGGAAAGAAATTCCTTCAGAACTGATTATTATAGATACAGGCTGTCAAGAACCACTTCATAGGGTGCTGGAACAATATGCAGATAAAGTGGAGTGTTTTACCTGGTGTAATGATTTTTCAAAGGCAAGAAATGCATGTTTAAAACTTGCAGAAGGACAATGGTTTTTATATCTGGATGATGATGAATGGTTTGCAGATTCGAAAGAAATTATAGATTTTTTCAAGAGTGAAGAATACAAACATTATGGATATGCCAGTTATATTCAGCGGAACTATCTGGATGAAGAGGGAAGTCAGTATACAGACAGCTGGGTACAGCGAATGATCAAACTGCAAGAAGATACTCATTTTGAAAGTAAGATCCATGAATATTTTGTGCCAAAGCCAGGAAATGGGAAAAATATAAAAAGTATCGTAGATCATTATGGATATGTGTATAAAGATGAAGAGGCTAAACAGAAGCATTTTGAGAGAAATAGAGTTCTGCTGGAAGAAATGATTGAGTTGGAGCCAAAGGAAATTCGATGGAAGCTGCAGCTAGTACAGGAATATCGCAGTATGGATGACTATGCAAATATGCTGCAGATTGGAGACGACTGTCTTGCAAAGGAGCGGGAAGTATATGGAGAAATCCCAGATATTTATTTGGGAACGTTTTATGCTGCGAGAGTATTGGCTTATCTTGGGATGGAACAGTATGAAAAGGCTGTGAAAGCCTGCAAACAAATCCTTAATCAGCAAAGAAACACCTTCATGGCGCAGGCTTTTGCATATTTTAGCTTAGCCAGAGCATATTTCTTTCTTGGAGAATATTCTTTATGTGTTCAGAATGCGGAAAAATATCTGGAAGTGCTTGCAGTTTTTCAGAAATGTCCGGAGAATTTTTATGAACAGCAGATTGCTCCATTTGCGGGGGAATGTTTTGATGAAGTAAAGAAAAAAGAGATTTATTCTCTTTTGATCTGCAGTGGATTAAAACAGGGAAGAACTGGAGAATTGAAACTATATCTGAACCAATTGCAATGGCAGGAAGATCATTTATATGTGTTTGAAAAAATGGCAGAGTGTTTGATAGAAGCCATGTGTTCCATGAAGAGAGAACAGGTTTTTATTGATACCTTAAGACTTATGCAGAAAAATAGCGCTCTTTGGAACTATCTTTGTCAGGAAGCATTAGGTTATCAGGAAAGGGGCATGGATATCACACCCCTGGTTCAGATGGCCGAGGAAGCAGAAAAGCCAGTTCTGTCTCTTGAAATGCAGCAGCTTGCGGAACAGGTAAAGACCCAGCTTTCTATTCTTCTGGAAAATGGCATGATAGAACAGGCGAAGGGCATTATTACTCAGGTCAGAAAGATACTGCCGGAGGATGAGGAATTAAAGAAGATGGAACAAGAACTGGCTGATCGATAAAAAGTTATTTTTCAGAGCGCAATTCAATGTTATTTTTCGGGAGTACGTTCAAACGACACTTTTCGGATAACTCCACATCCTAATTTTTCGCCGGAATTTCCGGAAGGCTGGGTGATAAAATCATCCAGCATGGCATGAATGATCACCACCTTTCCAACGATTTCCTGAATAGTAAAACGGTCAGTCAACACAATCGAAAAAGCGGTTCCCTTATTTCCGAATAAAGGCGGGAGGTCTCCGGCATGATAAGGGTGCTGGCAGCCTTTCGGATTATAGTGCCCTAGGGCATCGGCGAAGGGATCTTGTTCGTTTCCGGTACAGCGTTCGCCTTCATGGATGTGGAGGCCGAAGATTGGGCTGTGGCAGGCATCAGGCGAAATAGGAAGTCCTGTAATTTCTGCAGAAACCAGAACACCTGCCGGTGTTTGATAGAAGCCAATCAGTCCCCTTAGTTCGTGATATTTACTGCTTCCGATCATTAAGGCAGCGGCTTCGGGAATCTGGTTTAGGATAGTAGGAAAATTCATAAATTGATCTGTAAACATAGGAATTCTTTCCAGAAAAGCATATTTATAAATATTGTATGCATTTTTGCTGAAAATGACAGTAAAATTATTCCAAAAATCTGTAAAAAGAAATAAGAAATTTTAGAAATAGGGTTAATTTTCAGAAGCAGAAATCCGATATACAATCAGAAGAAATAGAATAACCGTAGCAAAATGGATTTTGTCAGGTGTGAATGGAGTCACTGTTAAGAAGAGATATGGAGCTTTGCACCGGCGTGCAGGGCTCTTTTTGCTGTTCGGGGAATTCTATGTTATGGGAATCAGACAAGAAAAGCATGAGCAAAAAAATACGAAAGCAGTTACTTAGTACAATTGTGTGACCAGATTATGGATAAACCATTGGTTTTGTTGAAAACGAACCGGGGAAAATTCACATCATTGCAAGACAACCAATATGCCATATTAGTTTAGAGATACAGGGGCTTGATATGAGAAAACAGCACAAAGAACAAATCAGCAACATTCTAACTTTGCTTGAACAAATTCATAAAGAAATCCGTAAGCTGTTGGAAGAATCTCAATTTCAGCAAGTTATGGAACTGTTGGGAGATTGTCAGGATGCTGCAATTGCGATAGGCAATCAAATAGAAAAAACGGAGGGTATTGGTTTTAAAACCGTGGGACTTCTGGAAACCTATTGTGAACAGGTATATACGATTTATGAAAAAATAACTCGTATGGAAGATTTGTTCGTACAAGAAGTGACAGAAGATCTGAATGGTTTATTATTGCAAATTGCGCATAGCGTCAACCATGATATTCGCATACGAAAAGAAGCAGTGTTTTTACCCTACAAAGCATCCATGTGGGATTCATTGGAAAGTGTATGGAAGGCAGCGGATGAAGATCCAAATTGTGATGCGTATGTGATTCCAATTCCGTATTTTGACCGAACATCAGAGGGCGGTTTTGGTGAAATGCACTATGAGGGAGACTTGTACCCGAAGTATGTGCCGGTGACGGATTATAAAGAGTTTGATTTTGAAGAGCGTAGACCGGATATGATTTATATTCATAATCCTTATGATGAATACAATTTAGTCACAAGCGTGCATCCGGATTTTTATTCGAAAAAACTAAAACAGTATACAGATAATTTAATCTATATTCCCTATTTCGTGTTAGGTGAAGTAGATCCAGAAAATGATGAAGCAGTAGAGCGTATGGAATATTTCTGCAAAGTACCTGTAGTTCTTTATGCAGATAAAGTTATTGTCCAGTCAGAGCAGATGAAACAGGTGTATGTCAAAGTGCTCACGGAATGGATGGGTGAAGACACCCGACAGAAGTGGGAAGATAAAATTCTGGGACTTGGTTCGCCGAAATTTGATAAGGTGGCAAATACGAAGAAAGAAGATATCGAGATTCCGGAGGATTGGCTGAGGATTATTGAAAAGCCGGATGGAAGCCAGAAGAAGGTTATCTTTTATAATACGAGTTTGAGTACTATGTTGCAGAATAGTGATAAATATTTGGACAAGGTTGAGGATGTATTGCGGATATTCAAGGAAAATAAAGATGAGGTAGCACTGCTTTGGAGACCGCATCCGTTATTTATGCAGACTTTGAATTCGATGAGGAAAGAACTGAAAGAGAGATATATTGGAATTGTTGAGAAATATAAAATAGAACAATGGGGGATATATGATGAAAGCGTGGAGTTGGATAGGGCTGTTGCGATAAGTGATGGGTATTATGGAGATATGAGCAGTGTCGTGCAGTTGTGTCAGAAAAAAACTATGCCAATTATGATACAGAATATAGAGCATGATTGATTATAGATAATAAAAAGAAGTTTTAAATTTAATTTTAGTTAAAACTAGAAGATACTTTTTTGATAGAACGACTAGGATAAGAGATATTTTATAAGTAGATAAATATACTATTTTGTATGCAGACTAATTCATATGTATTTTTAGTACAAATTCCTTTTGGAATATCTGGGAACTGTGCCGATTTCGGTCATTTGGAGCAAGAGATAACAGATTTAGAAAAAGCAAATATAGATTCTTTTCACATCGACATCAAATCATGTTTCCACTTAAAAGGGAATCATTTTATATATAAAAAACTTATATTGATGCTATGCACCATCTGGTGTGAGTACATTTTAAGAAGATCATGACTATGACCAAATACCGAGAAATCATACGCCTTAGCCAAAGTGAGAAGTGGTTATAAATTATTTTAAGATTTGGCTATTTATTCAAGGAGGAAACGGAAGGTGGCTACAACAAATTTTGAATTAACCGCCTCCATGATGTGCGCCGATTTTGGCAATCTGGAGAAAGAAGTAAGAGAACTAGAAGAAGCAGGAATTGATTCTTTTCACATTGATATTATGGACGGG
>JBGVLD010000106.1:0-11905 GCA_045124075.1 Agathobacter sp.
ACTGCTTTTGAAAACTGCGTAGCAGATGTAAATATTCCGGTTGGCGAAGTGTTCACTTCCCCTGTTTTAAAGGGAACAGAAGGAAAACTTCATGTCAGTCAGGTCTATTTAAATGATTTAAATTATAAGAATCTGGAAATAGATTTCAAAGATGGAATGATTGCAGATTACACCTGCACCAATTTTGGAAAAGAGGAAGAAAATAGAAAATATGTGCAGGACAATGTGCTGATGCACCATGAGTCCCTTCCAATGGGAGAATTTGCAATTGGCACCAACACCACTGCTTACCGCATGGCAAAGGTCTATGAAATTGCAGATAAGCTTCCGATTCTTATTGCAGAGAAGATGGGACCTCATTTTGCAGTAGGAGATACCTGCTACACCTATGATGAGGACAATATGACCTATAATCCGGATGGAAAAGCCATTGTGGCAAGAGAGAATGAAGTATCCGCGCTAAGAAAAGAGGATGTTTCCAAGGCATATTTTAACTGCCACACGGATATTACCATTCCTTATAATGAGTTAGGAGCAATTATAGTAATCCGAAAAGATGGAAGTACTTTAGATATTATCCGGGATGGACGGTTCGTTCTGCCGGGAACAGAAGAGTTAAATATTCCGCTGGAAGGATTGCTGGACTAAACAACAAGTTTAATATTCATATACAAAACAATATAAAATACAAAAACCATATTCAGGAGGATAAAAATTATGGCACAGGTAGGAATTGTAATGGGCAGCGATTCAGATATGCCGGTAATGGCAAAAGCTGCAGATATTTTAGAACAGTTAGGAATTAGTTATGAAATGACAATCATTTCTGCACACAGAGAGCCGGATGTATTCTTTGAATACGCAAAAAGTGCGGAATCCAAGGGCTTTAAAGTAATTATTGCAGGAGCAGGAATGGCAGCACATCTTCCAGGAATGTGCGCAGCAATTTTCCCAATGCCGGTTATTGGTATTCCAATGCACACCACTTCTTTAGGTGGAAGAGATTCCTTATACAGCATCGTACAGATGCCATCCGGAATCCCGGTTGCAACTGTTGCAATCAATGGTGGAGCAAATGCAGGTCTTTTGGCTGCTAAGATTCTGGCAACATCGGATGCAGAACTCTTAGACAAATTAAAAGCATATTCTAACGATTTAAAAGAGCAGGTTCAGGCAAAAGATGCAAGACTGCAGGAAGTTGGTTATAAGAATTACTAATAAATGATATAACTATTTATAATTGGAAATAATATTACATTCCATTTATACTATACATGGCGGAGAAAATGTATTGCCGCCTGATTATAAAAGCCCAGGAGGAAAAAAGAATGGATTACAAAAATTCCGGTGTTGATATTGAAGCTGGTTACAAATCAGTAGAACTGATGAAAGAGCATGTAAAAAAGACGATGAGACCAGAAGTATTAGGTGGTCTTGGTGGCTTCTCAGGAGCATTTTCTCTTGAGAAAATCAAAGATATGGAAGAACCTACTTTAGTATCAGGTACAGACGGATGCGGTACTAAGGTAAAATTAGCATTTATCTTAGACAAACATGATACAATCGGTATTGACGCAGTAGCTATGTGTGTCAATGACATTGCCTGTGCCGGTGGAGAACCATTATTCTTCCTTGACTATATTGCCTGTGGTAAGAACTACCCAGAGAAAATAGCAACGATCGTAAGTGGTGTTGCAGAAGGATGTCTTCAGTCCGGCTGTGCTTTAATTGGCGGCGAGACAGCAGAGCATCCGGGACTTATGCCGGAAGATGAATATGATCTGGCTGGTTTTGCAGTTGGCGTGGTTGACAAGAAAGATATTATCACAGGAGAGAACCTAAAGGATGGTGACATCATTATCGGTATGGCTTCCTCAGGTGTACATTCTAACGGATTTTCATTAGTTCGTAAGATTTTCAAAATGGATGCAGAAACATTAAATACATATTATGAAGAATTAGGAAAGACTCTTGGAGAAGCTTTGATTGCTCCAACAAGAATCTATGTGAAAGCATTAAAATCCATCAAAGAAGCTGGCGTTACAGTAAAAGCCTGTAGCCACATTACTGGCGGTGGTTTCCAGGAAAACGTACCACGTATGCTTCCAGAAGGAAAACGTGCAGTGATCGAGAAAAACAGCTACGAAATCCCGGCAATCTTTAAGATGATGGCAAGAGAGGGAAATGTAGAAGAAGAAATGATGTACAATACCTACAACATGGGTATTGGTATGATGGTCTGTGTTGATCCAGCAGATGTAGATAAGACCATGGAAGCAATCAAGGCAGCTGGAGATACCCCATATGTAATCGGTAAGATCATCGATGGAGAAAAAGGAGTAACCTTATGCTAAAACTGGCAGTTTGTGTTTCCGGTGGTGGAACCAATCTTCAGGCAATTATTGATGCCATTGAAAATGGCACCATTACCAATGCAAAAATCTCTGTTGTGATCAGTAACAATAAAGATGTTTTTGCACTGGAGCGAGCAACAAAGCATGGCATTGAAGCACTGTGTATTTCACCAAAGGATTATGAGTCCAGAGCGGAATTTAACAAAGCATTTTTAGAAAAACTGGATTCCTACGAGGTAGATTTAGTAGTTCTTGCGGGATTTTTAGTAGTGATTCCGGAAGAAATGATTGCAAAATATCGCAATCGTATGATTAATATCCATCCATCTTTGATTCCATCTTTCTGTGGAACCGGGTATTATGGCTTAAAAGTTCACGAAGGAGTGTTGTCTCGGGGAGTAAAAGTGACCGGAGCCACCGTTCACTTCGTAGATGAAGGAACTGATACCGGTCCAATTATCCTACAGAAAGCTGTTGAAGTAAAACAGGGGGATACCCCAAAAGATCTTCAGCAGAGAGTTATGGAAGAGGCAGAATGGATTATTATGCCAAAGGCAATTGATCTGATTGCTAATGGAAAAGTGTCCGTGATAGACGGACAGGTAGTGATTTCCGAATAAAATAGCATTGTCAAAGCGGAGTAAGATTTTCATAAATAAAAATTTATGACTTACCCGCTTTGTTTCGTGAGACAAAACCCTTAAAAAAGAGTTAAGGAGCAGAAAGGAATAAGAAAATGAAAGTATTAGTAGTTGGAAGCGGCGGCAGAGAGCATGCTATCGTAACAAGCGTTGCAAAGAGCAAAAGAGTAGATAAAATTTACTGTGCACCAGGAAATGCCGGAATTGCAGCCTTAGCAGAATGTGTAAACATTGGTGCCATGGAATTTGATAAACTGGTGGCTTTTGCAAAAGAAAATGCCATTGATTTTACTATCGTAGGTATGGATGATCCTTTAGTTGGCGGTATCGTAGATGCTTTTGAAGCAGAGGGATTAAAAGTATTCGGTCCAAGAAAAAATGCTGCAATTCTGGAAGGATCAAAGGCTTTTTCAAAGGATTTAATGAAAAAATATAATATTCCTACTGCAGCCTATGAAAACTTCACAGATCCAGAAGCTGCATTAGAATATTTAAAAACAGCAAAAATGCCAATCGTATTAAAGGCGGATGGTCTTGCTTTAGGAAAAGGTGTTTTAATTTGCAATACCTTAGAAGAAGCAGAAGCCGGTGTAAAAGAAATTATGCAGGATAAGAAATTTGGAACTGCTGGAAATACCATGGTCGTTGAAGAGTTCATGACTGGCCGTGAAGTTTCAGTTCTTTCTTTCGTAGATGGAAAATCCATTCAGATCATGTCTTCAGCTCAGGATCATAAACGTGCAAAAGACGGAGATCAGGGATTAAATACCGGTGGAATGGGAACCTTTTCACCAAGTCCATTCTATACTGCAGAAGTGGATGAATTCTGTAAAAAATACATATATCAGGCAACAGTAGACGCTATGGCAGCAGAAGGAAGACCATTTACAGGAGTTATTTTCTTCGGACTTATGCTGACAGAAGAGGGACCGAAGGTATTAGAGTATAATGCCCGTTTTGGAGATCCGGAAGCTCAGGTAGTTCTTCCACGTATGAAGAACGATATTATTGATGTAATGGAAGCTTGTGTAGATGGTAAATTAGATTCCTTAACATTGGAATTTGAAGATAATGCAGCAGTATGCGTTGTGTTAGCTTCTGACGGATATCCGGTTTCTTATGAAAAAGGTTTTGAAATCAAAGGTATGGACAAGTTCGATGATAAAGATGATTATTTCTGTTTCCATGCAGGAACGAAATTCAATGAAAATGGCGTAATCGTCACCAATGGCGGACGTGTTCTGGGAATCACTGCAAAAGGAACCGATTTAAAAGATGCTAGAAAGAAAGCATATAAAGCTACAAATTGGGTAGAATTTGATAATAAATATATGCGTCATGACATTGGAAAAGCTATTGACGAAGCAGGTGAATAATGAAAAAAGGTATTATTTTTGACATGGATGGAACCCTTTGGGATTCTGCAGATAATGTGGCAGTTTCCTGGAACATCGCCATGGAGAAGTTTGGTTACAGAAGACAACCTCTGACGGGAAAAGATATTTCCAGTGTCATGGGAAAGACCATGGATAAGATTGCAGAAATTCTTTTTGCAGATTTGGAAGAAGGACCAAGAAAAGAGCTATTAGATTGCTGTTGTGAAGAAGAGAACGAGTATCTTCGTCAGCATGGTGGGATTCTTTATCCAGACATTCGGGAAACTATGGAAGTATTAAAGAAAAGTGACTATCATCTTTATATCGTAAGCAACTGTCAGGCTGGTTACATCGAAGCTTTCCTGGATTATTATAAGCTCTGGGATATGATTGAGGATATTGAGTGCTTCGGCAACAATGGTAAACCAAAGGGCGAGAATATCGCAGATCTTGCCCACAGAAATCAGTTAGATAAGGCTGTATATGTAGGAGATATCCAGGGAGACTATGATGCCACTATGGAAGCTGGACTTCCATTTATTCATGCTGCGTATGGTTTTGGTACCATCAAACAGTTAGTTCCGGCTATTGCTGAATTTAAAGAATTGCTGGAAGTAGTAAAAACGGTTTTTGAATCATAAGGATCACTTATGATTGAGAACAGGAAATTGTGTTAAGGCAGTTTCCTCATACCAAAAGAAAAGGAGAAAATAAAAATGTTGGAGAAACTTTTCAAATTAAAAGCAAACAAGACCAATGTGAAAACAGAAGTAGTTGCAGGTATTACCACGTTTATGACTATGGCTTACATTTTAGCAGTCAACCCGGCAATTTTGTCTGAGTCCGGAATGGACAAGAATGCCATTCTGATGGCAACAGCTATTGCTGCATTTGTGGGAACATTGGCAATGGCGTTACTGGCAAATTATCCATTTGCCTTAGCACCGGGACTGGGATTAAATGCATATTTTGCATATACGGTGTGTGGAAGTATGGGATATAGCTGGCAGGTAGCATTGCTTGCAGTATTTGTAGAAGGTTTGATCTTTATACTGCTTTCTGTTACTAATGTGCGTGAAGCCATTTTTAATGCCATTCCAATGCAACTTAAGAAAGGAGTATCCGTAGGTATTGGTCTTTTTATTGCCTTTATCGGATTGCAGAATGGTCATCTGGTAGTAGACAGCACCACTTTAGTAACGGTAGTAGATTTTACCAAGAATTTCAATACGGAAGGAATCAGCGCCCTTTTAGCAGTAATTGGTGTTCTGATTATCGCTATTTTATATGTAAAAAAAGTTCGTGGCGCAATTCTGATTGGAATTCTGGCAACCTGGATCTTAGGAATCATCTGCCAGCTCACAGGACTTTATGCAGTAACTCCTGACGCTGGATATTATTCTTTAATTCCATCCTGGTCTGATTTTGATCTGTCATCCATCGGTAAGACATTTGGACAGTGCTTTAACGTAACAGGACAGGAAATCAAGATTCTGGACTTTGTTGTAATTATCTTTGCTTTCTTATTTGTTGATATGTTCGATACTTTAGGAACCTTAATTGGTGTAGCAAACAAAGCAGATATGTTAGACAAAGATGGAAAACTTCCTAAGATTAGAGAGGCACTTTTGGCAGATGCCATTGCAACCTCTGCCGGTGCTGTTTTAGGAACTTCCACCACCACAACCTTCGTAGAAAGCTCTGCTGGTGTAGCAGAAGGCGGAAGAACAGGACTTTCTTCTGTTGTAACAGGTTTCTTATTCCTGTTATCCATTTTCCTGTCACCAATCTTTGTTACCATTCCAGGTTTTGCTACAGCACCAGCCTTAATTTTCGTAGGATTTTTAATGGTAAGTGCAGTCGTAGAAATCGACTTCAACGACATGACAGAAGCAGTACCAGCTTACTTATGCCTCATTGCAATGCCTCTGATGTACAGCATCTCCGAAGGTATCGCAGTTGGAGTTATCTCTTATGTAGTAATTAATCTTGTTTGTGGAAAAGCAAAGAAGATCACACCGCTAATGTATGTACTTGCGGTATTGTTTATACTGAAATATATTTTCCTGTAGAAGGAAAAAAATAAAATTATGAAAAGGCCATCGCATGAATGAAAGTGCGGTGGTCTTTATTAGTATGCGCCTTGTGGAGCACGTTGACAATCCGATTTTTCACGCATATAATGAACCTTCGGAGGAACTGGAAAAATTCTACCATATGGTGCAAGGGGGAGGTAAGTAATGGAAGCAAATCAGATTCAGGAAATATTAGAAAAACAGCGGAAATTTTATAGAACTGGAGCAACTCTTTCTGTTTCTTATCGTGTGGAAATGTTGAAGAAGTTAAGAAGCGTGATTCAGAAATATGAGACAGAAATTGCAGAGGCTTTAAAAGAGGATCTGGGGAAAAGTAAATTTGAGGGCTTTATGTGTGAGACAGGGCTGGTATTAAGTGAAATCAGTTATATGATCAAGCATACCAAAAAATTTGCAGCAAAGCGCAGAGTCCATACTCCTTTGGCGCAGTTTGCGGCCACCAGCTATAAGAAGCCATCTCCCTATGGAAATGTATTGATTATGAGCCCATGGAATTATCCGCTTCTTTTGACTATTGACCCATTAGCAGATGCCATTGCCGCAGGAAATACTGCCATTGTAAAACCAAGTGCTTATTCTCCAGTCACCAGCGCCCTCATTGAGAAAATGATCAAAGAATGTTTTCCACAGGAATATGTGGCAGTAATAAATGGCGGAAGAAAAGAAAATGCCTGTCTTTTAGATATGAAATTTGATTTCATATTCTTTACTGGAAGTCAGAGCGTGGGAAAAGAAGTACTTCGCCACACTGCAGAGCGTCTCACACCGGCAGTGTTAGAGTTAGGGGGAAAAAGTCCGTGCATCGTGGACAGTACCGCAAAACTGAAATTGGCAGCGAAGAGAATCGTTTTTGGAAAATACTTAAATTGTGGTCAGACCTGTGTGGCACCAGATTATATTCTTTGTGAGCAAAGCATTAAGGATGAGCTGGTCAAAGAAATTTGTAAACAGGTAAAACTACAGTACGGAGAACATCCTTTAAATAATCCGGACTATGGGAAAATCATCAATGAAAAGCATTTTGAGCGTATCAGTGGTCTCATTGAGCAGAAGAAAGTAGTGCTGGGGGGAGAGACGAATCCTCTGACCAATCAGATTGCTCCAACAGTCATGGATAATGTGACATGGGAAGATGCCATCATGCAGGAAGAGATTTTTGGACCTCTTATGCCAATCCTTACTTTTGATAAGTTTGAAGATATTTTTGAAATTCTGGAAGATAAAGCAAAGCCATTGGCACTGTATATCTTTTCAGAAGATAAGAAACATATCTGTGCTGTGCAGGAACGCTTAAATTATGGCGGAGGCTGTGTCAACGACACCATCATTCACCTTGCCACCAGCGAAATGGGATTTGGTGGTGTTGGCGAAAGTGGAATGGGAACTTATCATGGAAAAGAAGGATTTGATACGTTCTCTCACTTAAAGAGTACTGTAGATAAGAAGACCTGGATGGATCTTCCAATGCGGTATCAGCCATACAAGGGCAGTTATTTTAAACTTTTAAAAATGTTCTTAAGACAATGTGTATGAATCATTGACTGACAAAATAGAAGTCAGCAGTCATTTAAGGCTGCTGATTTTTTTACTTTATAGCGGGATACTGTCATACAGACACAGTGTTCCCCATCCAATCAGGGGATTGGGATATTCTGTAATTCCGGGAAGGGGGCGCGCGCCATTAATTAAATAGGCCTTGGCTTTTTCTCCATACAAATAGGAATCATTTCCATTAATAATTCCCCATTCCATAAGAAGGCTACAGCTTCCTGTTACAAAGGGAGCAGCCATGGATGTGCCGGAGAGCGCGCGGTAGCCTCCACCGGGAGCACTGGTAGTAATGTCTACTCCAGGGGCTGCCAGGTCTGGTTTTACGGAACCGGTGTTCCAATTGTAACCTCTGCCGGAAAAAGAAGCGGGCTGATTAAAATTGCTGTCGTAAGCAGCGACACTTATGACTTTTTCGGCAGTAGACGGAATGGTCAAGGTGATATCTGGAGTAGGGGTCAGAAATTGTGTCAATGGATTTCGAAGGGCAGAAGAAGGCATCCACATTTCCCAGGAACCGTCGGAAATCCGCTGAGGAATCAGTTCCAGTGTCCAGATTCCGGAATCCAGGTATCCGTCTTTTGGAAAAAAATCCAGATAAAACTCCTGGTATAAATTATAAGGAGAAGGATCTCCCGCTGTAAGGTAAAGAAGTGTATTTCCAAAGGAATATCGGTAATAGCCGGGAGTCAGAGGAAAGGTAATTCCGGTACCGGTAGGAGGGATAAGCTGAATGCGCATTTCATCCCAATAATTTTTCCAGATCTGAATACTTAAAGATTTCTCATATTCCCCAATAGTAAATTGGATATTCTGAGATTGATTTGGGGCAAGTCTGTCTCCAGTATGTCCGCCGGAGCTTCCCTCGTTTCCGCTACCAGTCACAATACAGACTTGCCCATATTGGGAGACCGCGTCCAGATAAGTTTCCAGCAAAGAGCTTCCACTATGGGAACCATAGGTATTGCCAAAACTTAAATTAATGGCAACGGGAAGTCCTCGGGAGGAGGCATATTCTATGCAATAATTAACGGCTTCCATTAGTTGGGTAGTACTGGGAAAACCTGTAGGAGAAGGGGTTCCAAGTTTTACAATCAGGAGATCTGCCTGATAGGCTATGCCCCTATAAGTGCCATTAGAAGCGTTTCCGTTTCCTGCGGCTATTCCGGCTACGGCAGTGCCATGACCGGATAAATCCTGGCTTGGACAGATTCGCAGTCTTTCTTCTAATGTAGGAGCTTTTAAGGCTTCATTGATGGTTTCTTTTGGAAATAGTGTACCGAGGGAGTAGCCTTCAGGAGGTAGTCGATTTAAGGAAGCATCAGAGGAAATCGTCTGATCCCAAAGAGCAGAAATTCTGGTACTGCCATCGGGATTTCGAAAATCTGGGTGGGTATAGTCAATTCCAGAATCAATGACGGCCACTAATGTTCCTTTCCCGGAAAAAGCAGAAGAAGGATTTTCCGGCTGTGTCTGTAAGGCACTAATACAGGAACTGCGTTTGGCATTTTGAATTTCGTAAAAGAAACGTTTGGGTTTTTCAATATATACAATATAAGGAAGTAGAGAAACTGGTTCAATCAAGTCCTGGGGAAGGCGCATAATGGCATAGCCAGCCAGAAGAAGAGTAACATCTATGGTGGGGAATGTTTCATGAAAAGATTCCGGGATTCCTGTATGACGTACAATGATTTCCCAGATTCCAGTCTCTCTATTATATCCTGTAGATAGTTCTGAATCCTCAGACAGTTCAGAAGGGGAGGCGTTCATGGCGGCCCCCAGCAGCAGTTCAATTTTCTGGTTTTCCACAAAGAACTCCTGTAAAGATTTCCTATAATATATGTAAAAGAAAATATTTTGTGAGGTTTTTGAAAAAAATTTATCAAAAAATTGTATTTAGATAGATACATCTATAGAAATTTTTAGCGGTATCCTGTAGAATATTGATATAATATTATAGGAATGATGATAAAGGAGATAGTATGTACGCAGACGAGAATGTGATCAAAATTAAACATGCAGTGTTGTATGAAGTTGCGAAACTGGCTTTTACGGATGAGCTGGATTCCAAACGTGACCAGATTGCTTTTGAACTGATTCCAGGACCAATTCCGCAGTTCAGATGTTGTATCTATAAAGAAAGAGAAATCATCAGACAGCGTATCCGTCTGGCAGAAGGAAAAGCACCAGGCGTTACAGATGATGGTAATGTAATTCAGGTTATCAGCTCTGCCTGTGAAGATTGTCCGATTTCCAGTTATACAGTAACAGAGAACTGTCAGAACTGTATTGGTAAGGCATGTATCAATGCTTGTAAATTCGGTGCCATTGAAGCTGGACGTCTTCGTTCCCACATTGACCCACAGAAGTGTAAAGAATGTGGAAAATGTGCTCAGGCATGTCCATACAACGCCATTGCGCATTTAAAGAGACCATGTAAGAGTGCCTGCCCAGTGAATGCTATTACATATGATGAACATGGTATTTCTGTGATTGATGAAAGCAAATGTATTCGTTGCGGTAAATGTATCCACAGCTGTCCATTTGGTGCAATTGGATCTAAGACATTTATCGTAGATGTAATTAATGCACTGAAATCAGACAAGAAAGTATATGCTATGGCTGCCCCAGCAACAGAAGGTCAGTTTGGACCTGGTATTACCATGAACAGCTGGAAGAAAGCGATGCGTGAAGTTGGATTTAACGACTTTATTGAAGTTGGTCTGGGTGGAGATATGACCGCCGCTTACGAAGCAGAAGAGTGGGCGGAAGCATACAAAGAAGGCAAGAAGAAAGTAACTTCCTGCTGTCCAGGATTTGTAAATATGGTTCGCAAACATTATCCAGAATTAAATGATGCAGTTTCTACCACTGTTTCTCCAATGTGTGCGATTTCCAGAATGATCAAAGCAAAAGATCCAGATGCAATCACTGTATTCATTGGACCATGTGTTGCTAAGAAATCTGAAGTAGTTGACCAGCAGATTGAAGGAAATGCAGATTATGTACTGACCTACAGCGAGATTCGTGCCATCATGAAAGCAAAAGGGGTTGTTCTGGAAGCAGATGATACTTCTTATCAGGAATCCTCTGTATATGGTAAGAGATTCGGTAACTCAGGTGGAGTAACAGCAGCAGTTCTTCAGAGCTTAAAAGAAAGCGACGATGAAATCGATGCTAAGGTTTGCGTTGCAAATGGTGCTGCTGAGTGTAAGAAAGCCCTTCTTCTTATGAAAGCCGGAAAATTGCCAGAAGACTTTATTGAAGGTATGGCATGTGAAGGCGGTTGTGTAAACGGACCAAGTGCCTTTAACGATATGATTTCCACTAAGAAATTCCGTGATGAGTTAATTGGTAAAGCAGATGATCGTGGAATTCATGAAAATATTGAAAATTACCATATGGAAACATTTTCAATGCATCGTGATTAATTGTGAGAAAAGAATAGGAATTACAAGACTGTCAGTTGTGTTATGCGGCTGGCAGTTTTTTGTTGCTTTGCAACATTGCTTGCGCGCGGAGCTTGCGCGAAACGCAATTTTTTAAATTAAGATAATATTAAGAAAGAATAAGGTTCATGTTTCTACTTTTATGATACAATTCTCCTAACAAAATGTTAACGAGAGGGAGAAATTATGCTTACTGTTTTGAATGTTACAAAGAACTATCATAAGGTAGTGGCAAACAAAGATATTAATTTTGTGATTGATGATGGTCAGATTGGAATTCTTTTAGGACCAAACGGAGCCGGAAAGAGTACTTTGATCAAATGTATCATGGGCTTTTTGAAATATCAGGGACAGATACAGGTGGACGGACTGAATAACAAGTCTGTGGAAGCTAAGAAAATTATGGGATATGTACCGGAAATTCCTTCCCTTTACCCAAAT
>JBGVLD010000107.1:0-6375 GCA_045124075.1 Agathobacter sp.
ATGTCTTCTTCCATGGTACTACCATTTCCAGAGACATCCTGTGTCCATACATCTTCTCCAAAATAGTAAACATAGGCTTCACTGATCTGGGCCTGCTGGTAACGGCACATGAAATTTACAAGGCCAAGGCTGATTTCCTGTTCACCTATTGTTGCTACGGTTGCTTCTTTATCTACTCCACAGCCAATAAATGCTGATACGGTAAGTGCACCTGCCAAAAGCAGAGCCATAAGTTTCTTAATCTTCATATTTCCTCCCAAAAGTTCTTTTTTAAAATAGAACATTATCTAATATATTATAGTTGCTTTCCCGAAATCTGGCAAGCTGTTTCTTTGAGAATCTTCATCTGCTCTAACACTTTTTTCAAGATTTCTAATACATCCATGCTCTTTTCTCGAGAATTTACCTTTAGTTTATAGGTAAAGTATGGATTTTTTGTGTCCGCCGTAAAGGAAAGTGCCGGCGAATTCCGGGAAACCATCACAGGAATCATTTCTGCTTTGATTCTTGCATGTTCAAACAGGCTGATCTTAAGCTCATCATCTATCTGTTTTACCTCCGTAACATAGACCTCATGGGCCTTTGCCTTGAGCCGCGCAATCACAAGCAAATTCTGAACTGCTTTCGGCGGTTCTCCAAATCGGTCAATCAGTTCTTCTAACATTTCTTCCGCTTCTTCATCCGTTTCAATAGCTGCAATACGCTTATATATATCCAGTTTCTGATACTCATTGGAAATATATTCCGTTGAGATATAGGCATTTGTATCAATATCAATTGTAGTATCAAATTTTTCTTCTGTTTCGATGCCTTTGACCTCTTTTACCGCTTCATGAAGCATTTTACAATATAGATCATAACCAACTGCTTCCATATGGCCGCTTTGCTCTGCCCCTAAAAGATTTCCTGCACCCCGGATTTCCAGATCCCGCATAGCTATCTTAAAGCCGCTTCCCAGCTCAGAAAATTCCTTAATGGCTGCCAGACGTTTTTCGGCTACTTCCTTTAACATCTTATTCCGACGGTACATCAGGAAGGCATAAGCCGTCCGGTTGGAACGTCCTACTCTTCCTCTTAACTGATATAGCTGTGAAAGCCCCATATTATCTGCATCATGAATAATCATGGTATTTACATTGGAAATATCCAGTCCTGTCTCAATAATCGTCGTGGAAACCAGCACATCAATTTCTCCATTAATGAAGGCATACATAATCTTTTCCAATTCACTTTCCTTCATCTGCCCATGGGCAAAATCCACCACTGCATCCGGTACAAGAGACTGTATCTTTGCAGTGACTTCCATAATGTCCTTTACCTTATTGTAAACGTAATATACCTGTCCATCCCTTGCCAGTTCTCTGGTAATGGCTTCACGAACCATCTCCTCATTATATTCCATTACATAGGTCTGAATCGGAAGACGATCCATCGGAGGCTCCTCTAACACACTCATGTCACGTATTCCAATTAAACTCATATGCAGGGTTCGGGGAATTGGTGTGGCAGTTAAAGTCAGTACATCCACATTCGTCTTCAGCTGCTTAATTTTCTCCTTATGTGCAACTCCAAAACGCTGTTCCTCATCAATGACCAAAAGACCCAGATCCTTATATTCCACATCTTTTGATAAGACCCGGTGAGTTCCTACTACAATATCCACAAGACCTTTCTTTAAATCTTCTACAGTCTTTTTCTGCTGGGTAGATGTACGGAATCGGCACATAAGATCCACTCTTACCGGGAAATCCTTCATTCTTTGAGAAAAAGTATTATAGATTTGTTGGGCAAGAATAGTGGTCGGAGCCAGATACACTACCTGTTTTCCATCTTGAACTGCCTTAAAAGCCGCTCGAATGGCAATTTCTGTCTTTCCATAACCTACATCCCCACAGATAAGACGGTCCATGATTTTGGTGCTCTCCATGTCCTTTTTCGCTGCTTCAATGGCAAGAATCTGATCCTGAGTTTCTTCAAATGGAAACAGTTCCTCAAATTCTTTCTGCCAAACTGTATCCACACTGTAAACGAATCCGTTTTTCTCTTCTCTGGCTGCATAAAGATTTACCAGATCCTGTGCAATTTCCTTAACAGCTCCCCGGACTTTGGCTTTGGTTCTGGACCACTCCTGTCCTCCCAGTTTATTCAGTTTCGGCTTCTTTGCGTCTTTTCCAGCGTATTTTTGAATCAACTCCAGCTGTGTCGCCAGCACATAAAGGTTCGAATTATTAGAATACTCAATTTTAATATAATCTTTTAATGTACGGTCTACCTCAATTTTCTCAATTCCCCGGTAGACGCCCAGACCATAATTTTCATGAACCACATAATCTCCAACCGACAGATCTGAGAAACTGGAAATTTTCTCACCTTCATACACATGACGGTGCTTCTTCCTTTTCTTCTCTGCCCCAAAAATATCCGTTTCTGTGATAACTGCAAACTGAATGATCGGATATTCGTAGCCTCGTTTTACCTTACCATAGCATACCATGATCTGCCCAGGCTCTAATTCGTGGTCATAATCCTCTGTATAAAAACAGGAAAATCCCTCCATAAGCAGGTCATCCGCCAATCGTTTTGCCCTGGTTCTGGAGCCAGAAAGCAGCACTACCCGATAACCATTTTTCCGGTAGTGGGCAAGGTCTTTCCGAAGAAGCTCTATACTGCTGTTATAAGCATTCACGCTCTTTACCTGAATAGAGAATTGGCCTTTTTGATGAAGTCCACAGGACTTATTATCCAGTGCCCCTAAAGCCACACAAGAGAAGCTTTCCAGTTTTCCTAAGATTTCTTTCTCCAGAAACAATTCCTTTAACTGCCCTGGAAGAATATATCCTTTTTCCAGACGCTGTTTCATACTTTCGGAAAACTCAGCTTCTGTCTGTTTCCCTCGTTCCACGCTTCTGGACAATTCATCTATAAAAATAACCGTATCATTTTTGTCAAAATAATCTAAAAGTCCGGTTCTTTCTTTACAAAAATAAGACAAATAGGCATCCATACCCGCACAGATGGATAATTCTCCCCATTCCTCTGCCAGACCTTCTGCCATGGAAGACACCCGGTAAGCCTCTTCTGTTTTCATTTCCTTACGGAATTTGTCAGCGACTTTTTTCGCCTCTTTTAACATGGCTTCAATGCCCTTTTGCTTTTCCTCTTTTCCAAGAACCAGCTCACAGGCCGGATAAATTGCCAATTCATCCACGTTTTCAATAGATTTCTGGCTTTCTATATCAAAGCTCCGAATATTGTCTATTTCATCTCCCCAAAGCTCAATTCGAACCGGATTTTCTTCTGTCAGTGGAAAAATATCGATAATCCCTCCTCGAAGGGAAAACTGTCCCATGCTATTGACCTGGTACTCTTTTTCATATCCCATGGCAGTCAGCAGTTCCGTCAGTTCTGTAACCTCCACTGTCTGCCCTGGTTCCATATGCAGAATAAAGCTTTGCATCAATTCTAATGGCGCCATAGTATTCATTAAGGCATCAAAAGTGGTTATAACTGTTACTTCTTCATTCTCATAAATTGCCTTTAAGGCATTGATTCTCTGAGCTGTCAGCACATTTCCCCGGATATCTGACTGATAGAACAATACATCTTTTGCCGGATAATAAACTGCTGTCTGATCAAAAAACAGAATTTCTTCGTATAATTCTTTGGCTTTCTGTTCCTGAAAAGTAACAATAATTCTTTTTTTCTTTTCTACTCCAAGTGCGTACATCATATGAGGTTTCTGAGCATCCATACACCCTGTCACGCTAACCAGGCCTTCGGTCTGCATGGCTCTTTTTATATCTTCGTATCCACTTAATTCCTGTAATGGTCTTAAAAATGTTTTCACGTTCTACCCCTGTTTCTTTGCATTAAACTCATTCATTGCCCGGTCGGTATCCTGCTGCATAATATAGACTGCTGCTGTGGCCGCATCAGAAACTGCTGCATTTACCAGCTTTCTGTCCTCTTCTGAAAAATGTCCTAGCACATAATCTGCCAAATCCCAGCCTGCTGGTTTTTCTCCTACCCCGATTTTGATTCGGGTAAAGTTCTGGGTTCCAGTATGGGCAATAATACTCTTGATTCCATTATGTCCACCTGCACTACCTTTCTTGCGGATCCGGATATTTCCCGGCGCGAGACTGATATCATCAAAAACGATCAGCATTTCCTCTTCCGGATCGATCTTATAGAAATCCATAACCTCCCGAAGACTCTCCCCACTTAAATTCATGTAGGTCTGAGGTTTTACCAGAAGAACTTTTACACCTTCAATATATCCAGCACCAATCAAAGCTTTATGCTTTTTTTCCTTCACTGAAATATTATATTTCGCTGCTAAGGCATCAATGAAATCAAATCCTACATTGTGTCTTGTATTTTCATATTTACGGTCTGGATTTCCTAATCCTGCTATTACAAACATATTGGCTCCTTTCGAAACTATCAACGCACAAATGCCTGTGACTGCCCCAAGGGAGGGGTGCCACAGGTCATGGTTTGTTTTCTTTAGTTAGATTTCCCTGATATTATATAGGGTATTCTTTGTTTCGTCAAATAACGAAGGCTTAAATTTTTCTTTTTTTGTCTACCTTATGGAAATGGGGTTCATAGGTTCCAATTATCCTCTATTTCAATATTATTATTACTAACGAAGCATCCAGAGCTTTCATCTGTAACTGTTGCTTAGAGTAGATCTTTGGATCTTCCCGAAAAAAGAATTTCCGTGTCTCGTAATCCAGAAAATCCGTAATATATAAAAAAGACTTTCACGCGTTAGCGTGACAAGGTCTTTCCTGATATATAAAAAAAAGCTGATGTTTATCACATCAGCCCTCATAACAGACCCTCAAACCAGTCCCTTAAGACGTTTGATTATCTCTTTTTATATCGTATGATTTTTCGGCGTTTTTTGACTTTTTCAGCCAATCGGCAAACAACCACATTGCCAATACCAAAACAAATAAAATTACAATAACTTTCACTCCCGAAGCAGAATTTATAAAATTAGAAATCGCTGCAATCCCCTTTATACAACAGATTGGTTTTCCAACTAATCGTGAAAAACTCACCGGTTCCGCATCTTCTACCGCATTTGCATCCCCTTTTGTAATAAAACTCTGCTCTTTTTCCCGTATATTTATAACCCGATGGGTCATGACAAGCTCTGTATCCGTTCCCAAAGTATAGGTAATCACATCCCCAACTACCACATCTTCTGGATCTGTCTGTTTTACATATACTACGCTTCCTACAGGATATTCCGGCTCCATACTTTCAGTCTTTACCTCGTACAGCTGCATCCCAAATAATTTTGGCAAGGTGAATGGAATACAGATGAGTATTAATAGAATCATGAATACCGCACCTGTCATACTAAGAATACGCGCTAACGTCTTTTTCATCTCATGCCTCCATAACGCATCCTGAGGAATTACGCTTCGACGCCATCCTCTTGGATTTCTGTAGTCACTGCTGAATCGATTAATTTCAAAAGCTCTAATACACTTCTAAAATTTTCCTGTCGTTTTCCTTCTACCCATGACACCGTTCCCTGCCATGTGTGATTTTCCTGACTTCTGACTGTCACTACAAAATTCTGATTTTCATTCTTCTGATTTTTCATAAGCGCATACCTTCCTTAGGGCAACTCTTTCTGCTGATGGAAATAAGCAGACTAAACAGCCTGCTTATTTTTCAACACAAACCCATTTCTACAAATGAGAATAATTAACCTTCGTATGTTTCTGGTGTAATATCATTCCATCCATTGATGACACCAGCTTCATCTGTCTCTGGTGTAAAGTTATCAGCCTGCACTGCTTCTGCAGATACATTGATTTCAAATGTAAGATCAGCTACTTCATTTCCCCACTCTGCTGGAATCACAACAGTATCAAATAAATCTACTGTCTGATCCTCATCAGATTTAGAAACAGCATTCTGATAATAGTAATATCCATCTTCTGCTAATACCCAGTCTTCACCGATATTAGTGTTTTCCAGTAAATCAGCTGTCTGATCAGCGTTTAACTCTGTAATGTCGATCTTTGCTCTTAAGTAGCAGCTTTCAGAACCAGCTACAACAGTGATTGTTGGATCTTTGGTAATGGTCTGATTTGGTACAACATTGGTAATTGTGTTATCTTCATTTGCTGCAGAAAATTCCGGCTCATCTAATTCAATATTTACATGACCCATGGTAACCACGTTATTTGCTGCATCATTATCTGTAAAATATGCTAAAGTGGAACCAACACCGATTACACCAACTAAAGCTACTGCTGAAAGTAAAGGAATTAATTTTTTCTTATTCATCGTCTTCTCCTCCATACATTTCTAATTCATGTACATGGTATGTACAGATTAGTTAAA
>JBGVLD010000108.1:0-15212 GCA_045124075.1 Agathobacter sp.
TTCCATTCTATTTTTTGATTTTTCTCAAGCGCTTCTACCGTATCTCCAATTGCGGTTTCTACTAACTGCATTTGTTCAATGCGGTCCTGAATGAGGCGTTTTTGCAGATTCAGGGAAGACAATAGGGCGCGGTAATCTACATCTGGCATGGTCATTTCCCTAATATCATCCAGAGAGAAGCCTAGATATTTAAACAGAAGGATCTGCTGCAGACGCGTAAAGTCTTCATCTGTGTATAAGCGGAAGCCGGAATCATTGACAAGGGATGGCTTAAGAATATTTTGTTTGTCATAAAAGCGAATTGTGCGGACAGATACTTGTGCCATTTGAGCAAATTCGCCTGATGTATAATAACCTGGAAATTTCATGGATGACTCCTGTGTATTCATGTAATCACGTGAACTAATTTATATAACCTAAGATAGCATAGTAACGCAAAATTTGCATTATAAAAATGCCTTGTTTTCAACTATTTCATTGTCATGTGGAAATTTTGTGTGATATAATACATGTCAGAATTAATGAGACTGGGCGAGAATATGGAAGTTAAATAAAGGGGGAGCATATGCAAATTGGTAGGACAGCTTTCGGACGCAGTAGAAAATGCTTCAATGCAGATGGATAGTCTGGCGGATCTGATTCAGCAGGCAAATGATGAAGGGGAAGCCGCAGAAAAGCTCATGGAACTGAGGAATCGAATCAGCCAGTTTAAAGTGTAACATGAAAACTCTCAATAAGTTCCAGCTTTTCCTTACGGGAAAGCTGCTTAATGGCATATTCCCGGCGCATGGCCTCTTCTTTTGTGTCAAAGGTTTCAAAGTAGACCAGGGTTACAGGATGACGGGAACGGGTATATTTAGCGCCTTTACCAGCATTATGGCTGGCAAGGCGCTTTTCTAAATTGTTGGTCCAGCCACAATAAAGTGTGTCATCTTTACAGCGGACAATATAGGTGTAGTTCATAGTTTTAACCCCTTAAAAAAGCCCGGCAGATTTTAGTCTGCCGGGTTTTCATGTTTTAGTTATCCCAGTAACGCCTTATCAGAAGCAAATTTCTGACCACTGACTTCTTCGAATTTTTGAAGAAGGTCTTCCACGGTAAGTTTTTTCTTCTCTTCCGGTCCGATATCCAGAATAATCTGTCCCTCATGCATCATGATCAGACGGTTTCCATGAGCAATGGCGTCGTTCATGTTGTGGGTAATCATCAAGGTAGTCAGATTATTTTCAGAAACAATCTGATCAGTAAGCTCTAATACTTTTGCAGCAGTCTTAGGATCTAAAGCAGCGGTATGTTCATCTAACAGTAAAAGCTTTGGTTTCTGTAAGGTGGCCATCAGAAGAGTTAGTGCCTGACGCTGTCCACCGGACAGAAGACCAACTTTAGAAGTCATACGGTCTTCCAGACCAAGATTTAGCATTTTAAGAAGTTCATGATAATGTGTTTTTTCTGCTGCGGTAGTTCCCCAGCGAAGGGTACGACGTTTTCCGCGGCGAGCTGCAAGGGCGAGATTTTCATCAATCTGCATGGTAGCAGTGGTTCCAGTCATTGGATCCTGGAACACTCGGCCTAAGAACTGAGCTCGTTTATGTTCCGGAAGCCCAGTAACATCCACACCATCGATCAGGATAGATCCCTCATCAATTGGCCATACACCGGCAATGGCATTTAAGGTGGTGGATTTACCAGCACCATTTCCACCGATTACAGTAACAAAATCACCTTCATTTAAAGTAAGATTTACACCATTTAAAGCAACTTTTTCATTAATTGTGCCTAAATTGAAGGTCTTATGAATATTCTTCAGTTCTAACATGTTCTAGACCTCCTCTTTCTTGTTCTTTAAAGCGGCAGCACTGCGTTTTCCTGCCATTTTGAAGGAATTCTTCTGCTGTGCCCGAAGGTACGGTACAGCAAGGAAAATCGCTACGATAATTGCGGTAAACAGCTTCAGATCGTTCGGATCCATCTTCAGCCAGATTACAATACCGATAACTACATAGTAGATAATTGCACCGATTACTACGAAGATAAGACGGGTGGCGAAGTTCGCGCGTTTTCCAAGAATAGCTTCACAAAGGACTTCTCCAATAATAACCGCAGCAAGACCGATAACAATAGCACCACGTCCCATGTTGACATCTGCAAATCCCTGGAACTGAGATAACAGGCCTCCTGCCATAGCAACCAATCCGTTGGAAAGGCTTAAAGCAATCAGTTTCATATTATCGTTGTTGATACCCTGTGCTTTACTCATAGCAGGATTACATCCAGTAGCACGGATGGCAGCTCCCTGCTCAGTTCCGAAATACCAATATAAAATGGCAATTAAGATAGCACAGAACAATCCGGCAGCAATAATTGCACCAGTAATATTTCTGGAGCTTAAAATAAGGTTATATTTGTCTACGCTGAGAGCTTTATTAGAGCCGCCCAGAATATGCAGATTAATGGAGTATAGGGCAATCTGTGTCAAAATTCCAGCAAGGATAGGTGGAATTCCAAGACGGGTATGTAACAGCCCTGTACAAAGACCAGCAAGAATACCAGAGAGGGTGGCAACAAGAAGAGCCGCCCAGATATTCCAGCCGTTTATTGTTAAAATAACCGTAACTGCACCGCCGGTGGCTATGGAGCCATCTACAGTCAAATCTGCAAAGTCCAACAGACGGAAGGTAATATAAAGACCTAAGGCCATAACGCCCCAGACCAGCCCCTGTGCAATATTTGATGGCAGAGCATTAAAAAAAGTTGCAGGGTTTAAACTTGCAAAATAATTTAAAATCATTCTTGTATCCTCAATTATTCACTTTCGATTGCAGTATAATCATCTGGAATAGTAACTCCTAAAGCTTCTGCATTTGCTTTGTTGTATTTCTTGGTTACTTCAGGAGCAGTCTTGATTTCCATAGTTGCAGGATCAGCACCATTTGCCAGAATGTCGTATGCCATTTCTCCAGCAAGGTATCCAATATCATAGTAGTCAATAGAAAGAGTTGCAACACCACAACCAGAGCAGATACCTTCTTCACCAGCAAAAATAGGTGTTTTAGCTGGTAGAGCAACGTTATTAATAGCTTCTGTACAGTTTGCAGCAGTGTTGTCAGTTGGAATGTAAATTAAGTCACTTCCGTCACAGGCACTCTGGGTTACTGCAGCTACGTCATTGGAATCAGAGAAGGTGTAAATGGTGCAGGTGTAACCCATATCTTTCAGATATTTACCGATTACATCAGCCTGATATTTGCTGTTTGCTTCAGAGGAACAGTAGAGAATACCAATGTTCTTAGCATCTGGGAACAGTTCTTTGATACATTCTGCCTGCTTGTCCAGTGGAGCGAGATCAGAAGTACCGGAAATGTTCTTGCCTGTTACGCCTGTCCAGTCAGAAATACCAAGTGCAGTAGCGTAGTCTGTAATAGAAGTTCCAAGGATTGGGATATCTGCTGTAGAAGCGGATGCAGCCTGCAGTGAAGGAGTAGCATTTGCCAGAATCAGATCATACCCATTAGAAACAAAGGTGTTAGTAATCGTAGAGCAGGTTGGAGAGTCGTTCTGTGCATTTTTTACATCGAATGCTACATCATCTCCTAATTTTTCTTTTAAGGCATCCTGAAAGCCTTCAGTTGCAGCATCGAGAGCTGGATGCTCTACAAGCTGGCAGATTCCTACAGTATATTTGGCATCTGCACTGCCAGAAGAACTACCACATGCGGTAGCAGATAAAATCATGGTAGAAGCCATGACAAGTGATAAAAATTTGGTTGCTTTTTTCATTTCCTTTTCTCCCTTTTAATTGTTTATTTAACACTTTAAAATGTTAATGCAAATAGCGCTTCTATTATACAAGGAAACGAAAGAATAGTCAATTATAGATAAAATCTGTGTAAATAGTAAAAATATCTTAAAGTAATCTACTCTTGTGAGAAAGAAGAAAAAAGAGTAAGATACTATCTGAGAAAATGAAATTCAAGAGGTACAGAATGAAAGAGATAAATGACACAGTGCGTCTGTATGACAGAGACGCTTATGAAACAGAATTTACAGCAGAAGTACTTTCCTGTGAGAAAACGTCCGGGCAGATATATGAAGTAGTCCTGGATCAGACTCTGTTTTTCCCGGAAGAGGGAGGACAGAGCCCAGATATGGGGGCAATAAATGGAATCCAGGTACAGGATGTTCAGATAAAGAATAATGTGATTTATCATTACCTGGAGCGGTCACTAGAGCCTGGGGAAAAAGTTACTGGAAAAATCAATTGGCAGCATCGGTTTTTTAATATGCAGCAGCATTCGGGAGAACACCTTTTTTCAGGGATTGTATATCGAAAGTTTGGTTTTAAGAACGTGGGATTTCATCTGAGTAACCAGATTGTAACTATGGATTTTGATGGAGTATTAAGTGAGAAAGATGTAGAAGAGGTGGAATGGGAAGTAAATGAAGCCATCAGCAGAAATCTTCCGGTAGAAGTAACCTTTCCTTCAAAAGAAGAATTGACGGCATTAGAGTATCGTAGCAAGATCGAAATCGAAGGACAGGTCCGTATTGTGACCATTCCGGGCTATGATGTGTGTGCCTGCTGTGCTCCTCATGTAAGATACACTGGGGAAATTGGCATGTTAAAAGTCATGAATGTCCAGAATTATAAGGGGGGTGTTCGCATCAGTATTCTGTGCGGATTCCGGGCATTAAAAGCATTTCGGGAAAAGGCGGCAGTAGTTTCTTCTCTTATGAATACCTTGTCTACGAATCAGGAAGCTTTGGTGGAAAATGTAGACAAGCTGAAAGCAAATAACCAGAATTTAAAGGCGCAGTTATCTTCTGCAAAGCAGACTCTTCTTACCTATAAAACATCTGAAATTCCAGAAGAGCAGGAACATGTCCTTCTGTTTGAAAAGGATTTAGAGGCACCGGTCATGCGAAGCGTAATTAATGAACTGGTAGAAATCCATTCCGGCATCTGCGGAATTTTTTCGGGAGAAGAAGAGACAGGATATAATTACATTATTGGAAGTAAAAATGTAGATTGTAAAACTCTGGCGGTTGAATTGAAAGAAAAACTAAATGCCAGAGGTGGCGGAAGTAATGCCATGATCCAGGGATCTGTGACTGCAAAACAGGTTGATATTGAGGCAGTTCTTTCACAGGGCAAATAGCAAAAAAGGAATCCTTTCGGTCAATTGACCTTGGGATTCCTTTTATTATTGTATGATCTTACAGTGTAATATTCAAACGTCCGCCGTTTCCTGTTAACTGGGTATAAAGCAGATCGTAGGAATTCTGATTCAGCCTTTTAGCCAGGCTTTGGGTTTTGCTCATAAGACCAGCTTCTTTGGAAAAGGCTTTTTTAATTTCCTTGCCTGAAGAAGCTTTTAAGATTCCTTCAGTAATTTCTAAGGTGCCATCTTCCTGAATATTGATTCCAATGTCTTCCAATTCTTCGGAATACTTCTTGGTTAGTTTCTCCAGGTTTTTACGGCAGCGGGAAATATCGCTGTCGCTGATGGAACTGGAAGATTCCATGGCATTATTGTATGTATCTACAAAAGCCTGAATGGCTTCATAGTGATCTTCTCCCGTATCATCATCATCGATGTCGTAGTCCATAAGTTTTTTGGCTGCACGCTTTAATGCACGGGCATCTTCATAGGAGAGTTCAGTCTCTGTATAATTTTTTCTGGTAGATGTCTTATAAGTAGATGGATTCGATTTATAAAAATTTCTCATATAATAAGACAGTGATAAACCATATGTGGTACTTTCTGTTGCTGCCATAATCATTCCCTCCTTATCTTATATCTATTTCGGCAGTAATTTGAAAAAATGAAGTATCTATGAAAAAATAGTTTTAAGAAAATAAAGTCTTTTCTTTACATATTGATGGAAAAGCTGTAAAATCAAAAAGAGAAGGCATAACATGCTGTAAACATGCAGGAGGGACATATGAATAAGAATTTTTTCGGGAAGACAAGCAAAGGCGAAGATACATATACTTATGAAATTGCCAACAGCAATGGAATGAGAATGGTCGTAACAGACTTTGGTGCCTCTGTAGTCTCCATTTTTATAAAGGACAAGAATGGTGTAGAGAGAGACGTGGTATTGGGGTATGATGACGTATCTGTTTACGAGAAAGAAACCGCGTATTTTGGTGCTACGGTAGGGCGAAATGCCAATCGTATCTCCGGGGCAAAAATTGAAGTAGAAGGTAAGACCTATCAGCTGGAAGCGAATGATTATTTTATCAACAGCCTTCACAGCGGATCAAATTCAGTTGCAAGAAGACTCTGGACAGTAAAGAATCACGAAGCCAACAAAATTACCTTTTCAATTGTAAGTTTAGAGGAATTGGAAGGTTTTCCGGGAGATGCAACACTGGAAGTTACTTATGAATTAACTGATGACAACGAAGAAGTCATTTCTTACTATGGAATGTGTGATAAGACCACTGTATACAATCTTACTAATCATGCATACTGGAATTTGAATGGACATGATTCTGGAGTCAATCACAATCAGGAACTTCAGATTTTTGCTTCCCATTATACTCCAGTTCAGGATTCTAAATCAATTCCTAAGGGGGTTAATGAGCCGGTAGAAGGAACTCCATTTGATTTCCGTGTGGCAAAACCAATTGGAAAAGACATCAAAGTAGAACATGAGCAGCTTGGATTTGCAAATGGATATGATCATAATTTTGCACTGGATAAGACAGAGGGAGAGATGACTACTGCAGCAATTGTTTATGCGCCAGAAAGTGGAATCCGTATGGAAGTAATAACGGATTGCCCGGGAATTCAGCTCTATACAGCAAACTTTATTCATGGACATAAAGGGAAAGGGACAGAATATGTAGATCAGGGTGCATTTTGTCTGGAGACACAGTTTTATCCAAATGCCATGAATGTAGAGGCTTTTCAGTCCCCACTGGTACAGGGAGGAACTCCATACATTTCCAAAACAATTTATAAATTTACAGTTTAGGATGAATTCCGGTGCCTTCGGGTACCGGAATATTTATTTGGGGAGTGAAGAAGGAAGATTTGACATTCCCTTATATAAGGAAGGAGAAATATATGAAAATCGTATTTTTAGATGCAAAGACCATAGGAGATGACATTGATCTGTCTGGTTATGATCAACTGGGAGAAGTCATTAAATATGATTTTTCCAGCACAGAAGAAGCAAGGGAACGGAGCAAAGATGCAGATGTGCTTGTTCTTAATAAAGTAGAAATTAATGAAAGGTCCATTGGGCTGGCAGACCACTTAAAGCTGGTATGTGTGACGGCTACAGGAACGAATAATCTGGATAAGGAATACCTTGCAAAAAGAGGAATTGCCTGGAGAAATGTGGCAGGATATTCTACAGAAACGGTTGCACAGCATACATTTGCATTGTTATTTTATCTGTTAGAGAAACTTCCTTATTATGATGAATACGTAAAATCAGAGAAATATATTGGAGATGTGACCTTTACTCATTTTGCAAACGTATTCCATGAGCTAAAAGGAATGACCTGGGGAATTATTGGACTAGGGAATATTGGAAGAAGAGTGGCTGACATTGCAAACATGTTTGGCTGTAAAGTCGTCTATTATTCAACTTCTGGAAAAAATACTCAGCCAGGGTATGAGAGGGTATCTTTTGACGAACTTTTAGCAGAATCAGATATTGTATCAGTGCATGCGCCTCTGGATGAGAATACCAAAGGCCTTATGAATCAAGGGGCCTTTCAGAAAATGAAGTCTTCTGCCATTTTCATTAATGTGGGAAGAGGGCCAATCGTAGTAGAACAGGATCTGGCAGATGCTTTGGATGCTGGCGAAATTGCCGCAGCGGGACTGGATGTGCTGTCGGTTGAACCTATGAGTCAGGATAATCCATTACGCCGTATCAAAGACAGTAATCGCCTCATTATTACCCCGCATATTGCCTGGGCAAGTATTGAGGCAAGAACTAGATTAATGAAGATTATAGAAGAGCAAATTAAGGAATTTTTTGAATTATAGAGGTTCGCCACTTAAGAAAGAGCGGTTTCCGTATGAAAGGCACAAGTTTTTTCTGCCTTCTTCGGAAAAACCCTGCTGCAGCAGTTCTTCATATTGACTAATCAAACCTACATAAAGTTTTAAGGCCTTTTTGTACAGATCCATAAAACCATTCTGGAAGGATTCACCTGTCCACGGGTGAGTCCATTTTTTATGGTGAAGATTCAGCGGATCAGGAATGAAATGATACCGGTCGCTTGGCAGCATAGGAGAAATAAAAGCATGGTGGATCAGTTTTTGTTCGAACCATCTTAGCAGAACCTTTTTCTGACCAGAAGGGTCGTTGATAAAATGCAGACCAAGTAACATCCAATAAGGTGCATTTCGCATAATTCTATCGTTGGAAAAAAGTCCTGGATAGGTATTCCGGTAGGTATAATTTAACATTTTTGCAATAACTCGACGCTGCCGTGGAGACAGCGCAATAGTACGGCTCTGCTTGAAGCGGGAAGGAATGATGTGTTTCTTACGGTAAAGGAGAGTGTTGTCCAGTTCTACCTCAAAATAAGCATGTTTTCCAAAATATTCTAAGTTACTCTTTGGATGCTTTGGATCATATCCGGTAAAGGCATATACATAAGGGTGAGCAGTACAATCTAAAGAATAGTGTCCCATAAACCCTAAAATATAAGCGTCAGCGATAGCAAGGTCTTTGGAATTCGCTGTGAAGAGAAGTCTGCTTTCCAGAAGATGTGAGAAAAATTCTCCTGTCTTGCTGGATTGAGCCAGGGAACCGATGTTTTCCTTATGCAGAAGATAGGATGGGAGATAATAAAAAAAGATATCAGGTCCCTGTAGTCCCAGTGCATAGGCGTTGTGGTTCCGGGCAATCCGGACGGAAATTTTACGAGATGTAATTTTCTTATAAGCGTCAACTCCAAAAAGGTAATGAGTAGCAAATCCTGGCATAAAAATCTCCTATAATCATAATGTAATGTTATGATTTATTATAATATAATTGGAAGAAAGAGTAAATGAAAAGGGCAGGAAATACAAGATTTCTTGTTTACAGTGCCCGAATTTTGTTGTATTGTTGAAATTATGAAGGTAAAATGCTGTATAAAGATCAAATATCATAAGAAATCAAATATATGGATACTGTTGACAGCAGTTTTAGGTCTGGTCTTGTGGCAGACTGCTCATATTTCCTTCTGGGCGGTTCCCATATTCGTAGCAATTCTTGGGGGAATTTTAAATTTGGAAATTACCCTGGATGAAAGACTTCCCTGGCTTTGGACAGGGATTCTATTTTGCTTTGGGGCGCCATTTACCATGTTTTCGGTACAGTATCTGCTGTTGGAACAGGAATTATTCCAAAAAACATCTTCTGAAAAACTGGAATTAAACGTATTATGTGTGCTGGTGGTCTACCTGTTGGTACAGATGATTTCGAACCATACAGCCATTACCTGTGTGATTTCACATAGTTTTTTTCTGATTTTGGGATTTATTAATTATTTTGTATATCTGTTCCGGCAGAATGAATTTTCTTTTGCGGATTTGCGTTCCATTGGAACGGGACTGAGCGTGGCAGGAAATTATGACCTGCAGCTTCATGACAGAGGCGCCTATGTGATTTTGGCAGCAGTAGTATTT
The DNA here is from genome assembly GCA_045124075.1 of Agathobacter sp. Taxonomy (GTDB): domain Bacteria; phylum Bacillota; class Clostridia; order Lachnospirales; family Lachnospiraceae; genus Roseburia. The sequence continues at coordinate 9,649 of JBGVLD010000108.1, forward strand.
TTTGCCTTTGTCATAAAATGTCCAGTGGTGTTTCAAAAGGCAATGTCTATGCGTATTATTTGCTGTATGCTGGGAATTTTGAGTGGGCTTTTGGTGTTATATAAGGCCTATGATTATAATACAGAAACCTGGGAACAGAAGGGAAGCTACCGGAATGGCTATATTTTAAATTTCGTGCTGGGGATCAGGGACAGTTTTGTGTCACCGCCGGAAAATTATTCGGTAGAATTGATTCAAAAACTGGAGCAGCATTATAAGGATGATGATGGAATTTTAAGTATCACCCGGGAAGAACCGGTCATGATTGTTATTATGAATGAATCTTTTGCAGATTTATCAGTGTTGGGAGAATTGGAAACCAATGCGCCTTTAACGCCTTTTATGGATTCGTTAGAGGAAAACACCATAAAAGGGTATGCACTTTCTTCCGTTTTTGGAGCAAAGACCCCCAATTCGGAATGGGAATTTATGACAGGCAACTCTATGGCATTTCTGCCGGAAGGTTCTGTGGTCTATCAGCAGTATATTAACAGCGAACCCACATCTATTGTTTCTACATTGAAGAATTTAGGGTATACTTGTGTGGCAATGCACCCTTATTATGAAACAGGATGGAGCAGAAATCAGATCTATCCGACTCTGGGCTTTGATGAAATGTATTTTATAGATGATTTTGACCAGACCAGAGTGATTCGGGAATATATTTCGGATGCGGAGCTTTATGACAAAATCATAGAACGATATGAAAACAGTCCTGCCAATGAAAAGCTGTTCATTATGGGAATTACTATGCAGAATCATGGGGGATACACAGAAACCTATGAGAATTTTGAGGAGAACTATTATAAAATAGGTAAATCTTATACCGATGCCAATCAATATTTTTCTCTGATACGGGAAAGTGATAAGGCATTAGAAAAACTTATTACTTATTTTGAGCAGGTGGAACAACCGGTGGAAATCGTCTTCTTCGGTGATCATCAGCCAAGTTTGAGTTCTGGGTTTTATCCAATCTTAAATGGCAAAGGTCTGTCCGGACTTACTATGGAAGAACTGGAAGCCTTGTATACGGTACCATTTTTCATATGGACCAATTATGACAGTCAGGAGGAAACCATTCCCATTACCAGCTTGAATTTTCTGTCTACTATGGCATTACAGCAGGCGGGAATTGAACTTCCAGCTTATAATCAGTTTCTGGCTGATCTTAGGAAAGTGGTTCCAGCCATGAATTCCAGAGGATATTATTCAAAGGAAAAAGAGACCTTTTGTTATATAGAAGATTCAGCCGGAGAAGAGGCCAAGTGGATTGGTCTTTACGAAGCTTTACAATACAATTCAACGTTTGATAAAAAAGATCAGAGTACGATATTTTTTCCGTACTTGGAATAGGAGGCATGTTTGAAGTTACAAGATATATTAAAGTTTGATGAAATCGTGATACAGTGTCACGATAATCCAGATGCAGATGCCATTGCCAGTGGCTTTGGTATTTATTTGTACTGTAAAGAGCATGGAAAGAAAGTTTCCTTGATTTATGGTGGGAATAATGTGATTCGGAAAAGCAATTTAAAACTCATGGTGGAGTGTTTAAAAATACCGATTGAGCATGTTGCTTTCTTAAATCCACCAGAACTTCTGGTTACGGTGGACTGTCAATATGGAGCAGGTAATGTGACCCTTTTTCAGGCAAAAAATATTGCTGTAATCGATCATCATCGGTTAAGTGTTGAACTTCCGCCTCTGCATGAAGTAAAAAGTGCGCTGGGAGCCTGCAGTACCTTAGTCTGGCAGATGTTAAAAAAGGAAGGTTTTGATGTCAATCAGATGCCACATTTGGCCACTGCTTTATATTATGGACTCTATATGGACACTGGAGAATTTGCGGAAATTTCTCATCCGTTGGATCGAGATCTTCGTGATGAAGCAAAATTTGAACAGGAATTTATGGTACGTTTCCAGAATGCCAATCTTTCTTTGGACGAGCTGGAAATGGCTGGGGCTGCATTAATGCAGTATGAATATAATGAGGAGTATCGTTTTGCAGTAGTAAAAGTAGGAAACTGTGATCCAAATCTTTTGGGTATTATCAGTGATTTAGTACTGGAAGTGGATGCAGTAGACACCTGTCTGGTATTTTCTGTACAGCCAGTGGGAGTTAAAATTTCTGTAAGAAGCTGTATTCGAGAGGCCAGAGCCAATGAAATGGCAGCTATGATATGTAAGGGAATTGGTTCCGGCGGCGGGCATAAGAGAAAAGCCGGTGGACAGATTCAGGGGGAATTGCTGTACAACGCTTATAAAGAATTTTGTGAAGAAAAAGGACTTACTCCCCGAATGGAATTGGATGAAGGTGGAAAGAAAGAACGTCCAACTGCATCGGCGGTGAAATTCTTCCTGGTAAAAAGAATGGAAGAGTATTTTGATAACACCCAGATTATTGATGCAGCAGAAGAAATTCCAGAATTAGAAGGAATGAAAATTTATCGGGAAAAATCCATTCCAATGGGATATGTTTATATATCAGAACTGTTCCCGGAAGAGGTTGAGGGGGATAAGAAAATTGAAATCTCAACCCGAAGTCTGGAAGGTGATGCAGTATTAAAAGTGGAAGAGGATTCAGTACTGCTGATTGGGGCAAAAGGAAATATCATTCATTGTAAAAAGGATTATTTCGAAGAGAATTTTATTATATATGAGCAGGAATACGAGGCCGGAGTCTTAGAGTATGAGCCTAGAATCAGAAACAATGCTAAGGAAAAAGTTTTTGATGTGTTAAGTTATGCAAGAACCTGTGTATCGAAAGGTTCTGTTCTGTTGCAGGCGAAACGATTGGATTGCAATGTGAAATTGTTTAATCACAGACATAAAGAAGAATACATGAGAGGGATGCCGGGAGATTATGTAGCGGTAACGGAAAGTGAGCCGCGCCGAATCATGATCGTGGAAAAACATGTTTTTGAAGAAGAATATCGTTTGATGGATGCAAATTATGAGCAGGAAGAAGTAAAAGCGGTTATTTTTGATATGGATGGAACACTGCTCAATACTCTGGAAGATTTGGCAGATGCGCTTAATATGGCATTGAAGATGAACAATTTGCCTCTTAGAAGTCTGGATGAAGTGCGCAGATTCGTAGGGAATGGAATCCGTAATCTTGTTATCCGGGCAGTGCCGGAGGGGGTTGCAAATCCGATTTTTGAGAAGACCTATCAGGATTTTAAGGAATATTATGATGAACATTGTAAAGATAAGACCGATGCCTACCCAGGTATCCGTATGCTTTTAACGGAACTGAAGAATCGGGGAATCGCTATGGCAATTGTTTCTAATAAGATTGATTCTGCTGTTAAGAAACTAAATGAGCAGTATTTTTCGGAATACATTCAAGTGGCTATTGGTGAAAAAATCGGAATCGCCCGAAAACCTGCACCAGATACGGCTTTAGAGGCATTAAAGGAATTGGGAATTGACCGGAAAAATGCCATTTATGTTGGTGACTCTGATGTGGACATTGAAACCGCTAAGAATGCAGGCATGAATTGTGTTTCGATTACCTGGGGATTTAGAGATGCAGAATTTTTGAAAGAACACGGGGCAAGCACTATTATTGATCGGCCGGAAGAACTTTTGACAATAGTAGGTCAGCAGGGAAATGAAGAATAGCAGAAAGAAAGGAATAGATGAAAAATGGAAGGAAGAATTTCAGGACATACAGGACTTTTAGCATTGATTGGTTCGCCAGTAGATCATTCAGGTTCTCCAGCAATGTATAATTATAGCTTTGAGCGATTGGGATTAGATTATGCATATGTAGCCTTCGATGTAAAAGAAAAAGACGTAAAGCAGGCATTAGAAGCAATGAAACTTTTTAACATGAGAGGAATGAATGTTACCATGCCGGATAAGATTGAGGCTGCAAGATGTATGGATGAATTGTCCGATGCAGCCAGAATTATCGGGGCAGTAAATACCATTGTGAATGAGGATGGAAAACTGGTTGGTCACAATACGGATGGAATTGGATTTGTAAAGAATCTGGAAGACTACGGAGTAACTGTAAAAGATAAGAAAATTACCGTTGCCGGCGGTGGTGGTGCAGCCACCTCTATTCAGGTGCAGTGTGCTTTGGATGGTGCAAAAGAAATTACCATTTTTAATAAAAAAGACGCTTTCTTTGAAAGAACTTTACAGACAGCGGAGAAGATCAAAAATGCAGTACCAGGATGTGTGGTAAATGTTTATGACATTGATGACACTGCAAAAATGACAGAAGAAATCGGTTCCAGTGACATTTTTGTAAATGCTACAATTGTTGGTATGAAACCAATGGATGATCAGAGTGTTGTAAAGGATTTAAGTGCTCTTCGTCCAGGTCTTGTGGTAGCAGATGTAGTGTACAATCCAGTAGAGACAAAGCTTTTAAAAGACGCAAAAGAAGCAGGCTGTACCTGTGTGGGCGGCAAAGGAATGCTCTTATGGCAGGGCGTTGCAGCCTTTCAGCTTTACACTGGAAAAGATATGCCGGTAGAAGAGGTAAGGGAACGTTTCTTTCAATAAGTAATTCCTTTTGCAGGGCTTAAGGAGAAAAGGTGGAAAACAACATGAAAAATATACAGAATATTTTCCTGATCGGTTTTATGGGAGCAGGAAAAAGTTCCATTGCAAAGGAACTGTCAAAAAAACTTCAAATGAACATTGTAGAAATGGATCAGCGCATTGTACAGGAACAGGGCATGTCCATTAATGAGATTTTTGAAAAATACGGAGAAGATCATTTCCGGGATATTGAAAGTCAGCTCATTCTGGATCTGGGCAACACAGAGCCAGTGATTGTTTCCTGCGGAGGTGGCGTAGTAATCCGCCAGGAAAATTCCCAGTACATGAAAAAAAGTGGAAAAGTCGTATTTCTTACAGCAAAACCGGAAACAATTTTTGAGAGAGTACGTTACAGCAAGGAGCGTCCGATTTTAAATGGAAATATGAATGTGGAATTTATTGCGGATTTAATGGCAAAGAGACTTCCATTGTATGAAGCTGCGGCAGATGTAATGATTCATACAGATGGAAAGACAGTTGTACAAATCGCAGAGGAAATTATAGAAGCTGTAGAATCTTAAGAAGTCATGGAACCGCCTGTTCTGCAGGCGGTTGCTTATATTAGGAGGTGATTACATGGAGCAATATTCTGTGACAGGCATGAGTTGCGCCGCGTGCAGTACCAGAGTTGAAAAAGCAGTATCCAAGATCCCCGGAGTGACCGCTTGTTCCGTCAGTTTGCTGACCAATTCCATGGGAGTGGAAGGAACAGCATCCTCCCAGGAGATTATTGCGGCAGTAGAAGAGGCTGGATATGGGGCTTACCTAAAGGGAAATGAGGAAAATAGTACTTCTCAGAGTTCCTTTGAAGAAGATTCTCTGGCTGATAAAGAGACACCGGTGTTAAAAAAACGGCTGGTTTTTTCTTGTGGATTTCTTGTGATACTTATGTATTTTTCTATGGGACATATGATGTGGGGATGGCCAGTGCCAACCTATTTTTCTCATAATCATGTGGCAATGGC
>JBGVLD010000109.1:0-8596 GCA_045124075.1 Agathobacter sp.
CGATATGCCTCAGAAGAATCATAGCAATTGATGACACACAACGCCTGCTCTTTTACCTCGCTATAAGAAGTAACATAGATCTTATGAGAATTGCCACTTTCCACTACCACATATTTTTTTTCTCCCACCGAAAGATTTTCAAAAAGATCTTCCGGTATTTGAGACTGCTGTTCATCACTGGCATATACATAAGCTGTTCCATATTTTATGTAGAAAGAGGAGTTCGTGGTCCGCATACTGTTGGCCGCCCTGCCACCGATTTTCGGAAGTTCTTCCTGCAAATAGGAATTCTGGGAGTTTAAAAGCTGCAAAATTTCATACTCTACGCTGGACTGAACCAAATTGTTTTCCAAAATAGCATTTTGTGCCTGAGAATTTTCTGCCAGCTCAAAATTCTTGCGAATCATTAAATATCCGATAATTCCAAGACTCACTGACAGCAATATAATGTTGATAATTAGTACTTTATATCGGAATTTCATTCGTTCCCTCTTGTTTCCAGACGATAGCCTACTTTAAATACAGTTTTTAAACAATCATTGAAATCCAGCTTTTTCCTCAGCCTCTGTACATGGAGATCCAAAGTTCTGGATTCCAGAGAATATTCGCTCCCCCAGATCTCTTCATAGATTCTCTCCCGAAAAAGAGTAATGTTCTGATTGCGCATAAGAAGCACCAGAAGTTCCCACTCTTTCATAGTAAGTTCTACTTCCTTACCCCCCTGGGTCACAGTCTGATTCTCTACATCCACCTCAATATCTTCAAAAATAAGCTTATTCTGCGCTTTATTATATCGTCGCAAAATGATATTGACCCTTGCCAGCAGTTCTACAATTTCAAAGGGCTTTACCATATAATCTTCTGCCCCTGAGGTCAGTCCTTTCATCCTATCCTCCAAAGAATTCTTAGCCGTCAAGAAAATAACAGGAATCTTCAATGGGCGGATATATTCCATTAGTTCAAATCCATCCAATTCCGGCAGCATGACATCCAAAATAATCAGGTCGAAATTCTCTGTTTCCAGAATATCTGCCGCTTCCATGCCCGTATAAGCTGTGGTCACCCCATATCCCGCTTTTGTTAGATTCAGTCGGATCAAATCCGAAATCGCCTTCTCGTCCTCTACTACCAGTATCTGAATCATATGTGCCTCCTTTGTAACTGCTTTATCTTTCTATGTTACAAGAAACATGTATCAAAAATGTATCTTCATCCCTTATACTTCTTGAGCAGCCCCTCTCGCTTACTGTTGACAGAATAACTCAAAATCATCCATGGTTCCCCAGCCGTTTCCCCCGGCTTTTACGGAAACACCAATCACGATATCACCACCTGTTGTTGGGATGTCCTTAATAACAGGAGTCTGCCATACCTGCCAACCGGATAAAGTCACTGGATCAGATTCATAACGAACACCGTCCGCGATGGCATATAACTTAATTTCAGCTCCATCTCCTACGTCCCCACCCTGGAGATTTGCCTTAGCAGTATAAGTTCCTGCTGCCAGATCAGATACGGTCTGTTCCACAGAAAATTCCATATCTGCCGCACTATAAAAATGGAATGCATTTTCTCCAGATAAAGCATCTTCTGTCTTGTTCTGGATATCCGTTGGATTGGTTCCTGTAGAAGTTACATTCCAAACAGAAACATCAGCATCTTCAAAGCTGCTATTCTTTAATAAGTTGGTATTTGTCACTTTTATCTGTGCGGTAACCTTCGTTCCATCTGCGGTAGTACCCTCTACGGTATAATCGCCTGCAGCCTTTGTATCTACTGCCGCAACCTGTGCGTCATCCCAGGTCACAGCAACCGGGGTATTGATACTTGGATCATTATAAATTGCCTCTACGTGTTCCGGCATAGTAAGTGATCCGCCAATTCCGATCTCTACCTTCACCTCTTTATATGCCATAACTTCTGGCTCACAAGTTGCTCCATAATTTACATATTTGAATACGTCCAGAGAAGCAAGCTCCTTACCGTTAAAATCAAACATTGCCTGATTATCCCAGGCACATCCGCCATAATACTGACCTGCATCTTTTGGATCATATACTGCAGCATAGCCGCTAGCCCATCCAGATCCATATTTCTCCCAAAGTGCCTGATTGCTTTCCAGTTCATCTCCAACAGGTACCCATGCACCTTCCCAGTAAAATACTCCCAGAGCCCCTGCATCAGAAGCAGCTGCAATGACATCCCGAATGCAGTTTACCTGTCCCTGCACAGATGCCGGATACTCTGGTAAAATATTCGATTCAACTACTGTATTTCCATTGCAATCTCCATCTTCCAAAGTATATGCATAAGATGTCTCCATAACGCAAGTGTCTTTTCCATACTGCTCTTTAATAGCCTTTAAGACATTGGTCATATTTTCCATGGTTCCATGCCAGAATGGATAATAAGATACTCCGAAAATATCGTAATCTACTTCTGCATTTTTCAGGTTGCCTGCCAGCTCTAATGTATGATCAAAGTCATCAATTTCTGTATAATGAACGGCAATCTGAATATCTTTGGATACTTTACGAACAGCTTCACTGGCAGATTGCAGCAGTTTCATAATATCCTCTGTCTGATTTTCACCAGCCATTCCATTATTAATCTCATTACCAATCTGCACCATTCCAACGTCAGCACCAGCCTTAATAATGGTATTTAAACTCTCTACTGTGAAATCATACAGAAGATCCTGTTTCTCTTCTACGGTCTTATCTTTCCATTCTACTGGCGCATACTGTTTATTTGGATCTGCCCAGAAATCAGAATAGTGGAAATCCACCAATAATTTCATTCCATATTTTGCAGCACGTTTTCCAATTTTTGCAGCCTTCTCTACGTCATTGTTACCGCCGCCATATCCGTTTCCATCCTCATCATATGGATTATTCCATACTCTCACACGGATATAATTAATTCCAGAATCCGCCAGGATCTTAAACAGATCCTCTTCCTCACCATCCTCATTGTAATACTTTACACCACTTTCCTCCTGGGCAATTACGGTAGAAATATCCATTCCCTTGATGAAATCCTCAGACAATCCTTCTACCGGTGCCACAAAGATATCTGCCTGCTCACTGGCTGTTGGAAGCTCTGCTTTATATGTACTTTCCCCACAACCCGTAAGCGCTGATAATGCCATCATTGCACCAAGTGCTAAACTTACAATTTTCTTTTTCATAGAAACCCTCCATTTTTAGTCTCTTGCGACTGTTTATATCTTCATTATACATGCGCAACCGGTTGTCCGCAAGCAAAAAAGGAAAAAAATTGAAAAAAATGGTTAAGATATATTATAATTATTAATCATTTCGAACAGTAGAAAGGAATCCCTATGAAATCAAATGATTTATTACTAGTAATTGATATGCAAAATGCGTATTTGAAAGAAGGAGAATGGGCCTGTCTGGACACCCCAGGAGCCGCCCAACGGATTTCCTCCATAATAGAAAAAAAAGTATGTAGAGAAGTTATTTTTACTGAGTTTCTGGCATCTCCTAGTGCAAACGGTGTGTGGATTGACTACAATAAAGTCAATCAAAAGGTCAATGAAGATTCTTGGGCAAATGATATGATCGAATCCTTAAAACCATATCTTTCCCAGTACCCTCTTTATTCCAAAAGCGTGTACTCTTCTCTTGCTATCCCAGAGGTTTTTGCCGCTGCAAAAATGGCAGATCGTGTAGTAATTACTGGTGTGGTGGCGGAATGCTGCGTACTTTCCACAGTTTTGGAGCTTATTGATGCAGGCATCTACGTAATTTATTTAACTGACGGGGTTTCAGGACTTACCAAAGAAAAGGAGAAAGCCACAGAGCTGATTCTTTCCGGGCTTTCTCCTCTACATCTTTCACTTATGACCACAGCGGAATATCTAAAAAGTGTATCCCAAGTCTAAATGCTATTTCAACGTTATGCTGTTATTCAGTACTGTTGTACTATATAAAAAAAGTACATCCTGGTCTTCAAATGTAATCCAGTTATCCAGCAATCTGCTGGATACATACCGGATATCCACTAAGGTGATTTTCTCATAATATGGAGTCAAAAGAGGAGCAATGCTGCTTCCAAAGGAATCCCGGAAAAGAATCAGTTCTTTTCCGTTTAAAACCTCAGGATTCGTAATGGTCACAAGAGACAATGCACCTCCCAGAAATCCATCATACAGATTTTTGCCCTCTTCCAGTTCTTGAAAATTATATATTCCAATTTCTATTTCATTCTGATAGTCATAGACTTTACATTGATCCAAATGTGCACTGGAAAGATAATAAAACTCATCTGGTGTGTGACACAACTGACTTTTCGGATGGAAAGAACCATAATACTGGTTGCTTATCAATTCCGGTTTGTAGGATTCCCAACTCATAAAAAGGGACTGATCCTCTCCCGGCAATGAAGCATCATTCCATTCCAGTTCCATCTTATCCTCCAGCCTGTAAACTACTGACTTGAGACATTCCTGTTTCCAGTGCGTATCCGTCTTATAATAATCCTCTAATGTCAGACAATCTCTCAGTTCAATTTCTTCCGCCATGTTCATATTCTGATTCATTAATGTGTACATGGTCTCATAATCCATCCTCGGCATACCAGACTCTTCTTCAAAATAGTAATTCTTATCTGGAATGATCGCATAATAAACAGTACAATTCGTCCCTTCCAGATATTTATTATAAATATTCGTAAAAAAACCAGACGCCCGAAGAACGGATTTTTCATCCAAAACAGAATCTTCTTCTGTGACATACCCATTCCACACATAATATTTTTCTTCCCCTTGCCCATCTGCTCCATTTTCCAGAGACTCGTCGCTCTCAAAGACAATTTCGCTTTCCGAAGAATTGGAGCTGTTTTTAGAAAAACCGCCATTATTCATGACTTCATAAGCCAGAATAATGACGGTTAATCCAAGAACAATTCCAACGGCCAGAAGGAACACTTTCTTTTTCATAATGTTCTCCTTTTCCGTCAAGTTCTTACTATTCTACTAAACTTTCATCAAAAAGCACTTCTGCGTTCTCATAAATACCTTCCAGCCTGGTCTTAAAAACGGATACATTCTGCTCAATTCCAAATACACAGACTACATATTCATTGCCCACGCTCCAGATTGTCATGCGTTCAGGAGCTCCACAAAGCCACTGTCTCTGCATGATATTATCTTTTAAAGCCAAAGCTACTTCTTCCTGCTTTTGGCTATCTGCCAAATGATATACAGCACCAGTAAAAGTATTTGCGTTCATCATATGCATAAGGGATGCCGCATCATCAATATTTGCAACCTGAGCTGTTGGAAATCCTAATGACGCATCCAGATTTTCTGCATTATCTACAGGAAACTGTCCAGGAGCATTATCCACTGGATTTTCTACGCTTCCACCAATTGCTGCAAATTTCTCAGACTCTGCATCAAAACTATCCCAGACCTTTGTAAAAAGATCTGTTGCATCAGCAGCATCTACTTTTTCCGCTGTACCTTCCTGCGTTTCGGTCTGAGTACCAGACTGATTCTCCGTTTCCCCTGCATTCTTGCCTCCACAAGCACAAAGTCCTGTCACAAGAACAGCTGCTGATAGAACGGCTACCACTACACGTAAGTTCTTATTTTTCATATGAATGATCCTATCCTTCCCCATAAATGATGAATGAATTAATGTTTTGGTTCTAGTTTTTCTTTTCCACCCATGTATGGCTGTAATGCTTTTGGAATGTTTACAGAACCATCTTCATTAAGATTATTCTCCAAAAATGCGATTAACATACGTGGTGGAGCAACTACGGTGTTATTTAATGTATGAGCAAAGTATTTCTTGCCATCTTTTGATTTTACACGAATCTTCAGACGTCTTGCCTGTGCATCTCCTAAGTTAGAGCAACTTCCTACTTCAAAGTATTTCTTCTGACGTGGAGACCATGCTTCTACATCACAGGATTTTACTTTCAGATCTGCCAGGTCTCCAGAACAGCACTCTAAGGTACGAACTGGAATATCCAGACTTCTGAATAAATCTACGGTATTTTTCCATAAAACATCATAGTATTTCATAGATTCTTCCGGTTTGCAGACAACAATCATTTCCTGCTTCTCAAACTGGTGAATACGGTAAACACCACGCTCTTCAATACCATGAGCTCCTTTTTCCTTACGGAAACATGGAGAATAACTGGTCAGTGTATATGGAAGTTTCTCTTCTTCATTAATTGTGTCAATGAATTTACCAATCATGGAGTGTTCAGAGGTTCCGATCAAATATAAATCTTCTCCCTCGATCTTATACATCATGGCATCCATTTCTTCAAAACTCATTACTCCAGTAACTACGTTAGAACGAATCATATAAGGAGGAATACAGTAAGTAAATCCTCTATCAATCATGAAATCTCTTGCATAGGAAATTACTGCTGAATGAAGTCTTGCAATATCTCCCATAAGGTAATAGAATCCATTTCCTGCAACTTTTCCAGCAGCATCTAAATCGATTCCGTCAAATTTCTCCATAATCTCTGTATGATATGGAACTTCGAATTCTGGGATTACTGGCTCGCCATATTTCTCAATTTCTACGTTGCAGCTGTCATCTGGACCAATTGGAACAGATGGATCGATGATGTTCGGAATAGACATCATGATCTTGGTAACTTTCTCAGACAATTCTTTCTCCTGAACCTCTAATTCTGCAAGACGGGCAGCATTGGCACTTACCTGTGCTTTTACTTCCTCAGCTTCTTCCTTCTTGCCCTGGCCCATAAGCGCACCGATCTGTTTGGAAAGCTTATTTCTGCTGGCACGAAGCTCGTCCGCTTCCATCTGTGCAGCTCTTGCTTTCTCATCTAATTCAATCACTTCGTCTACAAGTGGTAACTTGTGATCCTGAAATTTTTTCTTGATATTCTCTTTGACAATATCAGGATTCTCCCTTAAAAACTTTAAGTCAATCATTACTTCTTATGCCTCCATACTCTGTAATGGATATTTCTCTGTTAAGGATTTTACAATAGCTTTTGCGTCTTCTACTGCGGCCTCGCCATTCTTAATTAACATAGCAATTGCTTCTGCTACCTGATCAAAATCTTCTTCTTTTAATCCTCTGGATGTAGCAGCTGGTGTTCCAAGACGAATACCACTTGTTACGAATGGTTTCTGAGGATCGTTTGGAATTGTGTTCTTGTTAGCAGTAATGTGAGCAGAATCTAATAACTTCTCTACTGCTTTTCCTGTTAAACCAAATGGAGTTAAATCTACTAACATTAAGTGGTTGTCTGTTCCATCAGATACAATCTTGATTCCTCTGCTCTGTAATCCCTTGCATAATGCCTGTGCATTCTTTACAATCTGTGTCTGATATTCTTTGAATTCAGGCTGTAAAGCTTCTTCAAAACATACTGCTTTTGCAGCAATTACATGCATTAATGGTCCACCCTGGATTCCTGGGAAAATAGCCTTGTTGAAATTGTATTTATCCTGCATTTCCTGGCTGCAGAGGATCATTCCTCCACGTGGTCCACGAAGAGTCTTATGAGTTGTAGTTGTTACCACATCTGCATATGGAATTGGGCTTGGATGAAGTCCTGCTGCTACAAGACCTGCAATATGAGCCATATCTACCATAAGAACTGCACCAACTTCATCTGCGATCTCACGGAATTTCTTAAAATCGATAGTTCTTGCATAAGCAGAAGCTCCAGCAATGATCATCTTAGGCTGGCATTCTTTTGCAATCTGCATTACGTTATCGTAATCAATGACTCCTTCATCATTTACTCCATAAGGAACAATATTAAAATAGCTTCCGGAGAAGTTTACTGGTGAACCGTGGGTCAGGTGTCCGCCGTGATCTAAATTCATTCCCATTACCGTGTCACCTGGTTTTAAGATGGAAAACTGTACTGCCATATTAGCCTGTGCACCAGAATGTGGCTGTACATTTGCATATTCACATCCAAAAAGTTTCTTGGCTCTTTCTCTTGCCAGATCTTCTACTACGTCTACACAGTCACATCCGCCATAATATCTCTTTCCTGGATATCCTTCAGCGTATTTGTTTGTAAGGATACTTCCCATTGCTGACATAACAGCTGGACTTACCCAGTTCTCCGAAGCGATCAGCTCGATATGGCTGTTCTGTCTGTCAAATTCTGCAGTAATTGCATCTGCGATTTCAGAGTCTACTTTTCTGATGTCGTCTAAAGTGTACATTCCTGTTCTCCTTTTCCATTTCCAATTAGTATTCGTATTTATGGAACATTATAATCGACCTGTCCCATCTTTTCAACCAAAAAGTGCTAAAACAGCCCCAAATAAAAGCCAATCCCCACTGCAATCACCTGCAAAATTAAGATTGCAGGCATTCCGACCACAAAATACCAGTGTTTTGTCTTGTGGCGGAACAGATACATTCCTGCCCAGGTTCCAATACTGCCGCCAATGAGGCTGATAAAAAATAAGGTCTTCTCTGGAATCCTCCAGGCTCCTCTTTTAGCTTTTGATTTATCTGCCGCCATTACAATGAGGCCAGTAAGATTTATGATTAATAAATATAGGGTAATAATTTGCCATAGTTTCATGGGTGACTCCTTTCCACCA
>JBGVLD010000110.1:0-13073 GCA_045124075.1 Agathobacter sp.
ACGTCAGCGAAGTCAAGGTTGATAAGTGCTGGTAAGTTGATCAGGTCTGTGATACCCTGAACAGCCTGCTGTAACACTTCGTCAGCTTTCTTTAATGCTTCCGGCATAGTTGTTCTTCTGTCAACGATTTCAAGAAGTTTATCATTAGGAATTACAATGAGTGTATCTACGCTGTCTTTAAGCTTTTCAATACCTGAAACTGCATTGTGCATTCTTGTTTTTGCTTCAAATTTGAAAGGTTTTGTAACAACCCCTACCGTAAGAATTCCCATTTCTTTCGCAATACGTGCTACAACTGGAGCTGCACCTGTTCCGGTTCCGCCACCCATACCGCAGGTTACGAAAACCATGTCTGCACCTTTCACTGCTGCGGATAATTCCTCTGCACTTTCTTCTGCCGCCTTTGCACCAATCTCAGGCTGAGCTCCTGCCCCCAGACCTTTGGTCAGTTTCTCACCAATCTGAATTAATGTTGGTGCCTTACAAAGCTGTAATGCCTGTTTATCCGTATTTACTCCAATAAATTCAACTCCACCGATATTCTCATCGATCATGCGGTTCACTGCATTATTTCCTGCGCCGCCTACACCAATTACAATAATCTTTGCACTTGCATCTGCCTCGTTTGTTCTAATTTCCAGCAAGGTTCTTCCTCCTCTTTCTATCTCAAAAATTTATCTAAATTACTGATTATCTACTTTTTTGCAGGACTTTTTTATCCTGACAAATGAGCCTATACGCACCCATATAGTCTATAATATAATTTTTCTCTCAAATAATCAACAAGAAATTACGATTTTTTTTAATTATTCATTCTTATCAAATACAATATTTGTTGTTTCCTCTGTCCAGTTTTCCAAATGTAATGTACCATTCATCCCCTTTATGGTAGGAAAAATCTTAGAAATCCGTTCCACCTTCTGGGTCAGCTTGTCCATTTCTCCTACTTCTACCTTAATGTTTCCATAACTCAGCACTGGAAGAGACTGACTGTCATAGGTAATGGAATCCGGCACCAGATTATTCCTTTTCAGTGCCTGGGTCAGAGTCAGCATATCTTTTAACTGATCCCCTGGAATCGGTAATTTCTCATATAAAACTACCTCATCACAGGATATTCCTTCAATTTTTGGAATATCTGACAATACATCAGAAGAAGTCTCCACCACAATACCATCTTTATCAAAATAAGCATTTTCTCCAATTCCTGATATATATAAATATCCCATGGTTCCTTTCTCGTAGACTTCAATATGTATGGTCTGAGGATCTTTTAATGAAATTTCCATGGTATCTATAAAAGGAAGTTCCTCTGTCTTTGTAAACCTATATTTAAAATATACATATAGGGTATTCCAGGAATATTCATCATTTAACACTACTTTCTCAATCGTGGCTGCGTCATAAAGGCTGTTTCCCTCTACTTCGACATTTTTTATAACAAAAACTTTGATTCCAATGATTACAGCAATTGCCACAATTCCTATAAAAATTAAGATTCCACGGAAAATATGTTTTCGCCGCTTCTTTTTTTTACGTTCTTCTCTAATCATTTCCTACTCCTGTTACCGTATGCTTTCCAGCTTAATTCCTCTGGACACACTGAGGGCAAGCCCCATCTCCGACATCAAGAACAGTACGGAAGTTCCACCATAACTAATAAATGGCAGAGTAACTCCAGTATTAGGAATTGTATTGGTTACCACCGCAATGTTCAAAATGACCTGGATTGCAATATGGGACATAATACCAACTACTAAAAGTGCACCATACAGGTCACTGGCATTATTGGCAATAATCATCATTCTCCATATCAGAAGAATAAATAATAAAATGACACAGATTGCTCCAAATAGCCCCAGTTCTTCACAAATAATGGTAAAGATCATATCATTCTGGGATTCTGGAACATTTCCCATTTTCTGGATGCTTTCTCCTAAGCCTTTTCCAAACAGACCACCAGAGCCAATGGCATATAACCCCTGAAGGGTCTGATATGCTGCTGCTCCTGCTGTCTCCGGATGAAGCCATGCCTGCACACGCCCCTGTCTATAGGATGCTGAAAACAGGAAGATAAGAATTACCACAACTCCAGCTACTCCCACGTATATAAAAGGTGCATACTTTGGGCTTGCCACAAAAAGCATACACACTGCAATTCCCAGAACAATGACTGCTGTACTTAAGTTACTGTAGGCAATGATTCCCACGATTGGGACTAATACTGCAAATACTTTGATCAGACTGGCGGTTTTATTCATGGTTTTCGGCACTCTCTCGATCAGCATAGCAAGAAACATGATAATTGCCAGCTTTGCCAGTTCGGAAGGCTGGAAACTAAGTGGTCCTAAAGCCAGCCAACGGCTGGAACCATGGGAAGAACTTCCGATTCCAGGTATGGCAACCGCACAACATAATAAAAATGCCACAATATATGCCATTCCGCCGAATTTTCTCCAGATACGATAATCTGCAAGAGTAAAAAAAGCCATAAAGACACCACCAATAGCCATATTACGAATCTGCAGCTTTAAATAATGGGCACTGTCTCCATATTTATTCATAGAAGTATACGAACTGGAGCTGTATAACATTACCAATCCGAAGCACATAAGAAAAATGATAATAAAAAGCAGATTATAATCAAAATATCTGGCCTTTTTTTCTTTTTTCTCTGTCCTTTCTCTCTTCCTTACTTTTCCAGCCATGCTTACTCCTTTAATCCATTTACGATATCTTTAAATATCTTACCTCTTACTTCATAATTCGGGAACATTCCCCAGCTGGCACAGGCTGGGGACAGAAGCACTGCGTCTCCTGAAACTGCCTGTTCATAACAATACAGAACTGCTTCTTCTAAGGTTTCACATCTAACGGTGTCCATAAAATTATGCTTATGAGCACATTCTTCAATCTTCTCTGCGGTCTGACCAATAAGCACCAGTTTTCTGACCTTACCCTCAAAAGCTTCAATCCACTCGTCATATTCAGACTGCTTATCATATCCTCCGCCAATCAGATAGGTCGGACGATTCATTGCCCGAATCCCCTGAATCGCTGCATCTGGATTGGTCCCCTTGGAATCGTTATAGAAACGAACTCCTTTTTTCTCTGTTACATATTCAATTCTGTGTTCCACTGCAGTAAATTGCTTTAATACTTCTACTATCTTATCCATTGGGACACCGAAACTCAAGGTCATGGCACAGGCCGCCATAACATTCTCATAATTATGATTTCCTAACAGATTCAGTTCATCTACATGAATGACCTGCTCCTTTACACCATCTTTTGCATAATAAATCACTTTCTCTTTCAAGAAAAATCCATTGGAAAGTTCTCTCTTACTGCTGAAAAATACCACTGGCATAGTAAGCTCTTCCCCAAATTTTCTCAGTTCTTCATCTTCATAATTTAAGACACAGGTATCCTCAGATCCTTGATTTAAAGTAATATCTTCTTTTGTTTTGATATAACATTCCATTGTATGGTGACGATTCAGATGATCCGGTGTAATATTTAAAATTGCAGACACCTGTGGGTGAAATTCATGAATCGTCTCTAACTGAAAACTACTTATTTCTGCTACAGTTACAGTATCCTCTGTCATAGAAGCAGCTTCACTGGTGTATGGAATTCCAATATTTCCCACTACTCTTACATCAGAATAATAATTCTTTAAGATTTCTCCTGTTAAAGCAGTGGTGGTGGTCTTTCCATTGGTTCCCGTAATGGCAATCATTCTGCCCTTCGCAAAATAATATGCCAGCTCAATTTCTCCCCAGACAGCAATGCCGGCTTTTCTCATATCTTCCACCATTGGAAGATCCGTTGGAACTCCGGGACTTAAGACTACTACGTCGATTTTTTCCAGTTCTGTTGCTGAAATCTCCCCTAAGATTACAGGGATTTCCTTTACAAATGGAGCTTTTTCATATAATTTCTCCATATCCAGTTCTTTATTTCCATCAAATAAAACAGTATCTATGTTCTTTGCCCGAAGGAGCTCTGCTGCAGCAATTCCGCTGACTCCGGTTCCTACTACTAGTACTCTGCTTTCTTCCAGTTTCATGGTGTTTCCTCCATCCTGATCATTTCTTTCCGTTTAGAAAACAGTATACGTTATTTTAAATTATTTATCAAGGTAAGGGAGAATGTTTTCAAAAATCTCCTTGGCTACTGGTGCTGCAATGGTTCCTCCATAATAGGTACCCTGTGGATTTCGAATAATCACAAGTAGTAAAATGTTAGGATCATCTGCTGGTGCAAACCCTAAGAAAGAAGAAATATACTTATGATCTGATCTTGGCAGTGTCTGGGAAGTTGCCGTCTTTCCGCCTATCTCATAGCCCTCAATATAGGCATTTTTCCCACCGCCTTCTGTAACCACTGATTCCAACAGTTGCTGCAGTGTTTCCGAGGTATCCTCGCTACATATTCGTTCTGTAGGTTCATAAGAAAACTCCTCTACCAGTTCCCCTTCCGGGCTTACTGCTTTTACCCCCAGATGAGGTATTACCCGCATCCCCCCATTAATAATAGAAGAAACCGTTGCTGCCAGCTGCACTGGCGTAATCTGAAAAGACTGACCAAAAGAAACTGTCGCCAGCTCCACCGGACCGATGTTCTCCTCCTTATGCATAATGGTAGAGGCCTCTCCCGGCAGGTCAATTCCAGTCTTCTCCATGATTCCAAACTGATGAAAATAATCTACGAACGTTTCTGCTCCCAACCGTAATCCCAGCTGTATAAAAACTGGGTTACAGGATTTTATCAAAATGATACATTTCCCCCGACTGTAAAAAAATTTTCTGTCCGCCATGGCCTTCTATGTAAATCTTGCTGATTTTTTTTGAGAAAGCTCTAACAATGGCTTTTTTTAATACTTCACCATCAGAAAGTGCTCTTTCTATTTCCATCCAGCGAACACTATTATTAGTATATTTTTGCATCTGTTGTTTTATGACATATATTTTCTTTTGAATCTTTTGTACCTCTTCGCAGCTTCTCTGATAATAATTTTGATATTCAGCATCTTCTATGATACCGTCCAAAAGTTTAACAAGTAACAGGCTTTGATTCTTTTTTATTTTTTCTAGTCTTACCTCCAATTGTTTCAGCTGTTTTGTATCTGAAGAAGAGATTTCAAGGTTCAGATAGATTTTCTTTAATTCCTCTTGCAGATTCCTCTGAAAAAGATTCCAGTTATCTTTCTCTTGTATGGACTCCGTTCTTTGATACACTCCCGTTCCTTGGATATGCAGTTCCCAACACTCCAATAAAAGTTCTTCTATCTCTTTCTGAGATATCTTTCTGTTATCACAACCTCTCCCATCTGGCTTTTTCCTTCCTTCTGCCAGATATTTTGAACACCTCCAGACTTTTGATGAGAAATAATATTTCCTTCCACATTCTGTACAATATACTTTTCCAGAAAGAATTTGTTTTCCGGTGTTTTTTGCATGAGCATTGCTGTTTTTTAACTGAATACCAAGTATTCCAGGCTGTGTGCTTTCTGTCTGGTACTTACTGACTGCCCTCTGATCCAGAATACCAAGAATCCTGTCATGATATTCCCTGCTGATCAGCGGCGGCAACGCATTTTCCAAATAGACCCACTCCTCCTCTGGAATTTTTCTATACTTCCTAGTATCAAAATCATATTCTCTCTGATGAAGGATTACTGTTCCACATGCTCTTTTAGAACGGAGCATATTTCTCCACTGTACCGCCGAAAGAGCTTTTCCATCTTTTTGCCTTGCTCCTTCTTGATATAAAAGATCCGCAATTCTCCGATATCCCAGCCCTTGTTCTACCAATGTACAGGCCCTCCGAAAATAGGCAGCTTCTTCTTCATTGATCACAAAAGTATCTTTTCCTGTCCTATCCCACCCAAACATAGCACGTGAAATATTAAGCCCCGTTTTTTTCTCCTGGCGCCTTTTATGGGCGTTTTTTATTTTCTTAGAAAGTTCTTTACTAAATTCTTCTGCTAGAATGGCCTTGATTCCCGTTATTAAGGCATCATCCGATTTGTAAAAACTCCGATCCAAATACAGATATAATTTAGTGTTATTTCTTGCAATGCAATCTAAAAACAGATACCAATCCTTAACATTCCGGGCCAATCGATCAATCGATTTGATCATGACAATATCAAATCTATCCGCTTGAATATCCTGCAACATGCGAAGATATTCTTTTCTTTTGTCTGCTGATGTACCTGACTGGGATTCCACATACTGCTCTACCACTTTCCACCCCATCTGCTCTGCGATCTCCCTGCTTTCCCTGGCCTGGGTTTCCAAAGCATTAATCTGGCTTTCCTCTTCTGTGGAACAACGATTATAAATTGCTATCCTCTCCACTGCATTCTTCCGTCCTTTCGGCTTTGTTCAAATAGAATGTGACTTTTCATTGGAGTTCGTTCTTCTTCCAACAAATATCCCTGCTCGTATAGAAGATCAATAACATGAAGAAGTATTTCTTCATATATTTTTGTTTTTTCTGGCATAAGCCGCCTTCATTATTTTTCTTATTATTTATATATATTAAAATTATGGGAATATTCAAAAAAGATTACATGCTCACATAGAGCTTTTGATTTGATTGAAATGAAATTTAGCTTACATGGGAAATCCCTAGAGATTTCCCATGTAAGCAATATCCGATTAGAAAGCAGACATATACGGGCGATCATTGTTAGGAGCACAGAATTATCATTTCTTTTGGTTATTGGCAATTCCATGCATATATGTCCACCCTTTACTCTAATCAGATATAGTATAGGCACTTATGATTGTATCATAAAATCGATTTTTGTAAACACTTAGATAAAATTTTATAAATTTTTACTTTGTGAAACGACTATATAATTCGGTCATATCAAAAATCTTTTCTGCCAGCTCCTCTGTAAGCTGTTCTTTCTGCAAACGCCACTTCCAATTACATCCTAAAGTAGACGGAATATTCATTCTGGCTTCAGAACCCAGTCCTAAATAATCCTGCATTGGAATTACTACAGTATCTGAGACGCTGGCAAGAGCTGCACGGATAAAATCCCAATAAACATTTTTGCCTGCTTTGATATTTAAATATTTGTTTGCTAAAGCTTTATCTTCTTTCTTAAGGGTCTTATACCACCCCATAGTGGTCTCATTATCATGAGTCCCGGTATAAAGTACTGTATTCTTTGTATAATTATGAGGCAGATAATCACCACTTTCTCTGGAATCGAAAGCGAACTGCAGAATCTTCATTCCTGGATATCCAGTATCCCGCACCAATTGAATTACGGAATCGGTTAAAAATCCCAAATCTTCTGCAATGACCTGCTTCTCTCCCAGTCTATTCTTGATTATCTGGAAAAGTTCTAAGCCTGGACCTTTCTCCCAG
Organism: Agathobacter sp.; assembly: GCA_045124075.1. GTDB lineage: Bacteria > Bacillota > Clostridia > Lachnospirales > Lachnospiraceae > Roseburia. The sequence continues at coordinate 7,396 of JBGVLD010000110.1, forward strand.
TGACCATTTTCTGCAGTCTTATCGCCATATGGAATGGAATAATATTCATCAAATCCGCGGAAATGATCGATTCGTACAATGTCATAAAGCTTAAAACAATATGCCATTCTGCGAACCCACCAGTCATATCCCGTATTTCTATGGTAATCCCAGCGATATAATGGATTCCCCCATAACTGGCCAGTAGCAGAGAAAGAATCTGGTGGACATCCTGCAACGCCAGTTGGCTTGCCTTCTTCATCCAGCTGAAACAGCTTCGGATCCGCCCAGGTGTCTGCGCTGTCAAATGCAACATAGATTGGAATATCTCCTACAATCTTGATTCCTTTCTGATTCGCATATGCCTTCAAAGAAAACCACTGATGCGTAAACATATACTGTAAAAATTCATAGAACTGAATATCTTTTTCATATTCTCTATAATAATATTCCATGGCAGGCGGCCAGCGAAGACGGATATCATCAGCCCATTCGATCCAGCTCTTGCCATCAAAAATATTCTTTACTGTCATATAAAGAGCATAATCCTTGAGCCAGTATGCGTTCTCCCCACAGAACCATTTAAAATCATCATCTTCCCAGATCTTACTGCGTTCAAAGGCTTTTCGTAATAATTTAAAACGGGAAAGATAAATCTTCTCATAATCTACGGAAGTCTCATCTTCACCGAAATCACAGGCATTACATTCTCTTCTGGTAAGCCATCCTTTCTCAATCAATTCCTCCAGATCAATGTAATATGGATTCCCCGCGAAAGTAGAAAATGATTGATATGGAGAATCTCCGTATCCGGTAGGTCCTAAAGGCAGGATCTGCCATAATGTCTGGCCTGATTTTTCTAGAAAATCTACAAATTCATAGGCCTCTTTGGAAAAGGTTCCAATTCCATATCTGGATGGCAGACTGGAAATCGGAAGCAGAATACCGGCTTGTCTCATAGTATGTAAAAACTCCTTTCACTAAACACTCTAATATATTTAATTTTACCACAAATTAACTTTATGTCTACCTGTTTCCATCAAAATTCGCTCAAAATTCTATACATTTTCAACCTTTCAAACATAAGTTAAATTTCTTTTCTGTGCACATTTATCATAATGTTAAAAATCGGGTTACAGGAATTTTGAATTGCCTGAGCGAAATTCTCACTTCCATGCCCTGTGGTCTTATGACATCTGATCCTTCTGTCTTCTACCATAATATAACCAGGACAGTAAAAATTCTCTTCCACAGATACCAGATCTTCCTCCAAGGCTGCTGCTGTGGTAATAATTTTAAAAGTAGACCCCGGTTCATAAGTATCGCTGACACACCAGTTCCTCCACATTTTATTCCGGTAGTCCTCTTCCTGCTCTGTTCCCGTATATTCACTGTATACTTCATTCAAGGTAAACGGGTCATTTAAATCAAATTCGGGATAATCTACCATAGCAAGAATTTCCCCATTCTGCGGATTCATGGCAAGAATACATACTCCATCTGCTTCTTTTGTCAGATAGGCCTTTTCTGCTGCCTGCATACAGTAACTTTGAATATTATAATCCATAGAAATATACAGATCATTTCCACTAACAGGCTCTTGTCTTACTTCTGGTGTATCTTCTACCTCAATTCCTCTGGCATCTGTTGTAGTCAGGATCATTCCATTGGTTCCCTTTAAATAATCATCATACATAACTTCCAGACCAATGATTCCCTGATTATCTCCTCCAGTAAATCCCAAAACCTTAGAAGCCAGATCGGAATAGGGATAGTATCTCTTATAATCTTCATCCACTTTAATTCCAGACAAACCATAGGACAGAATCCGATTTCCAGTGTCTTTGTCCACATTACTTTTTATTTTCTCAATAGAGGAGACTTTTTCCACCCGTTTTCGAACCGTTTCTTCCGAAAGTTCCAATTCTTTACATAACACTTCAATAACCTTTTCGGGGTCTTTAATCTGATTATGTATGACCGAAATGGTGCATACTGACTCGTTAGAAGCTAACACGGTTCCTGTGGAATCTATAATTTTTCCCCGTGCAGCTTTTATCTCCCTCTCTCTTTGCTGCAAGTCCGTTGCAAGCTCTGTATAATACTCAGATCGAAATACCATCAGATATACCAGACGCCCTATTAGCCCAATCAAACAAGAAAAGACAACAACACTAATGATCCAGATCTTCTTACGGTGGAAGGTTTTATTTCTCTCCATGATATCGTTTTTCTGCATAAAAATACCTCATAACCGCCTTATAATATCATATGAGGCAATTACGAGGTTATTCTTAGTTTTCTCCTGCTGTTTCGCCGCCTTCTGACGGAGTCGTTTCCTCTCCTGCTGCTTCGCCGCCTTCTGATGGAATTGCTTCCTCTCCTGCTGCTTCGCCGCCTTCTGACGGAGTTACTTCTTCTGCAGTTTCACCACCATCCGGTTTATCCTTTTCTAAAATATCCGTTCCGGTAATTCCCAGGTCCTTATTGACACCTGTCAATTCTTCGTCCGGATAAATATTCATATATGGAAGCGCTTCTTCCAAAATTTCTCTTACAATATTCTGTGCATAATAACTGTGAGCCTGATCCTTCGCATTTGGTGTATCTACAATACAATAAATTACCAGCTGCGGATCATCATAAGGAGCAAATCCCAGAAAAGAAACCAGATAGTTTCCCCCAGAACGCGGAAGTTTCTGAGCAGTTCCTGTCTTTCCACCCATGGAATATCCATCCACTTTAGCTGTTTTACCAGTACCACTGGTAACAGTACTATACAAATATTTTCGCAGCGTTTCACTGGTTTCCTGAGACACTGTCTGTTTGGTTTCAAGAGATTCTGATGTGGAAATAGTATTCCCATCGGAATCTGTAATCTTCTTTACTACATGGGGCTGATAATATGTTCCCCCATTGATCAACGACGAAAATGCACTTGCCATCTGAACCATAGTACAGTTATAGTTCTGCCCAAAGGAGTTTGTTGCCAAATCTATATCTTTCATATTCGCTTCTGTAAAGACAAGAGCAGAAGTGTTCGCTTCACCAGGAAGATCAATTCCAGTCTTTTGTCCAAATCCAAAAATGGATTGAAAATCCAGAAAATTGGTGGCTCCAATAGAATAAGACATCTGCATTAATGCATCATTACAGGAATCCATTAAGGATTTTTCCAGCGTTTCTGTTCCATGGCCGGTACGATTTACACAGCGGATTCTCTCTCCACTAATCATTTCGTATCCATCGCAGACATAGGTATTTTCCTCAGAAAGAGTCCCTGTCTCTAATCCTCCTGCAATGGTGAATGGTTTCTGAACAGATCCTGGCTCATAGGTAGATGAAACACAATAATTCTGCCATAATCCATTTAAAATATCCATGGTCTCTTCATCCGTCATCTGGCTGATTTCATCTTCTGTGTACATAGAAGCCAGATCTCTTGGGGAATTCAGATTGAATTCCGGATAATCTGCCATTGCCAGAATCTCTCCATTCTGTGGATTCATAACAATCACTGCTGTATTGACACTTCCAGCTTCTTCCTGGCGGTAATTATCCCGGTAGGTTTCATTAAATTCTTTTATCTTCTGTTCTACAATTGACTGAATATTCATGTCAATAGTAGAAACCAAAGTCTTCCCATCCTTGGCACTGACAATAGTCTTTTCATAATCACTATCTGAATTTAAATATCCGTATTCTCTTCCATTAATACCATTTAATACATCATCATAGTAATTTTCCAGACCTGTAGTTCCTACATTTCCCGCTGAAGTAAATCCAATTACAGATGCTGCCAGTTCATTATAAGGATAATATCTCTGATATTCTTTTTCAAACCAGACTCCTTTGACATTCGGATTTACCAATTTGTTCTTTTCATCCCTGGCTTCCTGCAGTTCTACAAAATCCTGAATATCTTCGTAAGGTAGTTTTTTCGCCAATATAATGTATTTGCTGTCTGTTTTTTCCTTTGCATAAGTCTCTAATTCAGCTCTATCAAAGTCTGGGAAACAAGTTACCAACGCGTCAATCGTAGGTGTTATATAATCTTCATCCGATGTCATAACTGAGCAATCTAAAATCACATTATAGACCGCTATGCTTGTTGCCAGCACTGTTCCATTAGAATCTACAATATCACCTCTTTTAAAAGGAATCGTAGTGCTTCCATAGGATTGCTGTGCCAGTACGATTTTTTCATATTTATCTCCACTGGTATATTCAATATACATCAATCTAATAATCAGACCGCTTAAGAGCATTGCAAATGCCAGGAACATGACAAGCAGTTTCGTTTTCATATAACGAAGCAATCTGATATTCGGTTTTTTCTTTTTTCTAGTTCGTTTTTTTGCCACTAAAACTACTCCTGTTACTCTGGTATATCCTGATACTGGTCTAAAAAGTTATTTTTTTCAACAGAATAATACACCACCTGGTCTTCTGACGCATAAGTCATACCAAGTTCATTGATTGCAATCTCCTTGATCTGGTTCAAATCCACAGAAGTGGTGATGCTTTTATATTTTGCATCATTGTCCGCTCTTAAATTATTAATCTCGCTTTCTAATGCTGCTACATTTTTCATACGATGAGTCAGCTGGGACTGAATCTGTATCAATGACACTGCAGAAACTGCTACAGTTAATACACACATACTTAAAAATGCCACATAGCCTTTGCTCATGTACATGGCTTTCTGACGGTTTCTTAAAGCCGCATGATGGCGGCTTCTTTGTTTTCGCTCTCTTTGTAATTCTTCTTCTGACTTTCTTCTTGGCTGTTGCTGTGGTGCTGCCTCCATTTTTCTTACTGCACTACCATTTACATAATAATTTCTGCTCATATAATCTAGCTCCTTACTTCAAATTCCCTTTTTCAAATACCCGAAGTTTCGCACTCTTGGAACGGGAATTATATTCCAGTTCTTCTGGCGATGGTAAAATTGGTTTACGGGTCACTACCATTCCTTTGGATTTTTTATTACAGACACATACCGGAAAACTACTTGGACAGGTACATGGATTTTCATTCTTTTTAAAGTTGGACTTTACAATGCGGTCTTCTAAAGAATGGAAGGTAATGATACACATTCTTCCTTCCGGGGATAAAAGATCGATCATATCATCCAAATTATCCTGCAGAACTTCCAATTCATGATTTAACTCAATGCGGATAGCCTGATAGGTTCTCTTGGAAGGATGTCCCCCTGTCACTTGAATTTTCATTGGAATTGCCCCACTGATAATGTGGTTCAACTCTCCTGTAGTCTCAATCGGTTTCTCCTGTCTTGCACTTACAATGTGTTTTGCAATATTTTTCGCAAAACGATCCTCTCCGTAATCTCTGATAATACGGAAAAGTTCCATTTCACTGTATTCATTTACAATATCTCTGGCGGTAAGTTTCTGTCTGTTATCCATTCTCATATCAAGAGGTGCATCTGTACTTCGATAAGTGAACCCACGCTCTGGTGTATCAAGTTGAAATGAAGACACACCCAAATCCAAAACGATTCCATCCACTTTTTCAATTCCCTGTTCCTGTAATACCTGACGAATATTGCAGTAATTGTTTCTTACAATAGTTACTAAATCGCCATACTCTGACAATCTCTCACCAGCAGCACAGATAGCATCTGCATCCTGATCAATCCCTATAAAGCGTCCTTTTCCATCTAAGCGTTTACATAC
>JBGVLD010000111.1:0-7121 GCA_045124075.1 Agathobacter sp.
TAAAGATGCATCTCCAACGTAAACTATATTTGCTTCTTTTCCAGAATCCTGAATTCCTTTTCCGATTGCTTCTGCCATTGCCTGTGTATTTCCTGATTGTGACCAATATACTACTTGAATTTTATCCATAATGAACCTCCATCTGTTTTATTTTGGTTAGTTGCAACTAACTCTCTGTCATCAATATAGCATATCATATTTTCAAAATCAACAGAGTTATTGATAAACATTTCTCATCCCTCAAAAACTGAAGCATCTCATATACCTCTTTGTTTCTCTCATACAGCTCCTTTTTATAGCTATTATCTGCATTTCGATTACTGCACCAAGATATTTTCTTGTATGTCGTCAAAAGCTCGTTGCAAACCAACGGCTCCCCGAACTGTATGTGCTGATAATGCCCAAATCGAAACGATCACCGCTGCTCAACTTTGAATACCAACTGCGACAGGTTCAGCGGAAGGATACCGTGCAACTGTTATTTGAGGTCTTTATAGAACTCATTAAAATATGTGCGGGCAACAATATCCAAGAAGCGGACAACCGACCTCTATCCCCGATGATGCGGGCAGAGGTACAAAATTAGATAAATATATCGAGGAATACAAGCTCATTTCAATAAGCTAACACTTCTGTAAATTCGTCCACTTTTTCACATAAATCACATAACAAACCAGTCCAACACTGACACCGCCGATGACATTTCCAATAGTCACTGGGATCATATTCTGTAATACATCACCAACATTCAGGGACTGTATGTTTTCCGCACTCATACCATATACTTCCACTGCCTTTTGCACATATTCAGGGTTTTGAGCTGCCAGCAAACCTGCTGGAATATAGAACATATTTGCCACACAATGCTCGAATCCACCTACCACAAATGCCATAATTGGGAAGAAAATAGCCCACACTTTTCCTGCGATATCTGTTGCTGCTGTTGCCATGAAAATTGCAATACACACTAAAACATTACATAAAATACCAGATGTGATTCCCTTAATAGGAGTAATTGCAACCTTTCCCATCATCACTTTAATCGTATATGCGCCAAGCAGACCATCTGTATAATCCAGATTTCCACTAAAATACAAAAGAACGACTACTAGCAGTGCCCCTAGCAGATTACTAAAGTATACCACTGCCAGATTACGAATGAACTGTCCGAACCTGATTCTTCTATCCAATAAAGCCATAGATATCAGACAATTACCGGTAAAAAGTTCCCCTCCTACAAATACGATCATCATCAGCCCTACCGGAAATATACATCCCGCCAAAGTCCTGGCAAGACCTACATTTGCAATACTATGTACAGCGGTGTTACTGGTCGCACCGCCCAATGCAATAAATGCCCCTGCCATGATTCCTAATAAAATCATTTTTCCCAAAGGCATGGTCGCTTTCTCCACAGATCCTTTCATGCTCATTTCCATAATTTTTGAAGGTATATTAAACTGATTTGATATCGTCATTCTTCTATTCTCCAAACGTTATTTCTAATCTTCTTTTTCTAAACGTTTCTTTTCCTTCCGACTCTCAATCACATGGCGGATTGCCATGATCGGATGATATAATATCATTCTTGGTCCAGAAAACCTCATCACTTCTCGAATTTTTTCTCTCATCTCCGGTTTATAGCAATGAACTTTACAATTTGAACAGAATGTCTTTGTCTCCATAAACGAGCATTTCTCACTTCGGAGCCTTGCATATTCATCAAGTTCTCTGCATTCCTTGCAAAGTTCTGTTTTGGTCTGATGCTTCTTATGACAATATAATTTTATCATCAGGGAAACCACTTTCTTTTCCCGTTCTCTTTTTTGATCTACTCTCATTACTTCTCCATCTTCCCACAAAAATACCCTGCGGACAATTTGCCGCAGGGTATTCTTGTGTCGCATTCAAAACTGCGACCATATAGGGCACACATAATTCACATAAGTTAGTCTTTTCTAACCATTGCTAATATAATGCATTTTCATTTAAAAATCAATATTCTTTATTGATAAATTTTTTCATTTATTCGCTTCTTAATGCTACTACAGGGTCTTTTCTTGCAGCACTCTTTGACGGAATAAATCCGGAAAGTGTATTTAAGATCACACTCAGTAAAATATAGACAATAGCTGTCTTAATTGGCAAGTAAGCATTTAATGTCTCAATTCCAGTCAATGAATGAATCACTGCATTGATCGGGAAACAAGCCAGCCATGTAATTCCCACACCGATGAGACCAGAAGCCAGACCGATCAGAATTGTTTCTGCATTAAACATAACGGAAACTTCATGTTTGGAAGCACCCATTGCACGCAGGATACCAATTTCTTTTGTTCTTTCCTGTACAGAGATCAAGGTAATAACCGCAATCATAATAGAGGATACGATCAATGAAATTGCAACAAATGCAATCAGAATATAAGTAATTGCATTGATGATGGAAGTAACAGAAGACATCATCAGTCCTACATAGTCTGTATATGTAATCTGCTTGATTTCATCTACGTTTTCATTATACTCTGCAATCACATCTTCAATTACATCTTTATCTTCGAAGGTTGCTGCATAGAAGTTAATACTTGCAGGGCTCTCTAAATCAATACATCCAAGCGTGGTCAGATTGTCTTCATAAGAAGAATCAGAAAACTCTAAAACTTCATCATAATACTTTGCACACTGCTCTGTAGTATAATTTTCACTCTCCATTATAAAAGTTGCTGCAAGCTGTTCCTGCGGTACTGCAGATAACTGCGCTTCTGTCTGCGCCGCATATTCCGCTTTTACCTGTTCTGTTACGATCATTTCAAAACTTTCGAATAATTCTTCATCGGACATACCTGAGATATATTCTGCCAGATCTTCTTCACTCATGCCGACCTCTGCTGCAATAGAAGGTCCAAGCATTGCTTCGATTGCTGCTCTGTCAATTCCCTCCATCTGCGCATCCACAGTCTGTGTCAAAAATTCTTCTGTTGGAATTGACATGATCTTAATATAGGTAGATGCCTTTTCTGCATCCGTAAGCTCTGCAATATAAGAACGGAAGAAATTTTCCTTTTCTTCATCCGTTAAATTTCCTGTATTTTCCTCAAAGGGAAGTCCTGTAAAAATGTCAATCGTTGGTGTTTCCATCTGGGCATTCACCGCCTCAGAATCAGAAGATTGTTCAATTACATATTCTGTAAGTTCACTGGTGTAACAGATGGAACCAGTTATCATTCCAGCTTCCGCATCTTCACTTTGACGAATAATACCAGAAACCTTCAGTGGGAACGCTTTATCATTATATAAGTACTTAATTCCTCCATCTGTTGCAGTTAAATCTGTATAAGTGCCAGTTTCTTCATCGTAAGTATAACAATCGGAATTTAATACCACCTTATATTCTCTGTCGCAGATTTCTTCATAAGACCATGAATTTTCTATTGGCTCTAATTCTGTTTTATTAATGACAGCATCCACAACTGCATCTACTTCTTCTTCCGGCTTTAAGCCTAATGCATACAATGTAATATCATCTAATTCATTATTCTCGTTTACGACTAAAACAACTTCATTATATTCAGTCGGCCAGGAACCATACACAAGATCATACTGATTCTGTACCATTTCACTTACTAACTGCCCATTTTCTCCCGGAAGCATTTCTTCCCAAAGGACCATGGATGAACCGCCCATTCCTCCCATGGATGACATCATGGATGAGGTATCCATTCCACTAATGGAACTTGAGGCATCCATCATGGAAGTAACATCCACATTCATGGATTCCATCATGATATCGGTCAACAGATCCATCGTATCTGATTTCATAATTGTACCATCTACGTTTTCTGTATATACCATCAGATCCAGATTATATGTATATTGAATTCCACTAACCGCTTTGTGGAATGCTGATTCTTCATCTGCATATTCTGCATCAACAAATTCCTTAAATGCCTTTAAGTCATTTTCTGTTGTTTCCATGCTGTTTAACGCATCCACCATATCATACATGATAGACTGCTCATAAACAGCATCATTTTCATGTCCCTCACCCTGATCTGACGCAATGCTCATGAATGTGATCATAAGACTTCCTATATCCGTACTGGAAGCTTCAATGGTAAGAGGATAGGAAGAAAGGGTACTTTCCTGCACCAGATCAATATATGTGGTCAATCCCTGAGACACCGCCGTAATCAGTGCAATACCAATAATGCCAATACTTCCTGCAAAAGATGTCAAAGCAGTTCTTCCCTTTTTAGCAATTAAGTTCTTTAAAGAAAGAGAAAATGCAGTCCAAATAGACATGGATGGCATTTTTTCTTTTCCTTTATCCATAGTTTTCTCGGCTGCTCGCTCTGCCTGTAAATCTTCCTCACTAAGTGGCGCACTGTCCTCTGTAATTTCACCATCTAATACACGAATAATTCTGGTAGAGTATTTCTCTGCCAGATCCGGATTATGGGTAACCATGATAATTAATTTATCCTTGGAAATCTCTTTCAAAATGTCCATAACCTGTACACTGGTCTCACTATCCAATGCTCCAGTCGGCTCATCAGCCAGAATAATATCCGGATTATTCACAAGCGCTCTTGCAATGGCAACTCGCTGCATCTGACCACCAGACATCTGACTTGGCTTTTTATGTAACTGATTTCCCAGACCTACCTGCTCTAAACAGCCTTTGCTCTGGCTTTCCGTTCTGCTCTGGATACACCAGTAAGAGTCAGTGCCAGTTCTACGTTCTGAAGTACGCTCTGATGTGGAATCAGATTGTAGCTTTGAAATACAAAGCCGATAGAATGGTTACGATAAGTATCCCAATCTCTGTCTTTAAAATTCTTTGTGGATTTGCCATTGATTACCAAATCCCCGGAAGTATATTTGTCCAATCCTCCAATAATATTCAGTAACGTGGTCTTACCACAACCCGATGGACCTAAAATAGATACAAATTCATTTTTCCGAAACTGTAAGCTTACTCCCTTAAGTGCGTGAACAATCCCGTCACCTGCCGGGTAGTCTTTTTTTATGTCTATAAGTTCCAGCATTTGTGTTCCTCCTTGATTTTCCTTTTTAACCCTCTTTAAGTCAAATGATAGCTACCATTCTATCACAAACTTTTTCAAAATCCATAAACAGAATATAAAATTTCCATAAAATAAAAGGAGAATCAATGTTTTTGATGCCCCCAAAATGCGCCACACGCAGTTTCCACGCACGAGCGCAAAAAGACCAAAATCTCCTCTGTAAACGAAGCCTCAGTTTTAGTGGTAGGACATATTAAATAAAGGTGAAAGTTTCTATTCTCATCATTTCTTAGTATCTAGACAAAACTTATCAAAAACATACCATTTCTCAATCGTGATCTCGTATTTTACGGTCAGAACATATATCTTTCACAAATTAGTCCGTACTTATTTCTTTGATTTACGGTCCAACATATTGATTTCCTAAAACAAACCGTATTTTCTGGTGTGTATTACGGTCTGTTTTTAACAATGTAACAGTTAAGACCGTAATATCTATACTAAAATTACGGTCTATAAACTCAAAATTCAAAAAAACGACTGTAATCACTCAGCATTATTACGGTCAAATTAATCATCCCCCTCAAACCAACCGTAAAAGTCCTGATTATTTACGGTGCTCATCACCCAAAAACAAATATAGATCGTATGAACAGACAAATGGAATTTACCAACTAAACTCATCAATTGCCATTTTAACTTCATCGGAGATAGAATTATCTTCTTTTAAGTCTTGGATAAAAACTTCAAATTTTTCTCTCTCAAATTATAACACACACCCACTTTACGGTAAACCAATATGACAGCTATCATGTGTTCGACATGTCTTAAATTAACATGCTCCGATGACCATCTTGATGACGCCACGCTCCACTTTGAAACCCAAAAATACGGTAGAACCTTCCGGCTCTACCGCTTACTATTTTTCACAAAATGTTCCTGGTCTAATTCTCCACTTAAGAAATCATTCCAGAAATTTTCATGGCATCCAAATCGCAGATTATCACATCCTTCAAACTGCTGCAAATACTCCATGACTTTGTCATAATCGTCCTCATTTTCCAAAGAAATCGTCCATTCAAATTCTTCCTCTCCTGATTTCCAATCTGGAAAGATGGTGCAATCTCACCATTCTCAATTTTCGTAAACAGTTCTTCGATTTTCTGGGCAATCATTTCCTCATAAGTCAAAAATTCTTTCTGATCAGTTTCTACTGAAATGCTTTCCTGTGAAATTGATTCTGTAGTTTCCACTTCTGTACTTTCTTCTAAGAGCATATTTAACTTATCAATGAATGCCTGATAAAATGCTCTCTGCTTCCTTATTTCTTCCTGTATGTCAGCATCTTTTTTCAATTCTGGCACCAAATTATATTCCAAATCCTGTAACGCATCTTTCGCCGCATTCAGTGCCGCTGAAACAGACTCTTCCCACGTATCAGCCTGCCTGTTTTCTCCACTTAGCAATTCCTTCACCCGTCGTCTCATTCCTGAAGAAACTTGTGCATAGAAATCACTTTCCTGCATATCTTTTTGTTCTCCAACGGTCTCAAACCAGGCATCTTTTACTTCCTGTGGCAGTTCCAATTCCTGATACTTCAGAAAAGTATCACCTGTTCGATTCTCCCACTGTATATTTTTAAAATCAATGAACTTGATACTAAAAGAATCTAAGGTTCCCATGATATTCTGACAATTAGAATACTGACTATAAATTCCTGCCTCTAAATATTCCTCCTGCATAAGAACCATCATCTGATTCCAGTTATGATCTTCATTTAAGAAAGCTTCATCATGGTCAGCCCAATGATTTCGCTGTCCTCTTCTTCGGTAGTTTCCCTTGTGAAGGAAGTATTTTCATAACCCCCTTCTACTGTTGCAGTTTCTTTCTGATATACATAAGATGCTCCAACATATCCACTTTGCACTGCTCCTAATTCCATAAAAACTCCTTTAAAAAAAGGGCGTAAAATTCAATCATTCATTGAATCTTACGCCCTCCGTAGAGATTATAAACTTTTCACAAAAAACTACTCTGCAGTTGCCTCAGTAGTTTCTGATTTTGATGCATAGTAATCATCAAACAGTTTATTTGCTG
>JBGVLD010000112.1:0-6948 GCA_045124075.1 Agathobacter sp.
TACAGTAACTGCTAAGGTTGCTCGTAAAGACAAAGATGGCAAGAGAGTAAAAGAAGTTGTAGACGGAAAGAAAGTAACTGTATACGACGAAGTTCAGAAAACAATTAAGAAAGATCTTCCATCCCGTCTTCATGCAAGAAGAGAAATGTTAAAAGTTCTCTACACTGTAAAAGAAGTTGAAGGAAAGAAAGCAAAAGAAATTGATCTTGTTGCTAAATTATTTGATGAAATCGCACCAAAATATGCTGGACGTAACGGTGGTTACACTAGAATCGTAAAGATTGGTCAGCGTAAAGGTGACGGAGCCCTTGAAGTAGTTCTTGAGCTTGTTTAATTGAATTTACGACGTAAAGACTGTCAGCTTAATGCTGGCAGTTTTTTTATATATCAGGAAAGACACTTCGTGTTAACAATGCGTAAACAAAAAAACCAGGCGGACATTCAGCCCGCCTGGAAATTATTTATTTTTCTGTTCATCTTTATATTTCTGAACAAAAGCCTGAATTCTGTCGTATGGATTTAATAGATCACTGATTGAAGAATCATGATTTAAGGTATCAATTAAGTGAGCAACATATTTACTCATATCACAGCTGATATAATATTCCCTGGACAGAAGTTCTGGAGTCTGATAAATCAAGTTGGTAGTAACAACGCGATAAATCAGCCCTTCTTCATAAGCTTTATCAAAGGAAGCTAATCCATTGGTAAAGAGACCGAAAGTAGAAACTACGAAAATACGGTTTGCATTACGTTTCTTTAATTCCTTTGCAGTATCAATCATACTTTCACCAGAGGAAATCATATCATCAATGATCAGAACATCCTTTCCTTCTACGTTAGAACCTAAGAATTCGTGAGCAACGATTGGATTTCTTCCGTCTACGATCTTACTGTAATCTCTTCTCTTATAGAACATACCCATATCAACACCAAGTACGTTAGCCATATAAATAGCACGGCTGGTAGCACCTTCGTCTGGACTGATGATCATTAAATGATCAGCATCGATAGTTAAGTCTTTTACGTTCTTTAATATACCTTTAATGAATTGGTAAGAAGGCATTACATTTTCGAATCCACTTAAAGGAATCGCATTTACAACACGTGGGTCATGAGCATCGAAAGTAATAATATTGTCAACTCCCATATTTACCAGTTCCTGAAGAGCCAATGGACAGTCTAAGGATTCACGACCGGTACGTCTGTGCTGACGGCTTTCATAAAGGAAAGGCAGGATAACAGTAATTCTGCGGGCTTTTCCTCCAACGGCTGCAATAACTCTCTTTAAATCAGAAAAATGATCGTCTGGAGAGTAATGATTTGTCTGGCCGCATAAAGAGTAGGTCATGCTGTAGTTGGTAACATCCACCATGATATATAAATCATATCCACGAACGGATTGGGTAATCATACACTTTGCTTCACCGGATCCGAATCTTGGGGTCTTTGGGCGAATGATAAAGCTATCTTTACAGTAATCTTTGAAACCAATATCATTCTTGTGCTGGTGTTCACGGTTCTCTCTCCATGTGGTTAAGTACTCATCCACTTTTTTTCCTAATTCAATACAGCTGTCTGTAGGGATCAGACCAAGGGTGCCGACTGGCATAGCTTCTAAAAGTTTTTCATCGTTTGGCATGGGAGTCCTCCATTAAATTGTATAAATAGTATTATATAGTTTATATCAAATAACTTGTGTTCATACACAAGACATTTGCTCTTACATTAACGAAGCTGGCGTTTTTTAATGCGGATATCATCTCCGAATAATTTCATAATCGTATAGTTACTGGAAATTCGGGATAAAGTACGTTCCGAATAAAGGTCCACCATCTGATTCATATTCAGATTCGTAGAGATAATCGTGGATTTTTGACGCAGTATTCTTTCGTTAATACATAGAAATAATTGAGATGAAGTAAAGGAATTGGATAATTCCGTTCCTAAATCATCAATAATCAGCAGATCACAGTCAAAAATATTCTGGTTTGCTGCAATTGCATCGGCGTCTTTTTCAAAAACACCTTTGCTTAATATATCAAATAATTGGAAAGCTGTAAAGTAAATAACAGAATAACCTTTATCTAAAAGTTCTTTTGCAACACAATTAGAAAGGAATGTTTTTCCAACACCGGTATCTCCGTAAAAGAAGAGATTCTTCGGTTTGTTATCAAAATCTGTTACGAAATTCTGACATTCTCTTACGGCATTTTTGATAGTTGCCAGAGAGGAAAGTCCAGTTGCAGGATTAATGGTAGTATCAGAATAATAATCATAAAAAAAAGTGCCAAAATTCTCTCGCTCTAAAATAGAACGGATATTGGACTGAGAATATACCACGTTAATAATTGCCTGTTTGAAACAGTGGCATTTAACTCCACCAATGTAACTGGTATATCCGGTATCTTTACAATCCGGGCAGGTATACACTGGTTCCAAATAGTTGTCCGGATAGCCGCAGGATATTAAAAGACGAGCTTTCTCCCTGCGATAAGAAGCCAATTCCCGCTTTAATTGGTTTAGGGCATTCTTATCCCCGTCTAACAGTAATTTCGCCTTATTTACGCTATTTTCAGCAATGATAAGGTCGATTTCCTGGATTCGCGGCTCTTTTTTGTATATTTCCTGCTGACGTTTTTCCGTCAGACGGCGGTTATGAAGTTGTCTCTGCTCATAGCCCCGGATGATTTCATCATATTGCGAATTGCTAAGTGCCATGGGAATCCTCCCGTTTTATTGTACCGATGTTGTTAACAGTATCTTTTCCAGCTGATCATAATCATAATCACGCTGATTAAAATTGTTGAATTTGTTGCGCTTGTTTGAATCAGAGGAAGAAGTGGAAGAAGAGGTCTTCTTATTCTTCTGGTAGGTCTGATCTAGTGCCTTAATATCATTTAAGGTATGTACGTGATTTTTGTGCCAGTTGGTAAGAATCGTGTCGGCATATTCAAAACTTGGTTGGTGAGTAGCCGTCATGGTCCGTTTACAGGCTTCTAAGACTAATTCCATATCAAAGCCATATTCCTTGGTCCATTTCTTGATTAAGCGTGTTTCTCCGTCTACCAAAGAACGTCCGGTAATGCCAAACGCTTTCATTACACCGTAATATACCTGGCTGTGGATAGCCGCTTGCTCTTTTGCCTCTTCCACTGTAGAAATATTGCTGTCTTTCCAGCTTAAAGCCACCTTGTCCATATAACGCATACTGGAATGTCCTTTGCTAATGCAGTATTCCATGAGATAAACGATCAGATCTGTTGGAAAATGAAGCTGATCATACCAGAATAATACGGTATTGGTATCAGAAGAACTTAATGGATGCTTTAAGTAAGTCTCCACCAAAAATAAAAGTTCAGAAACCGACTCATCTTTCTGGAACTCCTTAATCTCATTTAAAGAGTATTCCTTCCGAACTGGTTTGTCTTCCGATGTGACTACCGGAGGGACAGTATAGGTAATCAATCTCTCAGGAAGAGCATCTACAGGAAGAACTGCCGGTGTTGGAATCGTTTCCAATGAAGGGGCAGAAGAAGTCTTGGATTCAGCAACAGTCTGAGCTGGAGTAGTCGGATCTTTGATAGTCTGAACCGGAGCAGCCTGTACTGGTGTTGTCACAGTCTGAACTGAAGGGTTGATGGAGCATTCTGCCTGTCTGCTTTGGCAATTAAGTACATGAACTGCACTTAACTTCTTGGAAGAGTTAAAATCCAGTTTTAAAAGTCCCATACGCTCCCAGTACTTTAACGCTCGGGTCACATCTTTTTCTGTGTGTTCTAATTTATCCGCAATAGCAGAAATTGAACATTCACAGGAATGATTTGACAAGCTTCGTAATAAATATAAATAGACCTTCACAAATTCGCCATTTGCTTCTGGCATAAATTCATCAATAAATATATTGGAAACACTGGTAACAGTGCTTGAACTGTCATTAAATAACTGAATGGTTGGCATAAAAATCACCTTTCCTTTATTGCTGTGAGCCATTATAACACAAAGTTTTTTTTATGAAAAGTCTTAAAAACTCTGCAAGAAAAAGGAAGTGAGTGGGACAAAAAAATTGTAGATAATGTGGATAAAGTGGATAAAATTGTGGGAAAGGGAATATTTTAGGGAAAAATCACAACAAAATCTTGAAAAGATAAATTGGAAATATGTGGATAACAAAAACAAAAAATCCACATCACAAATGCGATTCATTCACAATTGTAATGTGGATAAAGTGGATAACTTATTTCTTTAAAAGAGATTCACCGATTTCTACGATATTTCCGGCTCCCATAGTTATCAACAGGTCACCGTTAACAGAATTTTTTAATAAAAATTCTTCGATTTCTTCAAAGGAAGGAAAATAGTAAGCTTCACATCCCTTTTCTTTCAGAAGAGAAAGGAGATCCTGGGAGCTGATGCCATAAGTATTTTTTTCTCTGGCTGCATAGATATCTGCAAGGACAACGATGTCTGCCTGAGAAAGAACTTCAGCAAATTCAGGTAAAAATGCCTTGGTTCTGGAATAAGTATGAGGCTGGAAGGCAACAATCAGGCGATTGTGAGGATAGTTGGCAGCCGCTGTTAAGGTGGCACCTATTTCCGTTGGATGATGAGCATAATCATCAATAACTGTAACTCCGTTTACCATACCTTTGTACTGGAAACGGCGATTCGCGCCAGAGAAAGTGCATAACCCGGAAAGAATGGCTTCCTTAGAAAGCCCCATTTCACAGGAAAGAGCAATGACTGCCAGAGAGTTACTGATGTTATGCCGGCCTGGGACACCTAAGGATACGGTAAACAGAGGTGTTCCCTGCTTCATTACCGTGTAAATAGCACAAGCTTTTTCATTGAACTCAATATCCGTTGCATAATAATCAAAAGAAGGATCAAAGCCATAGGTAATAATCTTTTGAGGCTGTCCAGCTACTAGTTCCTGCCAATCTGGAATCTCTCCATTTATAATGGTGACTCCATGGTCAAGAGTATTCGAAGCAAAAATCCGGAAAGAATTGCGGATATCATCCAGGTCTTTGAAGAAATCCAGATGTTCTGCTTCTACATTTAAGATAATGCTGTATTTTGGATGGAAGTTCAAAAAACTGTTGGTATACTCGCAGGCTTCTGAAATAAATACCTCAGAGCTGCCGACTCTTAAATTCCCCTGGATTGATGGGAGGATTCCACCAACAGAAATGGTCGGGTCGGTATTTGCTTCTAAGAGAATCTGACTCATCATGGAAGTTGTGGTGGTCTTTCCATGGGTGCCAGCAACGGCAATGGAATTCTGGTAATTGTCCATAATCTGGCCTAAGAGCTGGGCTCTGGTCAGCATAGGAAGATTTTGTCTCACTACTTCCATGTATTCTGGGTTATCTTCCCGAATCGCAGCTGTGTAAACGACCAGATCAATACCTGGTATAATGTTGGAAGCAGTCTGTTCATAAAAGATTCGGATGCCTTTTGCTTCCAAAGAGGTGGTAAGATCGGAGGATTTGGAATCGGAGCCTGAAATGGTAAAACCTTCCTGTAAAAGGATTTCTGCCAGGGCACTCATGCTGATTCCTCCAATACCTATAAAATGAACATGAATCGGTTGGTTAAAATTTATTTGATACATAAGAATTCTCCTGCCTGTTTATTTTTTCATTACTATATTTATTATAACGCGAATCCATTATTTTGCAATTAGAACTGGAAAATCTATTAGCACGCTTAACATGATATAATATCTATTATGTAATTTGCATAAAAAAAACCAAAAATTAGCAAAAATTTGTGTAAAATGTTGAAAAAATTAACCGCTGTGATATAATAATAGCATACAGAAAGGAGCGGTCTTCATATATAAGAAACCGTGATGAAGGCGGAAAAATAATAACTACATGGTACTTTCACGGTGCAGCCATGAATAAAGGACGACGAGGAGTGATAACGTGATCAGAAAAGAAATGATAGCTATGCTTTTAGCTGGTGGTCAAGGCAGCAGACTTGGTGTCCTGACGGCGGACGTGGCAAAGCCGGCAGTGGCCTTTGGAGGAAAATACAGAATTATCGATTTTCCTCTTAGTAACTGTATTAATTCAGGAATTGATACAGTTGGTGTTTTAACACAGTATCAGCCACTTCGTCTGAATTCCCATATTGGAATTGGAATTCCCTGGGATTTAGATCGGAACAACGGTGGAGTGACTGTGCTTCCTCCATATGAGAGAAGTGATAACAGTGAATGGTATACAGGAACAGCAAATGCCATTTATCAGAATCTTCGTTATATGGAGAATTATAATCCAGAATATGTACTAATTCTTTCCGGGGATCACATTTATAAGATGGATTATGAATTAATGCTGGATTTCCACAAAGCAAACCAGGCTGATATTACCATTGCGACCATGCCCGTACCAATAGAAGAGGCAAGTCGATTTGGTATTGTAATTGCAGATGAAGAAAAGAAGATTCTGGAATTTGAAGAGAAACCGGAAAATCCAAGAAGCAATTTGGCATCCATGGGTATTTACATTTTCTCATGGAAGGTATTAAGGGAAGCGTTGATTGCCATGAAGGATCAGAGCAGCTGTGACTTTGGCAAACATATTATTCCGTATTGCTTTGAGAATCAAAAGAGGCTGTTTGCTTATGAGTACAATGGTTATTGGAAAGATGTAGGAACTTTAGGCTCTTATTGGGAAGCCAATATGGAACTGATTGACCTGATCCCGGAATTTAACCTGTATGAGGAATATTGGAAGATTTATACCAAGTGTGATACCGTAGAGCCGCAGTATATTGCGCCGGGCGCACATGTGGAGCGCAGTATTATCGGGGAGGCATCCGAGATTTACGGTACGGTCATCGGATCCGTTATCGGACCGAATGTTCAGATTGGAAGAGGTACGGTAATCCGCGATTCGATCATCATGAAGGACACGGTGATTGGCGACAATGTTA
>JBGVLD010000113.1:0-5448 GCA_045124075.1 Agathobacter sp.
CCAATACCACTACCTTATCTGGAAGAATTTCTAAAAAACCGTCATGAAGGGCAGCCTCTTTCGTCTCTCCATTTACTGTAAACCGAACAATGCCAGGTGCTATAATAGAAGTAAGCGGAATGTGACCGGCATAAATACCAATCTCCCCTTCTGTTGTACATAACTCTAACATTTCGATTTCGTCCTCGTAAAATACACTTTCCGGAGAGACAACCTGAACATGAAATAATTTATTATCTGCCATTGGACTTCCTCCTATTTCACGCGCTCAAGCACGTCCTCAATGCTACCGGCATTTAAGAAATAACTTTCTGGAATGTCATCATGTTTTCCTTCCAGAATCTCGCGGAAACCACGAATGGTTTCAGCGATTGGAACATATTTACCTTCCAGACCAGTGAACTGACCAGCTACAAAGAATGGCTGAGATAAGAATCTCTGTACCTTTCTCGCACGGCTTACTACCAATTTATCGTCTTCGGATAATTCATCCATACCAAGAATGGCGATGATATCCTGTAACTCTTTGTATTTCTGTAAGATTTCCTGTACTCCACGGGCTACTTCAAAATGCTCTGTTCCTACGATACGAGGATCTAAGATTCTGGAAGTAGAAGCCAGTGGGTCTACCGCTGGGTAAATACCAAGCTCAACAATGGAACGCTCCAATACAGTGGTTGCGTCCAAATGAGCGAAAGTTGTTGCTGGAGCAGGGTCCGTTAAGTCATCCGCTGGCACATAAACTGCCTGTACAGAGGTAATGGAACCATTTTTTGTAGAAGTGATTCGCTCCTGAAGGGCACCCATTTCTGTCTGAAGGGTTGGCTGGTAACCTACTGCGGAAGGCATACGTCCAAGAAGTGCCGACACCTCAGAACCTGCCTGTGTGAAACGGAAAATGTTATCAATGAATAACAGTACGTCCTTTCCACCTTTATCACGGAAATATTCAGCCATAGTAAGACCAGAAAGAGCAACTCGCATACGAGCTCCTGGTGGCTCGTTCATCTGACCGAACACCATGGTGGTCTTATCAATAACCCCGGATTCTTTCATTTCGTAGTAAAGGTCGTTACCTTCACGGGTACGCTCTCCTACTCCGGTAAATACGGAATATCCACCATGCTCTGTTGCGATGTTGTGGATTAATTCCTGAATTAATACGGTCTTTCCTACTCCGGCACCGCCGAACAGACCAATTTTTCCACCCTTCTGATATGGGCAGAGAAGATCAACGACTTTGATACCTGTCTCTAACATTTCCTGGGAAGTTGCCTGCTCTTCAAAGGCTGGCGCTGGTCTGTGGATAGACCATTTCTCCTCTGTTACTGGAGGCTCAACTTCATCAATCGGATTACCGAGAACATTGAACATTCTGCCCAACGTGTTCTCACCAACAGGAACAGAAATTGGTGCTCCTGTTGCAATGGCATCCATACCACGAACCAATCCATCTGTTGGTCCCATGGCAATACATCTAACTGTATCATCACCCAGATGCTGTGCAACTTCTACAACTAATTCATTTCCATCTTTTAATGGAATCTTAATTGCATCGTTGATTTCCGGCAGAGCTCCTTCCTGGAATTTTATATCCAGAACGGCACTGATAATCTGGGTAATCTTACCGACATTTTTATCTGCCATTATTTTTTCTCCTTATTTCTAAATTTTCATTTTTCAGAACAACTGCCATGATTCGCAAAATCAGCGGATTTTCCGGCAGCTTTTGAACTGTTTATGAAATTGCGTTCGCGCCGGCAATAATTTCTGTAAGTTCCTGCGTAATGGAACCCTGTCGTGCACGATTGTATTTCAGTGTCAAATCACTTATTAACTCATCTGCATTGCTGGTCGCAGAATCCATTGCCTGCATTCTTGCCCCATTTTCACTGGCAAGAGCCTCTACCAAAGCACCATAAAATAAGCTGGTAACGTATTTTGGTATGATCATATTGAGAGCAGCTGTCTCATTTGGCTCATAATTCATCAAGACCAAACTGTCATCTTCTTCCATTTCTTCTGGTATTTCTACCGGAAGAAGCTTAATAAGCTTTGGTTCATGGCTTACGGTATTTTTAAAATGGGTATATGCCAGATAGATTTCTCCTACTTCTCCAGAAGTAAAGGCATCCAATACCTTCTGGCACAGGGCAGAAGCATCTTCATAATGAGGATCTTCCATGATCTCTGGATAACTTCCTGCAATATGATATCCCCGGCGATCCAGAATTTCCGCACCTTTTCCACCAATGGCATAAATGTCCAAATCTTCCTTATTCCAATTAGCACCAGTAATAAGCTTTACCACATTGGTATTATATCCACCTGCAAGACCACGATTTGAAGTAATCACCACAACCGCTTTCTTCGGGGATTCTCCCGGAGTCAGATAGGGATGATCAATGTTATTGCTTTTCGCCAGCATGGAACTGACAGTCTTGTACATATAATCAAAATACGGTGTGGTCTGCTCGGCTCTTGTTCTTGCTTTCTGGAGTTTTACGGTAGAAACAAGCTTCATGGCTTTGGTAATCTGCTGCGTACTGGAAATACTGCTTTTTCTTCGCTTAATGTCTCGCATGGAGGCCATTTCTTACCACCTACTTTCTGCCATGATTATCGAAAGGATGCTTTACATTCTTCGATAGCTTTAATCAGTTTCTTCTCTGTCTCATCATCCAGAGCCTGTGTTGCCACGATGGTTTCTGGAATTTCAGGATATTTGGTATCGATATACTCAAATAACTCATCCTGGAATCGTAAAATATCTTCTACTTCGATATCCAGAAGATATTTTCTGGTAGCAGCATAGATAATGATAATCTGCTTCTCTACTGACAGCGGTTGATACTGAGGCTGTTTTAAAACTTCCTTGATTCTTGCACCTTGCGCCAATTTCTCAGTAGTATCTGCATCTAATTCAGAACCAAACTGGGCAAAAGCAGCTAATTCACGATACTGTGCTAATTCTACTCGGATTGGAGCTGCAATCTTCTTCATGGCTTTGATCTGAGCGGAACCTCCAACTCGGGATACAGAAAGTCCTGCATTAATCGCTGGACGGAAACCTGCATTGAACATTTCTGTCTCCAGATAAATCTGACCATCCGTAATGGAAATTACGTTAGTCGGAATATATGCAGAAACGTCTCCTGCCTGAGTTTCGATAATTGGAAGGGCAGTTAAGGAACCTCCGCCTAATTTATCAGAAAGTCTTGCTGCGCGCTCCAGTAATCTGGAATGAAGATAGAATACGTCACCTGGGTACGCTTCACGTCCTGGTGGACGTTTTAACAGCAGAGACAGTGTTCTGTATGCTGCTGCATGTTTACTTAAATCATCATAAACCACCAGTACATCTTCTCCATTTTCCATCCATTCTTCACCGATGGCACATCCGGAATATGGTGCAATATACTGTAATGGTGCAAGTTCACTGGCTGTAGCAGCCACAACAGTAGTGTAAGCCATAGCACCGAACTCTTCTAAAGTATTCACTATGGAAGCAACGGTAGATGCTTTCTGACCGATTGCTACATAGATACATTTTACGTTTTTGCCCTTCTGGTTAATAATGGTATCAATGGCAATAGCTGTCTTACCGGTCTGTCTGTCTCCGATAATCAGCTCACGCTGTCCACGTCCAATTGGTATCATGGAGTCGATTGCCTTAATACCTGTCTGTAAAGGTGTATCTACAGATTTTCTGGAAATAACACCGGAAGCAACTCGTTCTACCTGACGAAACTTATTACTTTCGATTGGTCCCTTGCCGTCAATTGGCTGTCCAAGGGCATTTACAACACGTCCCAGCATAGCGTCGCCAACTGGAACCTCTACTACTCTTCCTGTAGTTTTAACGGTATCACCTTCGTTGATATTTTTCTGGGAACCTAATAATACAGCACCCACATTATCCTCTTCAAGGTTAAGTACCATTCCATAAACTTCTCCAGGGAACTCTAATAATTCTCCCTGCATTGCATTCTCCAGACCATGGATACGTGCAATACCGTCAGCTACCTGAATAACGGTTCCGACATCGGCAACTTCCAGCTGGGAAGCATATCTTTTAATCTGCTCTTTGATTACAGAGCTGATCTCTTCTGGCTTCAAATTCATGGAGCGCATTCACCTACTTTCAACTGTATTTTAGATAATTCACGGGTCAAATCCTGCAGCTTTGTCTTAATACTGCTGTCTACAACTCTATCCCCGATTCGAATTACCATGCCGCCAATCAGTGCGGCGTCCACTTCATAGTGGATTTCAAATTCCACGTATCTGGTTGTTTCTAACAAGCGTTTCTTTGTTGCTTCTTTCTGAGCTTCGGAAAGCTCTACTGCAGAAGTAACATAGGCAGTTCCGATATTTTTCTGTTCCTTATAGCAGTCCATAAAATAAATCAGAACGCTGTCTAATTCTTTGAAATGATCCTTCTCTGCGATCATGCAGATCAGTCCTTCTAATTCCTTAGAAATTCTGCCTGCAAAAATATTCTTGATAATCTGAATTTTTTCTTCTTTCACAATCTTTGGGTGATTCATTAACTGGGTCAGCTCCTGGTTCTTAGATATGATTTCTGAAACAGCTTTAACCTCTTCAAATAAAGAATCCAGTTTATTTTCTTCCACCGCCAGTTCAAATAATGCATCACCATATGTGTTTGAAACTAGCTTAGCCATGTGGAATCACCCATCTCTTTCAATGTCTCTTCTACAAGAGTATCCTGAATTGTTGTATCAATAGAAGCTGCAACGACTTTTTCAGCCATAAGAGAAGCAATTGCAACCATCTCCTGCTTCATGTCGTCCATTGCATGTTTCTTTTCAAGCAAAGCTTCTTCCTGCGCTCTTTTGATAATACGGGAAGCTTCTGCTTTGGCATCGTCAATGATCTTTGCTTCATTTTTCAATGCCTTCTGCCTTGCTTCGGAAAGAATTACTTCTGCCTCTTTATCGATTTCTTTCAGCTTGCCTTCATATTCTGCCTTTAATGCTGCAGCACTTTCTTTATCCTCAATTGCGTCATTAATGTCGTTTTGAATTCGTTCCTGTCTATCTTTTAACAGTTTTCTAGCAGGATTGAAAAGCAGGTTCGACATAATGATCACTAGGAAAAATACTGCAATTGCCAGCAGTATGGTATCGAAGAGCAGCTGTGCATCAAGATTAAATAAAAAACTTTGCGCTAGCAATGTTCTACTCTCCCTTCCAACGGATTATCTGCTCCTTTTTAGCCTAATGGTTTTACGAAAAGTAAGAGCATGGCAACAAGCAGACCATAAAGACCTGTTGTCTCTGCTACCGCCTGTCCTAAAAGCATGGTAGACATAATCTGTCCTCTTGCTCCTGGGTTTCTACCTACTGCTGCAGCACCATGTCCGGCTGCGATACCCTGTCCAATACCAGGTCCGATACCTGCGATAACTGCTAATCCTGCACC